>CAZTNV010000080.1:0-13575 GCA_964615535.1 uncultured Mycobacteriaceae bacterium | reverse complement strand
CAAGACAGAACTTTTGCAGAACCTGCCTTGCCTGGATAGGGAAATTGTTCTTATAAGATTCTGAGATTTTGCACCATTTTACTTCGCCACCGAAACCTAATTCGGCCTTCTTGTCAGCTATCGACACTTTTATAGCTTCAAGATCCGTGGAGCGTACTAATATTCCACCATAGAAATTTGAGAAATGCTTGCCTTTTTTAGTCGACTCATCGCAATAGATTATTAATTCCTTTCCCATGTTATCTGATCCATGATATTTGGTAGACTGCCGTCGTCGGCACGCAATTTAAGAATTCTCTGATATAAATTTCGGCTTTAACGTCGGGGAAGTCAAACGTTTTCGTTGTGCTATTCAGATCGACGGCTCTGAATCGGCACTCCGGCAATCCCTCATGAATGGATCGGCGACAATCACCCTCCAGTGCGTCGAAGAAAACGAAGCCTTGCCTCGCGGGGCCCGCCGCCTTTTCGGCCTTGAAACCGAGCAGGTAACGACCGATTCGGCCGATCATGCCATCCATCTTCTGATGGGTTCGTCGTTCACCTCACCCTCCACCCTCCTGCCTTCTCGCCCTCGCGCCCCGCTCCCCCGGCCACCCTCGCCTCGCGGTCCGGGACGCCGGCTGCGGTGCGATCTTGCGCGCCGCGGCGGCTTTGCACATATCAGCGACACCGAATTTCTCAACCAGATGTGAACGGGGTCGCCGCCATGACGGAGGAGCGTCTGCATTTCCAGGCCGAAGTGGGCCGGCTTTTGGAAATAGTGGCGAAATCGCTGTACAGCCATAAGGAAGTCTTTCTCAGGGAACTGATCTCCAACGCCTCGGATGCCTGCGACCGCCTGCGCTACGCCGCGCTGACCGAGCCGGCGCTGACCGCCGACGGCGCGCCGTTCAAGATCACCCTGACCGCCGACAAGACCGCCCGCACCCTGACCGTCGCCGATACCGGCATCGGCATGAACCGGGACGAGCTGGTCGGCCTGCTCGGCACCATCGCCCGATCCGGCACGCTGGCCTTCCTCGACCGGCTGACCGGGGACGAGCGCAAGGACGTGGCGCTGATCGGCCAGTTCGGCGTCGGCTTCTATTCCGCCTTCATGGTCGCGTCGCAGGTCGAGGTGGTGACCCGCAAGGCCGGCGAGTCCCAGGGCTGGCGGTGGGCATCGGACGGCAAGGGCGAGTTCACCATCGGCGAGGCGGAGGGCGGCGAGACGGCGGGCGGCGAGGCGGCGGGCGAGGTGCCGCGCGGCACGAGGGTGATCCTGCATCTGGCCGAGGGCGAGGACGAGTTCCTGGAGCCGCACCGGCTGCGCCAGATCGTCAAGACCTATTCGGACCACATTCCGATTCCGGTGGTGCTGACCGGCGAGGCCAAGGACGGTCAGCCGGCCGAGGAGGAGCGGTTGAACCGCGCCGCCGCGCTGTGGACCCGGCCGAAATCCGAGATCACCGCCGACGACTACAAGGAATTCTACCACCATGTCGGCCACGGCTTCGACGATCCGTGGCTGACCGTGCATTACCGGGCCGAAGGCAAGATCGAATACACCGCCCTGGTGTTCGTGCCCTCGGCCGCGCCGTTCGACCTGTTCCACCCCGAGCGCAAGCACCGGCTCAAGCTTTACGTCCGCAAGGTGTTCGTCGCCGATGCGGCGGAGGGACTGCTGCCGCCCTATCTGCGGTTCCTGCGGGGCATCGTCGACAGCGAGGATCTGCCGCTCAACATCAGCCGCGAGATGCTCCAGAACAACCCCCTGGTCGCCAGGATCCGCCAGGGCCTGACCAAACGGGTGCTGAGCGACCTGGCGAAGAAGGCGGCCGAGGACCCGGCCGGCTATGCCGGGTTCTGGACCCAGTTCGGCGCCGTGCTGAAGGAAGGGCTGTACGAGGATTTCGAGCAGCGCGAGACGCTGCTCGGGCTGGTCCGCGCCGCCTCGACCGCGGTCGGCTCGGTCGCCGAGGCGGCCGGCTCGGCGACTTCCGGGCTGGTCGGGCTGGACGACTATATCGGGCGGATGAAGGACGGGCAGGAGGCGATCTACTACATCACCGGCGACGACATCGACACGCTGCGCAAATCGCCCCAGCTCGAGGGCTTCCGCGCCCGCGGCGTCGAGGTGCTGCTGCTGACCGACCCGGTCGACGAGTTCTGGCTGCCCTCGATCGGCACCTACAAGGACAAGCCGTTCAAATCGGTCACCCGCGGCGGCGCCGATCTGGCCCGGATCAAGGCCGCCGAGGCCGACCAGGGCGAGGAGGCGCCGCCGCCGCCCGACGGCCTGTCGGCGCTGATCGCCCGGTTCAAGGTGGCGTTGCAGGACGAGGTCAAGGACGTCCGCACCTCCGAGCGCCTGACCGACTCGCCGGTCTGTCTGGTCGCCGACGAGGGCGACATGGACATGCACCTGGAACGCCTGCTGAAGCTGCACAAGCAGCTCCAGGACGGGGCCAAGCGGATTCTGGAGGTCAATCCGCGGCATCCGCTGGTCGCCCGGCTGATCGATCTGGCCGGCGCCAAGGAGGGTGTCGATGCCGGAGCGGCGGTGCAGATCGACGAAATGGCCCATCTGCTGCTCGATCAGGCACGCATCGTCGAGGGCGAACACCTGCCCGACCCCGCCGCCTTCTCCCGCCGTTTGGCCAGCGCCCTGGAACGGGGCCTGCGGCTGGCGGCCTGACCGCCCGGGTCTCTGCAAGGCCCGACTCTCCGCAAGGCCGGGGCGACCCGGCCTTGCGGGGGATGCGGTTTGCCGAGAGAGCCGGGCCCTATGGCGTCACCAGCTTCAAACCGACGATCCCGGCGACGATCAGGGCAATGCAGACCAGCCGGATGACATCGGCCGATTCCTGGAACAGCAGGATGCCGAGCAGCGCGGTGCCGATCGTGCCGATTCCGGTCCAGACCGCATAGGCGGTGCCGAGCGGCAAGGTTCTCAGCGCCAGACCCAGCAACCCGAGGCTGATGACCATCGAGGCCACGGTCGCCAGGGTCGGCCCGATCCGCGTGAATCCTTCGGTATATTTCAGGCCGACCGCCCAGCCGATTTCGAACAATCCGGCGACGAACAGGACGGCCCAGGCCATTTCCGCTCTCCCTTACCGCTTTTGCCGGCGTCCGGCGAGATCCTCAGACGAACAGAATCGCCCCGGTCTTCGGGGCACCGTTCAGGAAGGTCGCGACCCCGGCGATTTCCACCTTCAACGCCGGATCGAGATCCTGGGGACCGAGATCCTGGCTCTTGAGGCCCAGTTCGCAGGCCATGAACCGCACGCCCAGTTCGCGGCAGGCCTCGCGCAGGGCCTGGAATGTGGCCAGGCCCCGGGCGCTCAGCTCGGCCTCGTGCGCCGCCGGGTGGCCGGCATCGCCGCCGTCGAGCCGGGTCCAGCCCTGGGGCCTGAGCGCGTGCAGCGCCCGGCCGGAGAAGAACAGGGTCACCGCCCGGTTGGTCGCCGCGGCGCCGCTGGCCAGCACGAAGGCGTAGTGCACCCGCTCGAACGCGCCGTCGAACACCACGATCGACAGCGTCTCCGGTCCTTCAGGCATGATCCGACAGATCCTTGATGGTAGCGCGCGGTCCGCAGAGCGGGCAATCGGGGTCGGGCCGGACGCGGATGGTGCGGAAGGTGGTGCCCAGCGCCTCGACGATCAGCAGCCGCCCGGCCAAACTTCGGCCGATGCCCAGCAGGTCCTTGACCGTCTCGATCGCCTGGAGCGCGCCGACCAGCCCGGCCAGCGCGCCCATCACCCCCGCCGCCGAGCAGTTCGGCACCGTGCCGTCCGGCGGCGGTGCCGGGAACAGGCAGCGATAGCAGGGCAGGTCCGGCCCGGCAAATGCCTTCGACACCATCACCTGCCCGTCGAACCGGAACAGGGCGCCGGAAATCAGCGGCCGGCGGCCGAGATGGCAGGCATCGGCCAGCAGAAAGCGGGTGGCGAAATTGTCGCTGCCGTCGACGACCAGATCGTACCGCGCGATCAGATCGGGGGCATTGGCCGCGGCCAGCCGGCAGTCATGCGGCTCGACCCGGACATCGGGGTTCAGCGCGGCGATTCTCTCGGCGGCGCTGGCCACCTTCGGCCGGCCGAGCCCGGCAGTGTCGTGAATCACCTGGCGCTGGAGGTTGCTCAACTCGACCCGGTCGTCGTCGATGACGCCCAGCGTGCCGATCCCGGCGGCGGCCAGATAGAGCAGCAGCGGCGAGCCCAGCCCGCCCGCCCCGACCACCAGCACCCGCGACTCCAGCAGCCGCGCCTGACCCGCGCCGCCGATCTCCGGCAGCAGGATGTGACGGGCGTAGCGCCGGATCTGGGTTTCGCTGAGGTCCATGATGCGATCGGCCGGCCGCCCGGGCAGCCGGCCCTTCCGGCCGAAGGCGCGCCGGATCACCATACGAACCAATCGCCGGCGACGCCAGTCCGGTGCGATCGATCCGGATCGATGGGGCGGCATTTACCCGATGATTACCGTAGCGGACTAAAAGTTGTCATCGTCTACGGATTGCGGAGTCGACGGGAGCATGCGGCTGGGAGATCTCTTGACCGCCCAGGGGCTGGTCAGCCCCGAGGACATCGAACGCGCGGCGGCGCGCCAGAACGAGCAGGGCGGCCGGCTGGGCGAGACCCTGGTGGCGATGGGGCTGATCTCGGCCGAGCAGCTCGACGATCTGCTGCATCGCGCGCCGCCGGCGCCCAAGACCCTGGCCGATACCGGTGTCGCGCCGGGCAACCTGCTCCGGCTGATGCTGAAATCCATGGCGGTGGACGGCGCGGAACGGCCGAGCGATCTGTCGAGCCGGCTGAAACTGCCCTATGCCGTGGTCGCCTCGCTGATCGAAGAGGCGCGCGAGCGCAAGCTGATCGAGCCGCTGACCGCCGCCGGCATCCGCGCCTCCAGCGAGTTCCGCTACGCCCTGACCGGCCTCGGCCGCGGCCGGGCGGAGGAGGCGCTGGACCAGAGCCTGTATGTCGGCCCGGCACCGGTCTCGCTGGCCTGCTATTGCCAGCAGGTGCTGCACCAGCGCATCTCCAACGAGCGGATCGGCCGCGAGCGAATCATGGAGCAGTTCTCCGATATCGTCGTGCCCGAGACCCTGGTGCGCAAGATCGGCCCGGCGATCAACTCGATGCTGTCGCTGATGCTCTATGGCCCGGCCGGCAACGGCAAGACCACCGTGGCCGAAAAGATCGGCACGCTGTTCAGCGACCTGATCTATGTGCCCTATGCAATCGAGGTCGAGGGCCAGATCGTCAAGGTCTACGATCCGAGCATCCATCTCCGGCCGAAATCCATGCCGGCGGCGGAGGGCGACGGCTCGGGCACCAATGGCGGCAACGGCGTGCGGCGCGGCGAACTCGACCAGCGCTGGGTGGCCTGCCGCCGGCCGGTGATCATCACCGGCGGCGAGCTGACGCTCGAAATGCTCGATCTTCAGTTCAGCCCGCTGGCCAAGTTCTACGAGGCGCCGCTGCACATGAAGGCGCTGAACGGCACCTTCATCGCCGACGATTTCGGGCGGCAACTGGTCAAACCCGACGAACTGCTCAACCGCTGGATCATCCCGCTGGAAAGCCGGCGCGATTACCTGAAGCTGCACACCGGCCAGAGCTTTTCGATCCCGTTCGACGAGTTCATCATCTTCTCGACCAATCTGACCCCGGAGGACCTCACCGACCCCGCCTTTCTGCGCCGAATTCCCTACAAGCTGGAGATCGGCGGCCCCTCACCGGAAGAGTTCAAGGTGATCTTCACCGCGGTCGCGAAGAAGAAAGGGCTGCAGGCCACACCGGAAATCATGGATTACGTGATCGAGCAGTTGATCGACAAGGAAGGCAAGCCGCTGGCCTGCTACCAGCCCAAATTCATCATCGATCAGGTGGTGTCGGCCTGCAAGTTCGAAGGGATTCCCCCGGTGTTCAGCATCGGCGCGGTGGCCGATGCGCTCGACAATCTGTACATGCACGATTCGGCCCACCCGATCGACCGCACGCCGCGCACGGCCTTCTGATCGCGAAGGGCGCGCGCCCGGCTATTCGGCGGCGGCCGGCAGGGCGGGGGCGCGCAGTTCGCCGCTTGCCTGCCGGATCACCTGCACGGCGCCCGTCAGGGCGAGCGACGCCATGATCGCCGCCACGGCGATGTCGGGCCAGCCGGTGCCGGTGCCGAACACGCCGAGCGCCGCCAGCAGAACGGCCAGATTGCCGATCGCATCGTTGCGCGAGCAGATCCAGACCGAACGGCGATTGCTGTCGCCCGTCCGAAACCGCCAGAGCAGGACGAAGACGACGGCATTGGCGATCAGCGCGGCGAAGCCGACCGCGCCCATGGTCACGGCGTGGGGCACGACGCCGGTGAACGCGGACCAGACCGTCGCCGCCGCCACCCACAGGCCGAACAGCCCCATGCTGGCGCCCTTGACCAGCGCCGCCATGGCGCGCCAGCGCAGGGTCAGTCCGATCACCGCCAGGGCGATCGCGTAATTGGCCGTGTCGGCCAGGAAATCGAGCGCATCGGCCTGCAGCGACATCGAGCCGGCGGCCTGCCCGGCGACGATCTCGACCAGAAACATCGCGCCGTTGATGGCAAGCGCGAGCCACAGGATCTGGCGATAGCGCCCGTCATCCCGTTGCTCGGCCGCCTCGGTATGGCAGTGATGGTTGCAGCAGCCGGCGCTCATGGCGATCACCTCGATGGACAAACTCGATGTGACGCTTCATATGGACCCTATAGCCACTACAGGGTCAAGCGCCATGGCAACCCGAACCGACCCGATCTCCGTCACCATCGGAGCCCTTGCGCAGGCCACCGGAACCAGGGTCGAAACCATCCGGTACTACGAACGCATCGGTCTGCTGCCCCGGCCGCCGCGCACGGCGGGCAATTACCGGATCTATGGACCGGGACACTTGGCACGGCTCGGCTTCATTCGGCGGAGCCGCGATCTCGGGTTCACGATCGAGCAGATCCGCGATCTGCTGGAGCTGGCCGACCGGCCGGATCAGGCCTGCGCCGAGGCCGACCGGATCGCGCGGGCGCATCTCGATGCGGTGGAGCGCAAGCTGGCCGATCTGGAGCGGCTGGCCGCCGAGCTGCGCCGGATGACCGACCGGTGTCGCGGCGGTACGGTCGCCGAATGCCGGATCATCGAGGCGTTGTCGCCGGGCGATCCGCCTGCCGAACCGGTGCAGCGGTCCCGATGAGGGCGGGCCGGCCGGCGCCGAAATCCGCGCCGGCCGGCGTCTCGAAAAAATTGTTCGGGGCCGAAGAATCCTCTGGAGAGCGATGCAAAGCTCGGGTAAACAGTGCCGCATGACAGACGACACCGACTCCCTCGCCCTCGCGGTGCAGCATCATCAGGCGGGTCGCCTCGCGGAGGCCGCCCAGCTTTACGCCCGGGTTCTCGAAGCGAGACCCGAAGATCCCGATGCACTGCATCTGATGGGCGTTCTCGCCCTGCAGGGCGGCAATCACGGGGTCGCGATCGAACTGATCACCCGTGCGATCGTCGTGAAGCGGACCGATGCCGCCTTCCATTCCAATCTCGGCATCGCGCTGCGCGCCGCAGGCCGGAAGGACGAGGCGCTGGGTGCGCTCGGCACGGCGCTGGAGCTGCAGCCGGCGGCGGTCGATGCGCTGTTCAATCTGGCCGAGCTGCTTCAGGAGAAGGGCGATCTGGCCGGCGCCGAAGACGCCTATCGCCGGCTGATCGAGGCCGATCCCGCGAATCCGGTCGCCAATATCGGCTATGGCCGGCTCCTGGAAAAACTGAACCGGGCCGAGGAGGCCACGGCCAGCCTGCTGAACGCGATCGAGCGCCAGCCCAACGACGCCGCGGTGCAGTACGAGGTCGGAACCCTGCTGCTCGAGCGCAATCTTCTGGAAGAGGCCGCCCAGGCGTTTCGCCGGGCCGTCGAGCTGCGGCCCGAGTGGGCCGATGCCTGCTTCAATCTCGGGACCACTCTGCATCGCCTGGGCGAGCTGGACGCTGCCATCGCGGTCTTCCACGCCGTCCTGGTCCTGGAGCCGGATTCGCCGGACGTTCATTCCAACCTTGGCGTCGTGCTCAAGGATCAGGGCCGCCTGCCCGAAGCGATTGCGGGCTTCGAGCACGCCATCGCGCTGGCGCCGGACTATGCCGAGGCGCATTTCAACCTCGGCACGGCCCTGCAGGAGCAGGGCGAGTGGGAAGGGGCGATCGACGCCTATCGCCGCGCCCTGGCGCTGCGCAAGGATTTCGCCGAGGCCTATGCCAATCTCGGTGCCGTCCTGTCGGCGCAGAACCTGTTCTATGAGGCGCTGGCGGCGTGCAAGAGCGCTCTGGCGATCCGGCCGAGCCATGTCAAGGCGCTGACCAATCTCGGCACCGCCCTGCTCGGCCTCGGCCGCCTCGACGAAGCCGTGGCCTCGTTCCGCCGCGCCCTGGAAATCGACCCCGACAGTGCCGAGGCGGCGGCCAGTCTCGATCAGGCACTGATGCGCCAGCCGTCGTAAGCCGGCCGCTTGCCGCAGACATCCGACCGGGACGGCCAAGAGCACCGGGACGGCCAGGGGCAAGGCGGTGCGGCGTCGTTGGGGACGTCGCAGTCCTCGGCGGCGGTTGCGACCCCGAAATTGCCCCCCGAAACTGCCGATATCTGACGCTCCGTCGAGCGGATCGATGCGATCCGCCGCTTCGCCCGGCGCAGCCGCTCCGCCAAGTCTGGCTTGCGGTGCGGTTGCCCATTCGGCACTTCCAGGGTTCGCAAATCCCCCTTCAAGGTTCCCGTAACAGTCTCCCGTAACATGGGAAAGGCCCGACCGTCGCCGGTCAGGCCCATGACTGGTGGAGCCGAAGGGAATCGAACCCTCGACCTCTAGAGTGCGATTCTAGCGCTCTCCCAACTGAGCTACGGCCCCAGATCACGAAACGTGACCGCGTGCCCCGAAACAATCCGGGCCACTTGTCATTTCGGATCATGGTCACCCGGTGAATCTCTGTCAAGCGCCGCGAAGGCCGGAAACGCGGTTACCCGTCGCCGTCGCAGCCGATCGATCCGCAGGGCGGCGGCGCGTCGGGCTTGTTTGCGGGCCGGCCACGGGCTAGCTTGCTGGCGCGGCGGCAACTCAAGATCGGCAAATCACCATGGTCTCCCTGCTCCTCGTCATCGATATGGTGCTTCAAATCTACACCTGGGTGATCATCGCCTCGGCAATCCTGAGCTGGCTGGTCGCTTTCAATGTCGTCAATACCCGCAATCAGTTCATCTATACCGTCGGCGACGTGCTTTACCGCCTGACCGAGCCGGCCTTGCGCCCGATCCGCCGGATCATGCCAAATCTCGGCGGAATCGATCTGTCGCCGGTGATCCTGCTGTTGCTGATCTTTTTCATTCGTAGTCTGTTGTGGGAGTATTGGCCGCGCTCCTGACAAGCATGGCCGCCACCCGGGCCCCCTTCCGCTTCAGCAATGGCATTCGTATTGTCTTCCAGTTTCCTGTCATCCGCCGTCGGCGGAGTCCGCGTCGCCATCCGGGTCACCCCGAAAGCGTCGCGCAATGCCGTCACCGGGCTCGCCCGCGAAGCCGACGGCGCGGCCGTGCTCAAGATCGCGGTCACGGCCGTGCCCGAATCCGGCAAGGCCAATGCCGCCGTGATTCGTCTGCTGGCCAAGCAATGGGGCGTGCCGCGCACCGCGATCGCCGTGGTTGCCGGCGCCGGCGACCGCCGAAAGCTGTTGCAGGTCGAGGGCGATCCGGCCGAACTGGCCGAACGCCTCGGCCGCTGGGCGGAGCAGTTGGAAGGCGAGCCGGAGCCCGGCGCGGCCCGTCTCGCCTGACCGGCCGGCCCCGGGCGGCTTGTGCGGCCGCGGCGTTCATGCGATTGGACAGGGTGATCGCCGGTTCGGGCGCCGGGCGCGAGTCGGGCCGGTGCCCCGACCGGATCGGCTCCATCGATCAAGGCTGCTGCGATGACCGGAACCATGGCGGAACTGTGGCTGGCCGGGCTGGTCCTGCTGGCCACGCATTTCGGGATTTCCAGCACCGGGCTGCGCGGTGCGCTGATCGCCCGGATCGGCGAGGGGCTGTATCGCGGCCTGTACTCCCTGATCGCCCTGGCCGCCATCATCTGGCTGGTGATCGCCTACAACGCCGCGCCTGCCGGACCGATCCTGTGGTGGCTGGACTCGGCGGGCGCATGGCTCGCCGTCGCGGCGATGGCGGCGGCGCTGTTTCTGGTGGTCGGCGGGGTGAGCCAGCCCAATCCGACCGCCATCGGCAACGAGCGGCATTTCGCGGACGCAGAGCCGGTGCGCGGCGTCCTGCGCATCACCCGCAATCCGGTGATGTGGGGCACCGGGCTGTGGGCGCTGGCCCATCTGGCGGGCAACGGCGATCTGCGTTCGGTGGTGTTCTTCGGCACCCTGGCGGTCCTGGCGCTGTTCGGCTCGGCGCTGATCGATCTCAAGAACCGGCAGCGCCGCGGCGACGAGTTCGTCCGTGTGGAGCGCGCCAGTTCGAATGTGCCGTTCCTGGCGATGCTTCAGGGGCGGCAGAGCCTGGCCAAGGCGTTTCAGGAAACCGGGCTGGTGCGCCTTGCCGTCGTGGTGGCGCTGTATGCCGGGCTGCTCCACGGACATGCCTGGCTGTTCGGCGCGGTTCCCTATCCGGTCGGGGGATAGGCGCGACCCGAGCGCGCACCGCACCGCTGGCTGGTGAAACCGCGACCGGCATGGGTTTATAACGAGGGCCGAATTCCGGAAGCCGCCCGCACCCTGGCGGGCGGCACGGTTTTGTTTTGCCTGTCCGGCCCTGTTCCGGCCCGCGCCGCGGCCGATTGGAGACCTGCTGTCATGAAACTGGAAATCATCAGCCGCCTTCCCCAGGGCCCGACCCGGCCGGTGCCGCTGCTGTTCGTGCACGGCTCCAATTCCGCGGCCTGGGTCTGGGACGAGCATTTCCTGCCCCATTTCGCCGAAGCCGGCTACGATGCCCATGCCGTCAGCCTGCGCGGACATGGCCGCAGCGAGGGCTTCGGGCAGCTCGGGGCCGCCAGCCTGCGCGATTATGTCGAGGATCTGGCGCGCACCGTGGCCGGGATCGATCGGCCCCCGGTGATCATCGGCCATTCCATGGGCGGCATGGTGATCCAGAAGTATCTCCAGTATCACGACCGGGTGGCCGGCGCGGTGCTGATGAATTCGGTGCCGCCGCACGGGCTGATGCTGACCTCCTGGGCGATGGCCATGCAGAACCCGGTGCTGTTCCAGCAGTTCTGCCTGGTCCAGACGATGGGACCGCTGCACCCGATGGCCCACCGGATCACCCGCGAGGTGCTGTTCTCGGACGACCTGCCGGAGGACAAGGCGCGGCGCTATTTCAACTCCTGGCAGCCGGAATCGCAGCGGGTGGTGCTCGACCTGCTCGGCCTCGACCTGCCCCGGTCCAACGGCAAAACCCCGCCGATGCTGGTGCTGGGCGGCGCCAAGGACGTGATCGTCAACGGGATGATCACGCATCTGACGGCCCGGCATTACGGCACCAAGGCCAAGGTGTTCCCGGATCTCGCCCATGCCATGATGCTGGAGACCCGCTGGCAGGAGGTCGCCGACCACATGCTCGAATGGCTCGACGGCACCTTCGGCGCCGCGGAGCTGCCCGCTCGGACGCGGGCGGCCTGACCGCGCGGCACGCCGGGCGCACCCGCCGTCGAATGATCTTCCGCCCGTGGGCGGTCTGCCCTACTATCCAGGATCGCAGCCGGCCACGACCGTCGCCCTATCGACGATGCCGGTCCAGGTCTCGGGCGGGGATGAAGCATGATTCGGCGGCGCGGTCGGATGGTCGCGGTGGCGGCGGGGCTGATCGCGGCGGCGACCGCCGCACCGGCCGCCGCCGAATTCCGGTTCTGCAACCGGACCGAATATGTGATTTCCGCCGCTATCGGCTATCGCGACGGCGGCGACTGGGTCTCGCGGGGCTGGTGGCTGCTGCTGCCGGGCCAGTGCCACCGGCTGGTGGACGGCGATCTGCGGGCCCGGTATTTCTACACCTATGCCCACAGCCAGGGCCGCACCACCGAGGAACCGGAGCGGCTTTGGAGCGGCGAGTTCTACCTGTGCACGCGGCCCGACGCCTTCGCGATTCGCGGTGTCGATAGCTGCCAGGAGCGGGGATACGAACGGCGCGGCTTCCAGGAGGTCGATGTCGATGGCCGCACCGCCTGGACCACCACCTTCGCGTCACCGCCGGACTGGCCGAGTCTGGAGGCGGCGCGGATCGCCGGGGTCCAGCGCCTGCTGACCCTGCTGGGCCACGATGCCGGTTCGGTGGACGGCGCAGGCGGACCGCGGACCCGCCGCGCGATCGAGGATTTCCAGGAGCGGGCCGGCCTGCCGGTGGACGGCGAGGCGACCGCCGAACTGCTGGAGCGGCTGGTCGCGGCCTTCCCCGACCGGCCCTACAACCCCGAAACCGTGCAGCGGTTCGGCCGCGAGATGGCCGCACCGCCGGATCGCGCCGAGCCGCCGGCCCAGCCGCCCCCTGACCTGCTCCCCGGCCCGCACGGCGAGTCGCCGGCCCTACTGCCGCCGGATCGCTCGATCCTGATGCCGCGCGACCCGGCGGATCTCCTGCCCCGGCTGGGGCGGTGAGAACGCGTTCGAGGGGCGGGGTTTACCAGACCTTCGGACGGAACCGCTCGTCGTTGGCGATCGCCACCGAATCGCCGGACTGTCGGATGACGAACAGGCCGCGCCGGTACGCGTACCGGTCGGCGCCCTCGGCAATCTCGATCCCGGCCACCGCGCCGTAGACCCGGCAGCGGGCAAAGCGCGGAAAGCAGCGCCGGAAGCGTTGCAGCCTGCGGGAGAAATCGTCGACAACCTCGATTTCGATGCGATGCGCCGCTTCGACGGCTACGACCTGATCATCATCGATGAGCAGCGGGCCAAAGGCTACGCTGCCGTCGCGGTATGATCGGGCACCGGCAGCGGTTTCGGCGACGGAAATGCCGCGGCCTGCGAACAGATCCGAGTGCATGCCATCAAGCAAGGCGCCAACCAGACCCTCGATGGGCGAAAACAGGTCATCGGAAGGGTGGCTCCGGCGATCCGTCGCTGTGTTGCCCTTGTCGTGGCGGTCCACCGGCCCGATCATCCGTATGCCAACCCACTCTCATTCAAGCAGCATCGCGCCGGCCCGCTGCTCGATTCGCGCAAGTGGCCCCTTGGTTCAGCAATCCGTTTCGGCAAACCGCTCGGTCAGCCGGAGGTCCCGTTCCTGGAAAATCTGCCAGAATTCCTGGATGCCCGGAGTGCCGTCCATCGACTTCCGTTGTCCCGCTCCATGAATCTCAAGGCTTGGAACCTCAAGTCTGGCACAGCTCAGGGTCGTTACGCCAGACTTCCCTGCATTCGTGAATGTCGGATGTCCCCTCCTGCGCTCGCCAAGCCTTATTGATCCCCCATCTTCAACGCCGCGATGAAGGCGCTCTGGGGGATTTCGACTTCGCCGAACTGGCGCATGCGCTTCTTGCCTTCCTTCTGCTTTTCCAGCAGCTTGCGCTTGCGGGTGATGTCGCCGCCATAGCATTTGGCC
>CAZTNV010000079.1:0-13731 GCA_964615535.1 uncultured Mycobacteriaceae bacterium | reverse complement strand
TGCCCGAAATACTGTTTCGTTTGCCGGGAGCAGTCAATACGACCAAACGGTATTGTCCCCGTTCATCCGAGAAGCGATATTTCCGATCAATATAATCTTTATCATAGGTCTGCTGCGCACGGTTCCAAATATAATCGTTGGTCTTCGTGTAGAGTAAAATGTTGTCGTGCACCGGGCCGAAGCGCCGGGCTGAGCCGTGTGAATGGGTCCGTTTCCAGACGATCTCGTTCAGGTATCTTTCCGGGCCGAAAATGGCGTCGAGCAGCAATTTGAGATAGTGGCTGGCCGTCGGGTCGCAATGGAGATAGAGCGAGCCGGTCGGCTTGAGCACGCGGTGCAGCTCGAGCAGCCGGACCGCCATCATCGCGATGTAGGCCATCATGTCGTTCTGGCCCAGGAACGACCGCATCGCCCGGATCAGCTCGGCGGCCTGGGTGTTGACCGAGCCGAGCACCTCGGCGAAGGCGCGCTCGGCCTGCTCGCCCCAGTGCCAGGTATCCTCGAATGCCTCGATCTGGGCGTCAGCACCCTTGCCCGATGCTCCCTTGAACAGGACGTTGTAGGTGGCCTGACTGTTGAACGGCGGGTCGAGGTAGATCAGATCGATGCTGTCATCGCCGACGCTCTCGCGCAGGACGGCAAGGTTGTCGCCGTAATACAAGGCCTTGGTCATGCGCCCCCCACACCTGTCGGGGGGAGAATAGCGCCGGCACCGGCCGGTTTGCCAAGCGGAGTGTTGCAGGGACCGGCACCCCGCAAGGGGCGGGGCGCCGGCCTGTGCGGCAAGGCTATTCCGCGGCCTGCTGGGCGGCTTCCAGGGCGCGTGGGTTGACGCTGGAAAGGGCGATCTGGTTCAGGTTCTGGTCGGTCTGCTTCTCCTCCTCCAGGGTCTGATGGAGAAGCTGGGCGGCTTCGTCCTTGCCGAGCGCCTGGGCGAAGGCGGCCAGCGAGCCGTAGCTCGCGATCTCGTAATGCTCGGCCTTCTGGGCCGCGGCGATCAGGGCGGCATCGCGAACCTGCGGGTTCTCGATCTCCTCCATCATCTCCTTGGCCTCTTCGACCAGGCCCTTCATCGCTTCGCAGGTCTTGCCGCGGGTCCGCAATTCCATCGATTCGAAGATGCGTTCCAGCCGCTCGATCTGCTGCTTGGTGGTTTCCAGATGGCCGGTGAAGGCCTGCTTCAGCTCGTCCGACGAAGCCGCCTTGGCCATCTTGGGCAGTGCCTTGGCGAGCTGCTTCTCGGCATCGTAGGCGTCGCGCAGGCTGTCGATGAACATGTCCTGAACGGTGCGGATTGCCATGGTGAATTCCTGTCCCTGTCTTGTCGCAAGAGGAGTCGCCCGGAACTGCGCGGCGGGGCGCGGCATCGCCGCCCCCGTCGCGCACCGGTGCGGACTCAACTCCATCGCCTGGGCTTTGTTCCCCGTTCGGGCCGGGTTCAGCGGCCGCCGCCGGTCGGGCCCGAGGGAACTCCGGAGCGGGGCGCATCGTTGAACCGAATCGGGTATTCCTCAGCCTGGACGCGCCACCATGCCGGCTTCTGGTACGCAAGCGGACCGCGAGAACCATGCGCCGAACTCTTTTCTGGTCGTGCTCAACCGCGCGGGCGGGGCGCTGAAATCGGCCCCGATCGACCGGACCGTGCAAACCATCCGGGAGCGCCTGGGCGAGGCCGGCCGGCGGGCGGAAATCGAGGCGGTCGCACCACCCGAACTGGAGGCGGCGCTGCGCCGGGCGCGCGACCGGCCGGGCTTCGATGCGGTGATCGCCGGCGGCGGCGACGGCACGGTCTCGCTGGCCGCCGCCGTGCTGGCCGGCAGCGGCCGGCCGCTGGGCGTGCTGCCGCTCGGCACGATGAACCTGTTCGCCCGCGATCTCGGCCTGCCGCTGGACCTGGGCGAAGCGCTGGCGGCGTTGTCGCAGGCCCGGCCGCAGGCGATCGATCTGGGCGAGGTATCGGGCGAGGGGGAACCGGGCCGCATCTTCGTCCACCATGTCTCGATCGGCCTGCATGCCTGGATGGTACGGCACCGCGAGGGGCTGCAACACGTCTCGGGCCTCGGCAAATGGCCGGCGATGGGGGTGGCGTGGATGCGCGCCTTCTGGACCCTGCCGTTCGTCGATCTCGCGCTGAGCGCCGACGGCGAGCGGCGGCAACTGCACACGGCGCTGGCGATCGTCGGCAACAACCCGTTTGCCGAGGGCATCGGCCCGGTCCCCGAGCATGACGGCCTGGCCGGCGGCACGCTCGCGGTCTATGTCGCGCGCGGCACCGACCGGATCGCGCTGATGCGGCTGGCGGCCCATTTGACGCTGGGGCGCTGGCGCGGCAACCCGGAACTCGACTGCATGACGACCGCCGGGGTCGAGATCGGCGGACGCAAACCCCGGTTGCGGGCCTCGGTCGACGGCGAGGTCGTGATGCTGCCGGACCCCTTGCGCTGCCGCATCCGCCGCGGCGCGCTGACCGTGCTGACGGTGCGCGACCGGGAGTGATACGGCGGTGCCTGCCGGGGGCTCACACCTGCCGCGGCGCCGGGCGGTGGAGACTGGCGTTGAGTTCGGCGCCGTAGATGAAGGCGACCGAGGCGAAATAGAAGAAGGTCAGGGTGATGATCACGCCGCCCAGCGTGCCGTAGGTCGCGCTGTAGTCGCCCAGCGTGCCGAAATAGATCGACAGGCCGGTGGAGGTCAGCACCCACAGGAGTAGGGTCACGGCAATGCCCGGCACGAAATGGCGCCAGCGCTGGCGGACATTGGGCAGCCATTGGTGCAGCGCGGCCAGCATCCCGAACATGAACGCGATGCCGATGGCATAGCGCACCGCCAGCCAGGCGAGGCGGTTGGTTTCGTCCAGGCCGAACACGACGTCAAGCAGCCGCCAGATCAGCGGCCCGAAGATCACCGTGACCGAGGCCACGAAGATCGCCACCGCGCTGATCACCACCAGCACCATGCTCTGCAGCCGCCGCCACCAGATCGGCCGCGGCTCCTCGACGTGATAGGCCAGATTGAGCGCCAAGCGTAGCGCCTCCAGGCCGGACGACGCGACCCAGATGGTGATCACGATACCAAAGGTCAGCAGGCCGCCGCTGCGGTTGGTCAGCACCTCGGTGATCGCCGGGGCCAGCGTCTCGGCAACGTCGGACGGGGCGAATTCGAACAGGAAACCGATGAACTGCCGGGCGGTCTCAGCATCACCCAGAAACCCCGACAGCGCGGCCAGGAAGATCAGGAACGGGAACAGCGACAGCAGCGCGGTAAAGGTCAGATGGCCGGCCAGCTCCAGCCCGCCGTGATCGATCGTTGACACCGCCGCCCGCCAGGCGGGCAGCACGACGACCCGCAGCCGGCGCCAGACCCGGCCGAAGGCACGGCCGACCTGGGTATCGACGATCGCCGTCACGGACTCTGCTGTCGAAGGGCTGCGCCGGCCGGTGCCGCGGGCCGGCGTCGGCGGTCCCGGTGAAAAGCCATTGCCCGGCGCTCCCGCTTGCAATCCCGCATGCTCGACCAATCGCCGATCCGGCGGAAGGTTCCGCCGCCGCACCGCCCGCGCACCGCCGATGGCGTTCCACCATCGTGATGCCGGAACTCCGGCGCGGATCGCGCGTTGGTACGGTGCGGCATCAGCCTTCGGACGAATGCCGGAACGGCGGCGGTGCCGGATCGAGAGGGGGTTCCCGCAGAACCGCATGCCGGCACGGCCATCCCCGGGGGTGTGCCCCCAGGACCGTGAGCCCAAAGACCGCCTGGACGAGGAGACAGTCATGAAGCCCATTTTGATGGCGACCGTCGGGTTCGCCGTACTGGTTGCCGCCGGTGCCGCCCGCGCCGAGTGCCCGCAGGATCTCGACCGCCTGAACCGGCAGATCTCGATGCTGTCCGGTGACCAGGCCACCACGTCGCCGCAGGCCAATCTGCAGGAGGTCATCGCCCTGCGCGACGCCGCCCAGCGCCTGAACCAGAGCAACGACATGGCGGCGTGCACCCGGGTCGCCCAGGAGGCGTTGGCGCTGCTCGATACCGCGGGCGCGCCGCGGCTGACGCTGGCGGATGCGCTGTTCGGCACGCCGGTGAACAATGCCGAGGGCAATCAGCTCGGCGAGATCGACGGCCTGATCCTCGACACGGCCCGCGGGCAGATCGTCTATCTGCTGGTGGAACGGAGCGGGCTTCTGGGTATCGGCGGCGACCGCTATCCGGTGCCGTGGGCAGCATTCCAGAGCGACGGCGAAAACCGGATGGTGCTGCCGATACCGGTGGATCAGTTCGAAACCGCGCCGCGCTTCGACCGCGATCAGTGGCCGCAGATCGCGACGTCCGACTGGCAGACGGCGCTGTTCGCCTTTTACGGCGTGCAGCCCCATTGGACCGCGGACGGCGGGGATCAGCCGGGTGCCACGCCCGCCCTGCGCGACCAGATCCGGCAGTTGTCGCAGCAGGTCGCCGCGCTGTCCGAGGAGATGGGCGGGCTGACCGGGCAGCTTGCCGGCCAGCAGCAATCCGGCCAGGCGCCGTCCCCGGATGTAGTCCAGCGGATGGAACAGCTTTCGCAGCGGCTGAACCAGATGCAGTCGGAGATCGACCGGCTGGCCGGAGGCGACGGGCAGGCGATGCCGGAGCAGGCACCCGCCGATGCCGCTCCGGCAGACGCGCCCGCGGCACCATCGGGGTCGGGAGCCACCGCCGAAACGCCGCCGCCGGGCGAAGCGCCAGCCGCAGCGCCCCCGCCGGAGGGCGGCGAACCGGGCGGGGCTGCCGCTCCCGACGGTTCGGCGCCGCCCCCGGCCGAGGGTGGCTGATCCCGGACCCCGATGGCGGGAGCCGGCGAGTCGACCCGCCGATCGCTCGGGGCGGCGCCTGTTTGCCGCCAGCCGGCGCGATCGGTCGCGCCGGACAACGGCTTTTCGGCCCTTTCGGGATCTCGGTGCGAAGCAGAGCGAGAAGTCCGGTGATTGCACCTAGCCAAAGAATTGAAACAAGCTGCCGGGTTCGTGCACAGGCGCTACAGAAGGTGTCATGCCACGAATTCGTTCATGCCCGGCGACAGGTCCTGTGACATGCGGCCGGAAATTTGCTAAACAACTTCGGTGTTGAAGATCAACGGTGCAGTTCCGGTCGCGCCCGGCCCGTCACCCGTTCCCGGCCGTCGATCGGTGCGCAGCGGTCACCGGTCGGCAGCAGCGAAGGACGCCCCCGCCCGGCATTCGGGCCGGGGCCGGACGGGCCGAGCCGGAGGGCGACGCAAGACTGCGGTTCCCGCTCGAAAAGGTTCATGCTGAAGTCGATGGCTATCAAGCGGCACAATGTTCAGGTCGGTCAGCGGTTCCGCGTGGCGACCGCCACCGTGTTCGGAGGCCCCGGCGCGGAATGGGAGATTCTGGGCGTGGCGGTCGGGATCGACGGGGTGGAGAATGCCACCCTGGCCAAGACGGCCGACCCGACCGAGCGCAAGACGGTCTCGGTCAACGCGCTGCTGGACCGCCATTTGTATACGCCGGTCGCGATCGAATGATCCGGCGGCGTTTCGCGCATCGGCCGGCGCGAGTCCGGCGGCGCGATGTTTGCTTTGGGCCATGTTTGCATCGGGTGGATCGTCGATGCCCTACGTGATCATGTTCGCGGTGCTGTGCCTGCTGAGCCTGGTCGTGTCCTGCGCCCTTCTGTAGCCTTGGGGATCGGTCGCCCAGGGGTATTGATAAGGTGACGATCCGATTCGGCTGGAAGGAGCGCCGCACCGGCGCGGTCCGTGACGGTTGCGTGGCAGTGTTTTTTTGCGTTGCGGGATATGACGTTTACATGGCGAAGAGACGCTGTTATACGGTGACGCCGTTGATCGCGCCGTCCCGCGGCCGCCGCCTCTATTTCTCCAACAGGGCTTTGTCCGCCATGAAGCTGATCGCCTGCAACAGCAATCGACCGCTGAGCGAGGCGATTGCCGCGTCTCTGCAAACGCCGTTGACCAAGGCCAGTATCCGGCGCTTCGCCGATCTCGAGATCTTCGTCGAAATTCTTGAGAATGTTCGCGGCGAAGACGTGTTCGTCATCCAGTCGACCAGCTATCCGGCGAACGACAACTTAATGGAGTTGCTTGTCACCATGGATGCGCTGCGGCGCGCCTCGGCGCGCCGGATCACCGCGGTAATGCCCTATTACGGCTATGCCCGGCAGGACCGCAAGGTTGGGCCGCGCACGCCGATCTCGGCCAAACTGGTGGCCAACCTGATCACCCAGGCCGGCGCCGACCGGGTCCTCACGCTCGATCTGCATGCCGGCCAGATCCAGGGCTTCTTCGACATTCCGCTCGACAACCTGTTCGCTGCACCGGTGTTCATCAAGGACATCCGCGAGCGCAAGAACGGCGACGAGCTGATGATCGTGTCGCCCGATGTCGGCGGCGTGGTCCGGGCCCGCGCCATCGCCAAACGGCTGGATGCCGATCTGGCGATCATCGACAAGCGGCGCGAGCGGGCCGGGGTGTCCGAGGTGGTCAACATCATCGGCGACGTCGAAGGGCGCAAATGCATTCTGGTCGACGACATCGTCGATAGCGGCGGCACGCTGTGCAACGCGGCCACCGCGCTGATGGAGGCCGGCGCCAAATCGGTCAGCGCCTATGTCTCCCATGGCGTGCTGTCGGGCGGCGCCGTGGCGCGGATCAGCGCCTCGCCGATGCAGGAGCTGGTGATCACCGACAGCATTCTGGCGACCGAGGCCGTGCGGGTGTCGCAGACCGTCCGCCAACTGACCATCGCACCCCTGATGGCCGAGGCGGTCAAGCGGATCTCCGAGGAACAGTCGGTGTCCAGCCTGTTCATCTGACCGCTTGCGCTGCCCGACGGGGATGCCTATAGCTTCCGTGCAGTTTCGTCACCAAGGCGTCGGCACCCCTGGAGGCCGGCGTCGTTTTGTTTTTCGAGCCTGAGGAGAACGACATGGCCGAGGCGATCACCATCGCGGCCGAGGCGCGCACGGGGGCCGGCAAGGGGGTAGCCCGGGCGGCGCGCCGGGCCGGCAAGATACCGGGCGTGATTTACGGCGGCAAGCAGGAGCCGGTGCTGATCAATATCGATCGGGTCGTCATGGGCCGGCTGCTGCGCGACCCCGGTTTTACCACCCGGATGTGCGAGATCACGCTGGGCGAAGAGCGCCACCGCGTGCTGCCCCGCGCGGTGCAGGTCCATGCCGTGAGCGAGGCGGCAATTCATCTCGACTTCATGCGGGTCGGCGCACAGACCGAGATCACGGTGCCGGTGCCGGTGCGCTTCGTCAATGACGACCAGTCGCCGGGCCTCAAGCGCGGCGGCGTGCTCAACGTGGTGCGTTACGAGATCGAGCTGGTGTGCCGGGCAGATGCCATTCCCGATCATCTGACCGTCGATCTGGCCGGCGTCGATCTGGGCGACAGCGTGCACATCAGCGCGATCGCCCTGCCCGAGGGCGTGCGGCCGGCGATCACCGACCGCGATTTCACCGTGGCGACCATCGCGGCACCGTCGGGCCTCCGCCCCGAAGGCGGCGCGGTGCCGGGCGCGAGCTGACCGGCCAGGGCCGTGCTGCTGGTCGTCGGGCTCGGCAATCCCGGCCCGCAATACGCCTGTCACCGGCACAATATCGGCTTCATGGCGCTGGACGACATCGTCCGGCGCCATGGCTTCGGCGCGTGGCGCAACCGCTTCCAGGGCCAGGTCGCCGAGGGCAGCCTGGCCGGGGACAAGGCGCTGGCGCTCAAGCCGATGACCTTCATGAACGAGTCCGGCCGCGCGGTCGGGGATGCGGCGCGGTTCTACAAGCTGACCGCCGACCGGATCGTGGTGATCCACGACGAACTCGATCTGGCGCCGGGCAAATGCCGGGTCAAGCAGGGCGGCGGTCCCGCCGGCCATAACGGCCTGCGCTCGATCGACCGCCATGTCGGCCCGGAGTACTGGCGGGTGAGGCTCGGCATCGGCCATCCCGGCGACAAGGCGCTGGTCCACGGCTACGTCCTGCACGATTTCGCGTCCTCGGACGAGGTCTGGCTCGATCCGCTGCTGGAGGCGGTGGCCGAAGCCCTGCCGCTGCTGGCCGAAGGCCACCCAGACAAGTTCCAGAGCCGGGTCGCGCTGTTGAGCCAGAAGGTTTGACGGCGCGAAGCCGCCTTCCGGTTGTCCGCAACATGATTGATTGTTAACGCAACCTTTCTTTGGGGAAGGGGTAGCCTTGACGATACGGCCCGACCGGCAAGTGGCGGGCGTCAATTGTCAAGGGTGGAACTGGGTCATGGCATTCTGGAAGCGTGCCGCTATGGCGTCATCGGCGGCGATCCTGGCTCTGAGCCTGGGCATCGGGCCGGCGCTGGCCGATCGCGACCGCGGGCACGGGCGCGGCAATGGCTGGGGCTATCACCGGGTTGATGACGACGACGACCGCCGCGGCCGTCGCCATCACCATCGCCGCGACCGGCGCCCCGTCTACGTCGCACCGGCACCGGTGGTGGTCTATCCGCGGCCGGTGGTGGTGCGGCCGCGGCGCCCGGTGGTGGTGCAGCAGCGTCCCGTGGTGGTCGTGCCGCCGTCGCCGGTCTACGTCAACCCGACTTCGCCGGTCTATGTCGCGCCGCCCCCGGCCTATGTGGTGCCCAATCCGGGACCGCCGCAGTTCAACATCGTCGTGCCGCTGCGATTCAACTGACGCGGTCGGACCGTCCGGCGGTCGGGGTCGGCACTGGCGCATATTATCGGACGGGAAGGGGTGATAGGGTGCCGCCCGACCGATCCTTCCTTGCGCCATTCCCGACCGCCCGGAGTTGGACGGCGGGAGCGGTCTTACCTGAACCAGGAGACCCCCGAATGCCCCACCACCTGCCCGAAATCTTCGCCGACGGCCTGACCCAGGTATCCATGGCCAATGGCGTGATGCGCCTGACGTTCGGGCGTCAGACCGGCTCGGCCGAGACCGAGAACGTGGGCTACCTGTTCATTCCGCTCATCCAGGTGCCGCCAACCCTCCAGGCGATCTACAGCGCGCTCGACCAGCTCAACACCGAGCAGACGGCCATGACGGGACCGGTGGTCGTACAGGGCACCAACAACGGCAGCGATTCGACCCGCTGACGTCCGGCCGCCGCCGGTGCCGCTGCGACCCGCCGGGAACAGCGGGAAGCCTACCGAACAGAGTGAACGCTGCGAGACCGTGGCCCCTCTCTCCCGTGTGGAGAGGGGCCGTCCGTTTGTGGAAAGGGGTTGTCCGTTTCAACCGGTTGACGACGGGAAAGCTACGCGGCGCGCGGGAACCATCGGCCCCGGAGATCGTTTCTTTTCGGTTAAGGATAAGGCGGGGTGAAGGGAGACGTTCCATGAGCGGGCGCAAAGAGACCCATCCGGGCGGCAAGGCCCCTGACGAGACCGACGACCACGTGCAGGAAGAAGGCGACCGGGCATCCGAATCCGGCGAACGACTGCAGGAAAAGGTGAAGAAGAAACTGGAATCGGCAGCCGATGATCTGCGGGCCATTGCCGATCGAGGGCATCGCCATGCCGGTCACCTGCATGAAGAAGCGCTCTTGGCCGAAGATTTGGCGCGCAAGAGCGAGACGGTGTTGAACGATACCACCGCTCCGGTCGGCAAATCGGGTCAGGGCGCCCAATTGCCCAGGGATGCCGGGCCGTCCGAATCGCCCGAGCGCCGCAAATAGCCGGACGCCCGGCCCGGGCCCGGAGATGACCCGGCCCGATCGGCCTCTGCTCGGAAACCCGAGGACCCTCTGCGCCGTTGCTTAAGGCAAGGGTCGGACAAGCCTCCGGAGGTCGCAGGTGGATGAAACGCGGAGTCAGCCGGAGCAGGAGGCGCAGGAGGAGCAGCGCCCCCGGCCCGTTCTCGATCGTCTGGCCGAGCGAATGGGCATCGAGCCGGCCTACATCAGTGCCGCCGGACACCCGGTGGTGACGCCGCCGGAGGTCAAGCGCAGGCTTCTTCGGGCGATGGGCACGGAGGTTCGTGACGAGGATGATGCCCGGCTCCGGCTGCTGGCGCTCGAGCGGTACGACATTGCCCGGCCGCTGCCGCCGGTGATCGTGGTCCGTGAGGATCGGTTGCCGCTGGAGGTGCCGATCGTGCTTCCGCTCGGCACTCCGGCGATCGACTGGGCCGTGCGGTTGGAGCGCGACGGCAGGGTCACCGGCCGCACCGCACCCGGCGACCTGCCGCTGATCGACCGGCCGGTGGCGGGGCTCGAGCGGCGCAGGTTGACCGTGCCGGGCCGGCTGCCGCTTGGCTACCATACCCTGGCCGTATCGGGGGCCGTGTCGGGCGGCGGGTTGGACGGGGAGGCGGCGGCGACCGTTATCGTCGTCCCGGCGACCTGCTGGCTGCCGCCGGAGTTGGCGCAGGGCAAGCGGCTGTGGGGTATCGCAGCACAGATCTACCAGCTCCGCTCCGCCACCAACTGGGGCATCGGCGATTTCAGCGATCTTGGCCGGCTGGCCGTGATCGCCGCCGGGCTGGGGGCTTCGGTAATCGGGGTCAATCCGCTGCATGCCATGTTCACCGACCGGCCGGAGCAGGCCAGCCCGTATTCGCCGCTCAGGCGCCTGTTTCTCAACATCCTGTATATCGACATCACGGCGACGCCCGAGGCGACCGACGACGAAGAATTGCGCCGCCTGATGCGCGACGAGTCCTTTGCTTCGGCGCTCACGGCGGCCCGGCAGGCGCCGCTGGTCGACTATCCGGCGGTGGCACGGCTCAAGCTGGCGGCGCTCGAGCGGCTGTTCGAGCGGTTCCGTCAAAGTGCCGCCCCCGGCCGGGTCGCGCAGTTTGATACGTTCAGGCGGGAGCAGGGCGAGCCGCTGGAACGGATGGTGCGGTTCCAGGCCCTGCGCGAGCACTTCAGCGCCAACGATCCGGACGATGCGGATTGGCGCCGCTGGCCGGAGCCGTATCGCGATCCGGCGTCGGCAGCCGTGGAGGCGTTCGCCGGCAGCCATCGCGACCGGCTCGATTTCCTGGCCTGGACGCAATGGATTGCCGACCGGCAACTGGCCGCTGCCGCCCGGATCGCAAGGGAGCGCGGCCTGGCGATCGGAGTCTATCGGGATCTCGCGGTCGGGGCCGACGGCGGCGGGGCGGAAAGCTGGGCCAATCCCGGGCTGATCGCGGCCGAGGCCCATGCCGGCGCGCCGCCCGACGTGTTCAACCCGGCCGGCCAGGATTGGGGCCTGCCGCCGGTCAATCCGAGAGCGATGCGCGAGGAGGCCTATGCCGGGTTCATCCGCCTGCTGCGCGCCAATATGCGGCACGCCGGAGGCTTGCGCATCGACCACGCCATGGCGCTGAAGCACCTCTACTGGATCCCGGCCGGCAACCGCCCGGGCGAGGGTGCCTACGTCTCCTACCCGCTTGAGGATCTGCTGGGCATCGTCGCGCTGGAGAGCCGGCGCAACCGGTGCCTGGTGGTCGGCGAGGATCTCGGCACGGTGCCCGAAGGGTTCCGCGAGCGGCTGGGCGAGGCCGGCATCCTGTCCTACCGAGTGCTGTTCTTCGAGCACGACGCGGACGGACGGTTCATCCCGCCGGACCGCTATCCGCATCTCGCGCTCGCCACGATCGGCAGCCACGATCTGCCCACCCTGCGCGGCTGGTGGGAGGGCCGCGATATCGATCTGCGCGACCGGCTCGACCTCTACCCCACGCCGGACGAAGCCGGTCGGCAGCGCGCCTGGCGCGCCCGGGCCCGGGTGGAGCTGTGCAATGCGCTGGCCGCCGACGGGCCGCCGCCGTCGCCCGACGCGCCGATGACCGACGAGCTGGCCGAGCGGGTGCATCGATTCCTGGCCCGCACCTCGGCCGCCATCGCCATGGTCCAGCTCGAAGACCTGACCGACGAGGCCGAGCAGGTCAATCTGCCGGGGACCGTTACCGAACACCCGAACTGGCGGCGCAAGATCGGCCTCACCCTTGAAGAGCTGGCCGGCGATCCCCGGGTCCGGGCGCTGACCGGGATGCTGCGTGAGGTGCGGGGCGCGGCTGCCGCCTCCGGCAGCTTTTCTGATGGAGAGCACAACATGGCCGAGACCCCGAAGACGCCACCGCAGGAGCATGCGGCCACCGGGGCCGGTGCGCCCGATGCGGGGCCCGATGCCGGGAAGGACTCCAACCGGCAGAAGGACCCCGAGGACTGGGTGACCGGCGAGGAACCGATGACCGGCGCCCAGGCCTCGTACATTCAGACCCTGGCCGAAGAGGTCGGCGAGACCTTCGATCCCGACATGACCAAAGCCGAAGCCTCCAGGCGCATCGACGATCTGCGCCGGCGCAGCAAGCGCCTTCGGTAGAGGTTCCGACCCCGCGCCGAGTTCGAATGCTTCGGCACCGGGAACCATTGCAGGCTGACCCCGTTGGTGATTTGCGGTCTACCATGATGCACTCGGCCCCGTCTTCGGACGGGGCCGTTTCTTGTCGAGTGGACATGGTCGGTCGACTCCGGCCGGCCGGATGGGGCGGGTCATGCGGGCATCCCTGCCGCAGAGCCGGATCGGGGCGGAACCTTTGGGGCTTTCATCCCGTTTCGCCAGAGCCGGCGGCGCAGCGCAACCGTGCCTCGGCGCCCGTCGCTGCATGACCCGTCGCTGCATCATCAGTCATCTCATCATGGGAGAACGCCGCCATGACGCCCGAACTCTCCGCGCGCCTGACCAAGGTGATCGTCGATCTTTCCCAGAAGCCCGGCGGCCCGCCGGTGTTCCATCTGCTGACCGCGACCTGGGCGCGGCTGATCGAGAAGGGCGTGCTGGATCAGAAGGATTTCGAGGTCATCCTTGAGGGCATGGTGGCCTCGCCCTCCGCCCCGCACCGCCCGGACGCATACCGCCCGGAGCCGGAGGCCGTGACCGAACGTCTCGAAACCGACCGGCGAAGCGAACCGCTGGACAGCGCCGACGAGGAATCCATGGAATCGTTTCCGGCCAGCGATCCGCCGAGTTCGATCGCGCGGGCCGGCACCGGCGCGCCCGACGAGCGCCGGACCCGGCGCTGAACCCTTGCCGCCCTGCGGCTCACCTGATCCGAGGCAGGGTCTCGTACTGGTGATAGGGCGGCGGCGAGCTGAGCGACCATTCCAGCGTCGTCGCCCCTTCGCCCCAATAATTCGCTCCCACCCGCCGGCCGGCCAGCACGGTATAGAGCGCAAGCCCGAGAAACACGATGACCGACAGACCGGCGGTATAGGCGCCCACCGACGACACCAGGTTCCAGCCGGTGAAGCCGTCGGGATAGTCGGGAATCCGTCGCGGCATGCCCGCCGCGCCCAGGAAGTGCATCGGGAAGAAGGTCAGATTGGCGCCCAGGAACAGCATCCAGAAATGGACCTGGCCCCAGAACTCCGGATATTGCCGGCCGCAAATCTTGCCGATCCAGTAATAGAAGCCGGCGAAGATGCCGAACACCGCGCCGATGCTCAGCACGTAGTGGAAATGCGCGATGACGTAGTAGGTATCGTGCAGGGCCATATCGACCGCGCCGTTGGCCAGCACCACGCCGGTCACGCCGCCGATCACGAACAGGAAGACGAAGCCCAGCGCGAACAGCAAAGGCGTCCGGATCTGGATCGAGCCGCCCCACATCGTGGCGATCCAACTGAACACCTTGATGCCGGTCGGGACTGCGATGATCATCGTTGCGGCGGTGAAATAGGCCAGGGTGCTCACGCCCATGCCCACGGTGAACATGTGGTGGGCCCAGACCACGAAC
>CAZTNV010000078.1:493-13856 GCA_964615535.1 uncultured Mycobacteriaceae bacterium | reverse complement strand
TACGTCCGCGGGCTCGTCGGGCGGCTCCTCGATCGGAACGTCCAGCGGCACTTGCCCCGGCGCGCCGGGGGGACCGGGCGGCACCTCGCGCGGCGGCTCCGGCGGCAGGCGCGGCGTGGCCACGGTCACCGCGGCCATCAGTCCCATCATGACGTCCGGTGCCGCCCGCCCCCACCGGCCGGGCGGCGCAACGGTGTTCACCAGCATGACGGGCATCGCCTTTCACCAATAGGGATCGATGCCATGATAGCCGTAAAGCCGCGCCTCGTCTTCCCGCTCGATTCCGGCGGCCGGATCGTAGGCCGGGCTGCCCTTCACCTGGCCGCGACTGATCGCGACATGGGCGGTCCGCTCGCCCCAGTCGAACTCGGTGATCCAGGTCGGCGGCAGGACGACCTTCTTGCCGGGCAGCCAGTTGCCGGTGTCGATCACGGCATAGCGGATGATCCAGCCGCGCGAATCCACCAGCAGATCGTAAATCGAGCCGATCAAGCCATCGGTCGCGGCGATGAAATAGCCGATGGTCTCGCGCGCGCTGCGCAGATGCGGGTCGCCCAGATCGCCGTGCTCCACCGTGGCGGTCTCCTGGCCCTGGGCGCGCGCCACCGGGGTGCCGACCGGCGGCATGAAGGGCGGCGGGCCCTTGACGTAGCCGGCGGTATTCCAATAGGTCGGCCAGCCGTAATACTGGGTCAGCTCCAGCTCCTTCTGGCGGCTGACCGGGGCATCGGCATCGAGCGGCGGGCTGTCCTCGATCTGCTGTTTGGTCAGCGCGACTGGGAATTCCTGACGCTGGACATCCGGGAGTTCGAGCGCGGCGGGCGAAACCAGAACCTTGCGGGCCGACAGCCACCCCCCGGTATCGATCACCAGATAGCGCAAGGTCCAGTTCTGATCATCGTACAGGACGTCCCGCACGCTGCCCAGCCGACCATCCGTCGCCAGAACGGAGTAGCCCTTGAGATCGTTCACGCTCAAGAACATCGCTCGTCTCCCTCTGCCGGTTCGGCCCCAACGCTTCTGAAGGAACGGCCGGCCGGCGCAATGGGTTCCGCGGATCTCCCGATCCGGGCCGGTCTTCGGCTCCGCGCCCGGCGGACGCGGTTCAGGGCCGCCCGGTCGGACCGGTCGGCGCTTCGGCCCTAACCGCACGAAGAATGCCGGGTTCGCCATCGCCCCATTCGGCGGCATCCGGCCCTTCGAGCGCCGTCACGCGGTACAGCTTTTCGCTGTCGAAACCGCCGCCGAGATCGGCCCGTTCCAGATCGCCCGCCGGGTCCAACCGGTCGCGCGCCAGACGCTCGGCCATGACGCGGGCCTCGGCCGCCGTCGCGGCGCGGACCACCACGCTGAGCCAGATCGGGCGGTCCTGCCAATAGGGATCGTCGGGTGCCGCCAATGGCGTGATCCGCCACAGCCGCAATGATGTCGTGGTTGCCATCCTCCGCCTCCCAATCTCCGATCTTTCGATCTCCGGCAGCCATGCGACGGCCCTGCATCAATCGAAAACAACCGGAGCCGGGGCGAGTCCGTTCCGTGTACCCGACGGAAATTTTTTCTGCCTTGTACTGCGCGCGCGGATCGACAGATTGATGATGTCCTCGCCAGGACCGGCCGGGCCGACCGCAACCATCGACCCGGCCAAGTCATTCAGTCACCAGATCATCCAGTCACGGAGAGCCAGTCATGATCGGCAGAATGCTCATCGGCGCGGCAATCATCGCGATCGGTTCCGGCACGAGCGGCTTCGGTGCGGCGGCATCGGCGGCCCAGGACGGTCCGCCGCAAACCGGTCCGGTCCAGGAGCAGCCGGCTCGTGCCGTGTTCAGGGACCCCGAAGGCCGGGCGATCGGAACCGCTTCGCTGGTCGGCGGCCCCAACGGCGTCCTGATCATCGTCAATGTCGAAGGTCTGCCCCCGGGCCTGCACGGTTTCCATATTCACGAAACCGGCCGCTGCGAAGCCCCGTCATTCCAGTCGGCCGGCGGTCATTTCAATCCGACCGGACATCAGCACGGGTTCCTGGCGCCGGACGGCATGCATGCCGGCGATCTGCCCAATCTGACCGCGGACGATCAGGGCAATGTCCGGGCCTCCATCTTCGCCACCGAGGTGACCCTGGACGAGGGCGAGGCCGCGCTGCTCGGCGGCGACGGCACGTCTCTGGTGATCCATGAGCGAGCCGACGACTACGTCACCGATCCCACCGGCGAGTCCGGCGGCCGCATCGCCTGCGCCGTGATCGAACGCTGAGCCGCGCCGCTAGTACGTTTCCAGCATCACAACGACCAGCAGGATCAGCAGGATCGCCGATCCGATCAGGATGAACGCGGACAGTCGCTGCCCGGTCGGCCAGCCGCGACGCGCCTCCGGCCGAATGCCCGGCGTCGGGGTGTTGACCGCGGCACCGGCCATGGCCGCGGCAGAGGAGGATTTCGCACGCTCATCTTCGCGTGCCTGCGGCGACCCGGCCGCATCGGCCGCAACGGTAGCCCGGCGATCCGCCGAACCGGTGTCGGGCGGCGTGCCGCCATGAACAGGGGCCATGAACACTCTCCCTCGGAGTCTTGCAAGCGGACGCTATCTTCGGGCGATGATCCAGATCGCATGCACGATTCCCGGAATGTAGCCCAGGATCGTCAGCACTATGTTCAGCCAGAAATGCTTGCCGAAACCGACCTCCAGAAACACGCCCAGCGGCGGCAGCAGGATCGCGATGATGATCCTGACGAAATCGCCGAGCAGGCTGTCGCCGCGTCGGCCATGGTCGCGATGGCGGTCATAGCTCATGGGCAGTGGCTCTTGAATGAGTGAAGCGTCACGCCAACCCACGCGGCTGGCGTGCAAGGGCGCCTGCGCGGCACGCCCGATGCGGCGCCGCCGGCCTTTCCTTTGTTCACTGGATCAACGGGCGGCGGGACGGCGGTGTTCCGCCGCATCTGCCGATTGCCGGATCACTCCTCGCCGTCGCCCTGCTTGCGCCGATGGCGTTCGACCAGTTCGAGCAGGTGCGAGGGAATCGGCTCGTCGAGAATCGGGTCGTAGATCTGGCGCAATTTGTAATCGATCCACCGCTCGAACGGCGACGCTGCACCAGCCGTCGTCGGGGCGGAGGGTGTCCGCGCGCCGGTCATGCCCGACGCCACCCGAGGGTTTCGCCTCGGAGCGACAGTCGCCGAGACTTGCTGTTCGGACGAGGCCTGCCGCGCGCTGCTGTGCTCACCACTGCCATTGCCGTTACGCTTCCGACTCACACGCTCCTCCGCCTCGCGCCGGCAGCAACGGCCGCGAATGGCTGCCGCACTCCGATGGATCGGCCCCAGACAGGTGTCACCGCCCAATTCCGCCCAAAAGACTGGCATGACGTCAGCCGCAAGAGATCGGCTTTCGATGTGTTGTTAGCATATCCGACATTGTACCCCAAGGACGAAAGGCGGAATTCTTTGCCGAATCGCCATCGATGATACACGGATATGCCGCCATTTCGCAGCATTCGTTCGAATAGGCTAAACCGCATTTCTTTGGACACTTGCGGCGGCCCGACAGTCGCGTGAGGGTTGGATGATACGGCCCCGACCATGCGGGCAGGCCCTTGGGGTTGCGTTTGGGGACCGATCCGGGCGGCGCTTCCGCCCTGTTCCCACTCGTGCTGGTTCCCGCTCGTTGCGCATCTCGGAGCTTCCTGTATCGAAAACGCATCCTCGGCCGGCTCGTTCCGCAGTGCAGAAAAGAAACCGCCGGCAGCCGCTACGATAGCGCCGGCCCGTGCCGCCGGATACGCCATGGCTGTGCGGGATCGGCCTGGAGCGGCGCCCTCCGGGCACCGCCCTTCGAGGCGAGGCACCCCGGTCTGACGGCCGGTCAAGGGCTTTGCCCATGGACGGGTTCCACCGCTGCCGGAACTGCGCCCTGGGCAGCGGCCGGGGGCGGAGCCGGTTGCTGCGGCTGCGCGGCGGGGACCGGCACCTGCATCGGCCGGGCCACCGATTCGGCGACCGGTGCCTGCATTGGTCGCAGAATGCCCGACTGCTTGACCACCACCGAGGCGACCACCAGGATCGGCACCGCCAGGAACGCCCCGACCACGCCCCACATCCAGCCCCAGAACATGATGGCGAGAAATACCAGAATGGGGTTGAGCGTCAGCCGGCGCCCGACGATGGTCGGCGTGGCGAACTGACCTTCAATGATATTGAAACAGAGGAAGATCAGCGGCGGCCAGAGAATATCGGCCCACTGGTTGAACGTCAGCAGCGACACGATCCCAATGATCATCAGCGTCACGGCCGGCCCGATATAGGGAATGAAATTCAACAGACCGGCCAGCACGCCCCAGAGCGCCGGTTCGGGCATGCCGAGCGCGGCCATGGCCAGCCCGGTGACGATGCCGAGCACGATGTTGATCGCCGTCACGGTCTGCAAGTAATAGGCGATGTCGCGCCCGATGCGGTCGAGCACGCCGGCCAGACGCCCGCTTTCCTCCGCCCGCGGGATCGCCAGAAGGATGCGCCGGACCATTTGCTGGCCGAACGCCAGCAGGAAATAGATCAGCGACACCATCAGGGCCAGGCTGACCAGCATGGCCTGGACGTTCTCGAAAATCTGCGCCGCCAGACTGGGGCCCTGGGCCACCACCGCCGCCGCCTCGCCGTCGCCGCCGCCGACATCGGTCAGTTCGGACAGCCGCCGGGTGACGTCGCGGGCGGCCTCGAGCGTGCCGCGCAGTTCGCCCAGCTTGGCCTCGATCTGGGCCATGATCATCGGCGTGCGGCCGAACCACGCCTCGGCCGGCGCGGCAAGCTGCGATACCGCCGAGACGGCCGCTGCCACCGTCGCGGCGAGCACGAGGACCGCACCCAGGCCGGGCGGCACGCCCAGCCGCTTGAGCAGCCGAACCGGCGCCCACAGCACCATGCTGAACAGCAGCGCCAGCAGCACCGGCTTCACGATCGCCTGGGCAAAATACAGCGTGTAGATCAGCCCCAGAACGAACAGCCCATTGACCGCGAAACTCATCGGGAGCGAAAGCCCTGAATGGAATGGTGATCCAATCAACCGTCCGGCGGTCGCAAGGTTCCCCGATCGCGCGCCGGGCTGCGCGTGCCGCTCAGGCGGCGCGGCGGTCGGCAACCCAGCGGTTGGCGCTTTTGCGGAAATGTTCCCGTTGGCGCGGCTCGAAGCCCGTGCCGTTCCACAGGCAGACCGTCAGCGTCAGCCTGCCATGGTCGATGGTGATGAGATTGTAGGCATTGGGTTCGTTGCGCAGTCGGGTCGAGGTGGCGGTCGAGGCCTGGGCGACCAGAATGGAGCGCTCGATCACGGTATGGTGGGCGGCGACGTCGCCCGAATAGCTGCGGTGCAGATGGCCGGCCAGCAGCAGATCCACGCCGCAATGCTTGAACACCTCCAGCGCCTGCACCGCCCGCCCGACCACCCGGGTTTCCAGCGCGTCGGGCGGCGGCAGGAACGGATGATGGGTCACCACCACCTTGAACGTCGCCGGCGGCAGGGTGCCCAGAATGCGCCGGGCCCGCGCGATCTGGCCGAGGGAGATGCTGCCATGCGCCCAGTTCCAGTGGGCGATCAACGGCCGGGCGGTGTTGAGCCCGAACACCGCGATCTCGTCATCGCAATGCAGCGGACAGATATCCTGGGTGATGAAGCGCTTGTAGCGCTGAAGCGGCCGGGTGAACCGGGCCACCAGATCATAGGCCGGGATGTCGTGGTTGCCCGGCACCACCAACAGGGGCAGATCGAGCCGGTCCAGGAAATCCCGCGCCTCGCGGAACTGCTCGGTCCGGGCGCGCTGGGTCAGATCGCCGCTGACCACCACCAGATCCGGGCGCCGCGCCCGCAGATCGGCCAGCAGGCCTTCAACCACCGCCGGGTCGGTCCGTCCGAAATGCAGATCGGAGATATGGGCGATGGTTCTCATGGCGGGCTCGGAGCGGCCGGGTCGGCCTCCGCCGGGCCGGCCAGCACCTTGAGCGCCCGCCGCCGGATGCGGTAGCGCAGCGGCGGCGCGATCAGCATCACCTCGCCGTCATTGGCCACCCGCATCAGCTTCTTGCGGCTGACCACCGCCAGCCGCGGCGCCTGGATCACATCGATCTCGGGGTCCGACTGCCAGGAACCGAAGGCCAGCTTGCCGACCAGCCGCAGCAGCGTCCACGGGCTGCTGTGGCGCGCCAGATAGATGCCCAGCGCGCCGCGGTCGAGGCGCGACCGGAGCCCGCCGGTGCCGATCCCCAGATCGTAGAGGTCATTGGTGACGAACAGGCTGTGCACGCGGATGCGGCGCGGTCCGAACCCGGTGTCGATCGCCACCTTGAGCCGGGGATAGCGGACGAACGCCTTGATCGAGGCGACCAGGATCTCCCACCAGCGCAGGATGCCCATGCGCCCGCGATGCTTCTCCCGCCGCAGCGCCAGCCGCGGCAGCAGGCCCAGCATCGACGCATTCAGAAAAACCCGGCCGTTGACCTCGGCCACGTCGATTCTCCGGGCGGTGCCGGCGGCGATCGCCCCGATCGCCGCCGGCAGGTCGAGCGGCAGGGCCAGATCGCGGGCCAGCAGGTTGGCGGTACCGAGCGGCAGGATGCCCAGCGCCACCTCGCTGTCGATCAGTTGGCCCGCGGCGGCCGCGATGGTTCCGTCGCCGCCGCCGACCACGATCGCGTCCACCTTCGCACCGACCCCCGCCGCGACGGTTGCGGCGATTTCGGACCCTGTGCACGCCACGACATCGGCCTGGATGCCGGCCGCGCCGAACAGCTCCCGGATTTCGTCCTGCAGACCGGGCAGCGAGCGGTCGAGCATGGCGCCCGAAGCCGCATTCAGGACCACCAGGACCTTCATGCCAGGATCTTCATGGGACCGGGATCTTCATTCGGGTTGGACTGCGGCCCGGCTTCACGGTCCCGTGCCCGACCGCCAGAGCAGACCAGGCGGCGCGGCGGGAAACGGGCAGCCCGAACACCTCGCCTACCCTTTACCTCAAGGCCGGCCGCCGCGCCAGATCCCGCCATACCGGATCGACGAATCGTTACACCGGCACACTGGGACCATCGATACGCGGCCGGCCGCACCGGCGGGATCGCTCAGCGCATTCCCGGCTGGGTGGTGCCGGCGGGCGGGACGGTGCCGCCGCCGGGATAGGTCGAGCCGCTGGGATAGGCCGTGCCGCCGCGGGACACAGTGCTGCCCGAAGGACCGGCAGTGCCGGTGGGTGAGGTCCGAGCGGGCGGGTCGATCTGGTCGCCGACGGCCTGTCCGGTATCCCGAATGTCCTGGCCCACGCCGCGGACCGTCTGGTCGCACGCCGCCATGCCGAGGGCGGCACCCGCCAGGATCGCCAGCAGGCCCAGCCTGCGGCCTGGAACCGTATTCTTCATCGTTTTGACTCCTCGCCGTGTTTCCGCATGGTCATGGCCTTGATCGCCGGCCGGGTCGGTATCGCCCTTGCCCACTGGCACAGCCTTTGGGGATTGCCAAAGCCGCTGAACAAACGTGGCGTGGCCATGTTTGTTTCCGGGTTTGTTTCCGGCCCGCTTGCGATGGGGCGGCCCGGCCCGGCAGCGACCGGCGCACCTGGTACTTTCGATGGTGTCGGTGGCATGGCGCTAGTTCATCTGTCCGGCTTGGCCCGCCCGGCCTTTCGGTCGAAGATATATGCTGCGGTCGGATCGAACCGGCTCCGCTGCAGCCTGAATATGCCGCGCGCAGGTTGCGTTCGGATGGGCCAATCCCACCGGCGCAGCAGAAACGGAGTGAGGTTTTTCGCAGATGCGCAATCTTTCGGAATCCATTCTGCTCACCCTGCCCTATCTCCGACGCTACGCCCGCGCCTTGACCGGCTCGCAGACCCTGGGCGACATCCAGGTACGGCTATGCCTCGAGGCCATGCTGTCGGCCCCCTGGACGGTCGACCCCCAGATGGATTCGAGGGTCGAGGTGTTCGCATTGTTCCACCACATTCGCGACCGGTTTCGGACCCCGGCCGGAGACTCCGGGGCGCCAGAGTCCGGGGCGGAAGAGCCCGGCATCGACGATCACAATGCGCTGGCCGAATCGCTGCATGCCCTGCCGCCGCTCGAGCGTCAGGTGCTGCTGCTGGTGTCGCTGGAAGAATTCTCGTTTCAGGAGACGGCGTACATCCTGGATCTGTCGATCGATCAGGTTCGCGATCTGGTCGCCCAGGCGCGCGCCGATATGGGTCGCGGCCCCCTGGCCGACATTCTGATCATCGAGGACGACCCGATCATCGCGCTGGATATCGCCGGAATCGTCCGAAACATGGGATTCTCGGTGGCCGGGGTTGCCAGCCGCCGCGACGAGGCGGTCGAAATGGCCGAAACTCGTCGGCCAACCCTGGTTCTGGCCGATGTCCAACTGGCCGAGGGCGATGACGGGGTTTCCACGGTGCAGGAAATCCTGCGCGCCATGACGGTTCCCGTCATATTCGTCACCGGCCATCCCGATCGCGTCCTGACCGGCAATGCCCTCGAACCCGCCTTCGTGATCGCCAAGCCCTACGAACCGAACGTGCTCAAGACCGCCATCGACCACGCCCTGATGCCGCGCCCGGCCGGCGTACCTTAAGCCCGCTGCCGGGCAGTGGCCGGACCCGCTATCGGCCTACCCGCTACCAGACGGTGTCGCCCAGATCGAGCTGGCTCCGGCTGGTCGCAGCCCCGGTCACGGCACCCAATCCACCGCCGATCAGCGCACCCGTACCGGCACTGCCGCCGGTCAGGGCACCGACCCCGGCCCCGGCCCCGGCGCCCAGGGCGCCACCGGTGAGCGCCCGCTCCCCGGTGGTATTGCCGCAGCCGGCAAGCCCGAAAGCCAGGATGGCGAGTACACCCGCTTTGGCCAAAAATCGCATAGTACCCTCCCTACGCATCATTCGTCCGTTCAACGCGGAGATCGGCCGGAGGGTTCCCTTGGCCAGATGGAACAGCTTGTAGCCCCGCCCGCACCAGAACGCGGCAGGAGATCGCGGAGACACCCTTGCGGATCGGGAACGCAATGCCGCCCGGTCCGTTGACCTATCGCCACCGCGGCCGGAGGCCGGCCGCCGCACCCGAGGGGGGGACGCGAACCATGCCCGACACCTCCAATGCCGACGACAAGCGCAAGCTGTGGGATCTCATCAAATCCATCCGGTTCGCCATGATGACCACGGACGACCCCGAAATCGGCCTGCGCAGTCGCCCGATGGCCAGCCACCAGTCGGCATTCGACGGCGATCTGTGGTTCTTCACCAAATCCGATACCCACAAATCCAGGGAGATCGCCCTACGCCCCGCCGTCAACCTGGCCTACGCCGATCCGCAGAACCAGACCTACGTTTCGGTGTCCGGCACCGCGGACCTCAGTACCGACCGCTCCAAGGCGCAGGAACTCTGGAACGAAGGATTGCGGACCTGGTTCCCGAAGGGACTCGACGATCCCGATCTGGCCTTGATTCGCGTCCATGTCGAGCATGCCGAGTATTGGGACGCCGCTGCGAGCCGGATGGCCTATGTTTACGGTTATGTAAAATCCCGGCTGAGCGGCAAGACGCCCAGTCTTGCCGAAGACAAGAAGATCGATTTCTAGCAGGGCCCTTGCGGCCGGGCGACATCGCCGCCACGGCGCCGGCCGCGCCATTCGGCATCCGCGGCGTCAGGTTGGCGATAAATGGTTTCGGTGCAGCCGAAACCTTGACCGCCACGCCCTGGCCGGTTCCGATTGCTGCCGGCATCGACCGAGACCGATGTCATCAACGATGTATTCCATCCCGCCCAGTCCGAATACCAGACGGTATATCCCGTCTGTCAATCATCGTTGCCGCCACTCCGTAAAGGCGAGTTGGCAGGCCGGCGTGGCACCTCATCCTGATGATTGCCATCCTCTTGCTTTCGGATAAGCCACATTTGGATGCCGAACAAGAACCAAAGCGCTATTTTGGCGGCAATCGAGCTGGCCAATCTTGGTTCCTCTGGATGAATGGCTTGAATCCGACGCCATAACTGCTGCTATACTTTTTGCTATGAAGGGACCGGAAGCGGTGGGGAATTGCGCAGAAAGGAATTCCATTTCGCCGTGCCGCCACGGCGCCGGTGGCCGGGGATCGAGGTGGATCTGAATGGACATGGCGGATCGAGCGGCCAGGAGCGACGTCCGGCGGCCCTCCCTGAGGGTCCTGATCGCCGATGAGCAGACCCTGTTCAGGGCCGCGTTGGGGTATCTGCTGTGCCTGCCGGATCGGGTGACCGAGATTACCGGGGTCGGCACGTTCGACCAGGCGATCACGGTCTTGCGGTGCAATCCCTACGATCTGGTGTTGACCGAGATGATGCTGCCGGGCATGGGCCGCGAGCACGGCATCGCCGTGTTGAAGCGGGTGGCGCGCGGCGCGGTTCTGGCCGTGGTCTCGTCCGACGAGAGCCCGGTCACGATCCGCAAGGCCCTGGCGGCCGGGGCGGTGGGCTTCATTCCCAAGCGCGCCTCGCCCGAGACCTTGATCCGGGCGGTCGAGGCGATCCTGGCCGGGGGCGCCTATGTGCCGCCCGATGCCTTCAACCGCCCGGCCGCCGCGTCGGCGGACCGATTACCGGCCGACCGACTGGCAGCCGGCCGATTGGCAGCCGGCCGATTGGCAGCCGAAGGAACGCCGCCGGAGGGGTCGGGGATGGAACGATTGCCGCCGGACGACCGTTCACCGCAACGGGTGCTGACGCCCAGCCAGCTTGCCGTGCTGCGGCAGATGGCGCTGGGCCGATCGAACAAGGTGATCGCGCACGCCCTGGATCTGTCCGAGGCGACGGTGAAGGTGCATGTCGGGGCGATCCTGCGGTCGCTGAACGTCACCAATCGGACCCAGGCAGTGCTGGCGGCGGTGCGCTTCGGGTTGACCGCGACCGGCCAGGAACCGGGCCGCGAGCAAGGCACCGAAGGGTTTTCCCTTCCGGTGTCGTGACGGACCGGTCATCCTGTCCCCGGCTGGTCCGGCAGAGTGCCGCCGGCAGCGTGACGCCGGCAGCGTGACAAGCGGGGTCGTGATGCGCGCACCAAACCGTCTGCTTCTGGTTCTGGCCGGTCTGGCGCTGGCCCCGCTGGGAGCCTGCGCGACCGGCGATCCCTGGCCGGAACTCGAACCCGCGCCGGTGACCTATTCCCTGACCCCGCCCCATCCCCATGCGAACCTGCCGGAGACGACGCCAGAGACGACGGCAGACGCCGAGCCGCCGGCGATCGCGTCGGACCTCCCCCTCGAACCGGCCGGAATTCTTCGGCAGAGCCCCGGCCGGCAGACCCCCGGCAGCGCCTGGGAGGCATCGCGGCGGCGCATCGAACGGGACTTCGACAGCTTTACGCAGGAGCAGAGAGCGCGCGTCGACACCCAGGCCGAGCGGGCGCAGCAGACCCGGCTCCGGCTGGAGCGGCAGGACCAGCTTCGGATCGATCAGGCCGAACGGCGCCGCACCGAGCAGCGCTATCGCCTGGAGGACGACGTCTTCTATCGCCGGCAGCAACTCCAGCAGCACTGAACCGGGGCAGCACTGAACCGGGGCAGCATCGGGCCGGCCGGTGTGCCGTGCCACCGCAACCCCTGGATCGCCCCGGCGTTTTCGATTACGGTTGGCGATACCTCTGTACCGGGAGCGATCGGCCATGCTGTTCATCGTCCATTGCATCGACAAGCCCGGCCACGAGCCGGTGCGCATGGCCAATCGGGCCGCGCATATCGCCTATCTGGAGACTCTGGGCGAGCAGTTGGTGGCCGGCGGGCCGACCCAGACCGATGACGGCGAGCATATGACCGGCAGCCTGCTGATCCTCGACCTGCCCGACCGCGCCGCCGTCGACCGGTTCTGCGCCAATGATCCCTATGCCCGCGCCGGGCTGTTCGAGCGGGTCGAGATCTGCCGCTGGAAGCGCGTTTTCCCCAAGACCTGAGCGCCCCGGCGATGGCCTGTTGGCTGGTCAAGTCCGAGCCGGCGACGTGGTCGTGGGATCAGCAGACCGCCGCCGGCATCACCGAATGGGATGGCGTGCGCAACCATCAGGCCAAGGGTTTCCTGCTGGCGATGACGCCGGGCGACCAGGCCTTTTTCTATCATTCGGGAGACGAAAAGGCGGTGGTCGGCATCGTTGAGGTCGCCGCCGCCGCCCATCCCGATTCGACCGACCCGACCGGCACCTGGGCGGCGCCCGATCTGCGCACGATCCGGCCGCTCGGCCGCCCGGTCAGCCTGCGGCAGATCAAGGCGGAGCCGGCCCTGGCCGACATGGTTCTGGTCAGGAACAGCCGCCTGTCGGTCCAGCCGGTCACCGCCGAGCAATGGCGCCTGATCTGCCGGATGGGCGAAGCCGCACCGCCCTGAGCGAACGTCCCGGGCGGCCCCGCCGATACCGCCGGGTCAGATCACCGCTGCCGGCGGGGCCGCCTGTCGGGCGGCCTGCCGGACGGCCAGCTCGCCGGCGGCCCCGCCGGCGCTGATGCCGATTCGGTCGGCCAGCCAGCGGGCATCGATCGCGGCATCGATCCGGCCGGCACCGCCCCGCGGGACCAGACCGGTCAGCGTCTCGAGGGTCAACAGATTGGTCTGGCGGCTCAGATCGCCCAGTTGATGGGCCAGGGCCTCCGGGGTGCTGCTCGGATTCGCCGGCAATCCGCTTGCCATGACCTTGCCTCTCCGTCGTGTCGATCGCGCCCGATGATCGGAATTATGATGTTATGGCGTGCAACGGGTTAACCGGTGCTTACCAACCGATCGAGATTTGCACCGGAGTGCCACGTCCCCGCTGTTGTTTGCCATGCCCGAACCGTGGATAATCGCGCGGAATCGAAGGATCGACCGGTGCCGCATGCGGTACCGTGAGATCATGTCAAAACAACGCTCCTGGGGGACGGCACGCCATGACCACCAATACCACGCACTTCCCGGTACCCGAACAATGGGCGAAATCGGCACATGTCGACACCGCCAAATATCGCGAAATGTACGACCGGTCGATCAACGATCCGGAAGGGTTCTGGGGCGAACACGGCACCCGCCTGGATTGGATCAAGCCTTTTACCAAGGTGAAGGACGTCAGCTTCACCGGCGATGTCCATATCAAATGGTATTATGACGGTACATTGAACGCTTGCTATAATTGCGTGGATCGGCATCTGGAGAAGCGCGCGAACCAGACCGCGATCATCTGGGAAGGCGACAGCCCCCACGAGCAGAAGCACGTCACCTACCAGGAGATGCACGAGGCGGTGTCGCGCATGGCCAACGTGCTCAAGGCGCGTGGCGTGAAGAAGGGCGACGTCGTCACCATCTACCTGCCGATGATCCCGGAAGCGGCCTATGCGATGCTGGCC
>CAZTNV010000078.1:0-483 GCA_964615535.1 uncultured Mycobacteriaceae bacterium | reverse complement strand
ATGCTGGCCTGCGCCCGGATCGGCGCGATCCATTCGGTCGTGTTCGGGGGCTTCTCGCCCGACAGCATCAAGGATCGCGTGCTCGACGCCGATGCCCGCTGCGTGATCACCGCCGACGAGGGCCGCCGCGGCGGCCGCAAGGTGCCGCTGAAGGGCAACACCGACATTGCCATGAAGTCCTGCCCGAACGTCCATACCGTTCTGGTGGTCAAGCACACCGGCGGCGAGATCCCGTGGACCGAGGGCCGCGACGTCTGGTACCACGACGAAGCCGCCAAGGTCTCGGCAGACTGCCCGTGCGAGGAGATGAACGCCGAAGACCCGCTGTTCATCCTCTATACTTCGGGCTCGACCGGCAAGCCGAAAGGTGTGCTGCACACCACCGGCGGCTACATGGTCTATGCGGCGATGACGCATCAGTACGTCTTCGACTACAAGGAAGGCGACATCTACTGGTGCACCGCCGATGTCGGCTGGGTTACC
>CAZTNV010000077.1:11899-13860 GCA_964615535.1 uncultured Mycobacteriaceae bacterium | reverse complement strand
ATCTTGACCCGTTCGAGAAAATACATGCCGGCCTCCTCGGCCTCCCGCCGCGGCGTCCGGCGCACCCAGATCGGTGCCAGGGTGAGATTCTCCAGCACCGTGAGATGGGGGAACAGGTTGAACTGCTGGAACACCATCCCGACCTCGCGGCGCACGGCTTCGATATTCTTGAGGTCGTTGCTGAGATGGATGCCGTCGACGACGATCCGGCCGCGCTGATACTCCTCCAGCGCGTTGATGCAGCGGATCAGGGTCGATTTGCCCGAACCGGACGGGCCGCAGATCACGATCTTCTCGCCGCGGTCGACGCTGAGGTCGATGTCGCGCAGGACGTGGAACTCGCCATACCATTTGTTGACGCCCTGAAGCTCGATCATCGGCAGGCCTCCGCGCGAGAAGGAAAAACGGCAGTCACGGCGCCGGTCCTTTAGCGCCGGCTGTCGCGGTTGAGCTGGCGCTCCAGGCCCTGCGAATAGCGCGACATGGAAAAGCACAGCAGCCAGAAGATCAGGCCGATGAACAGATAGGCCTCGGGATAGAAGCCCCGCCAGAGCGGGTTCGAAAGCGCCGCCTTGGTCGCACCGACCAGCTCGACCAGCCCGATGATCGCGACCAGCGAGGTGTCCTTCAGAAACGCGATGAAGGTGTTGACCAGCGGCGGGATCGAGATGCGCAGCGCCTGCGGCAGAATGATCAGAGCGGTCTTCTGCCAGTATGACAGGCCGAGGCTGTCGGCGGCCTCGTATTGTCCGCGCGGAATCGCCTGCAGCCCGCCGCGCACCACCTCGGCCAGATAGGCGGCGGCAAACACGATCATGCCGAGCTGCGCGCGCAGCAGCGCGTCGATCGTCACCCCCGGCGGCATGAACAGCGGGAACAGAAACGACGCCATGAACAGGATGGTGATCAGCGGCACGCCGCGAATCAGCTCGATATAGGCAATGCACAGCATGCGCACCGCCGGCATGCTGGACCGCCGGCCGAGCGCCAGCAGGATGCCCAGCGGAAACGCCGCGCCCAGCCCGACCACCGACAGCCCCAGGGTCAGCGGCAGGCCGCCCCAGCGGGTGGTTTCGACCAGCGTCAGCCCGAACAGGCCGCCGCCCATCAGCACGCCGATCACCAGAAACGAACCCGCCCAGGTCGCGATCAGCCAAAGGCCGCGCCGGTCCGGCCGGCGCAGCGAGCGGATCAGGACCAGCCCGAGCAGGGCCGCGAACAGCAGGCCGAGAGCCGCTGCGACCGCCTCCATGTCCTCCGCGGTCCCGCCCGCAGCACGCGCCAGACCGGCCAGCCCGCCCAGCAGCATCGCGGCCATCACGGCAAGAGTGACCGCGGCGGGCAGGATCAGGGCGATCCGGCCCCGTCCCGGTCGCGCGGTGGCGACCAGCAGCCCGAGCAGCAGGGCGACCGCGATCACCGGCCGCCAGTGCTCGTCCAGGGGGTAATAGCCGAACAGAATGAAACGGTACCACTCGCCGACGAAGCCCCAGCACGCCCCCTCGGCCTGGCGGCAGACCGCCGGTGTCGCGTCCAGGCCCACCGCCTCGAAAACCAGCCAGTCGAGCAGCGGCGGCACGATCTGGACCAGGACCCACAGCAGCGCCAACGTCAGCAGCGAATTGAACCAGCCATTGAACAGATTCCTGCGCAGCCAGCCGAGGGGGCCGGTTTCGAGCAGCGGCGGCCGGTCCTCGGGCACCGCTTCGTTGCCGCCGGTGCGGCGGATCACGGTCATCGAATTCAGCGCTCCACCAGGGCGATACGACGGTTGTACCAGTTCATGAACAGCGAGATCGACAGGCTGATCACCAGGTAGACCGCCATGAAGATGGTAATCGCCTCGATCGCCTGGCCGGTCTGGTTCAGCGCCGTGTTGCCGACCGAGACCAGGTCGGGATAGCCGATGGCCACCGCCAGCGAACTGTTCTTGGTCAGGTTCAGATACTGGCTGGTGGTCG
>CAZTNV010000077.1:7558-11889 GCA_964615535.1 uncultured Mycobacteriaceae bacterium | reverse complement strand
ACCAGCCGCAGCACCAGCCCGCGTCGCAATCCGAGCGCCAGGGCGGCCTCGGTCTGACCGCGGGGCACCGCCAGGATGCCGTTGCGAACGATCTCGGCAATGAAGCTGGCGGTGTAGACGGTCAGGCCCAGCAGCAGCGCGGCGAATTCCGGGCTGATGCTGAGACCGCCCACGAAATTGAAGCCGCGGAGTTCGGGCATTTCCAGGGGCAGGGGGGCACCCGCTGCCACCCAGACCAGCAGCGGCAGCCCGAGGATCAGCCCGGTCGCCGTGGCTCCCACCGGAAAGGGACGGCCGGTCCGCATCTGGCGGCGGCGGGCCCAGCGGGCCATCAGAACGGCCGCGGCAATGCCCGCCAAAAGGGCGGCCCCGATAAAGGGATAGACCGGGTGATCCAGCAGCGTCGGCACCTTGAACCCGCGATTGCTGAGAAACACCCCCGGCAGCGGATCGAAGGCCTCACGCGGCAGCGGCAGGCTGACCGTGATGACGGAGTACCAGACGAAAAGCTGAAGCAGGAGCGGAACGTTGCGGACCGCCTCGATGTAGACCATGGCAAGGCGCGCGACCAGCCAGTTGCTCGACAGGCGTGCAATGCCGATGACGGTGCCGAGCACGGTCGCCAGCACGATGCCGATCAGCGCAACATTGAGCGTATTGAGCAGGCCGACCAGGAAGGCGCGGCCATAGGTATCCGCCGCGCTGTAGGGGATCAGGTGCTCGCCGATCGCGAACCCGGATTCGCGATCCAGAAAGCTGAAGCCGGTGGCGATCCCCCGGTTGGCCATGTTGGTCATCGTGTTGGAGATCAGATACCAGCCGATTGCGGCGACCGCGCCGACGATAAGGATCTGGTAGACGATGGCGCGGGTCCGCCGGTCGTTCCAGGCCGACGGGTGCGAGGCGCCGGCCTGTCGGGTCGATTTCGGGCTTTCAATGGCCAAGACCAGCGGCTCCCCTGCTCGGGCGATCGGCGGGCGACCGCGATGCCGGACGTCTGGGCGGCAACGCTCCGGGACCCGGAGCGTTGCCGCCCGGACCTGTTTCCTACCGGGCCGGCGGCGCGTACATCAGGCCGCCGCGGGTCCACAGATCGTTCGGTCCGCGTTCCAGGTTGAGCGGCGTGCCCGGACCGACATTGCGGTTGAAGACTTCGCCGTAATTGCCGACCGCCTGGATGGCGTTGAACGCCCAGGCCTCGTCAAGGCCGAGCGCCTCGCCCATGCCCGGCGTTGCGCCGAGCAGGCGCCGGATCGTCGGGTCGGTGCTGGACTCGCGCATCTGCTCGACATTGGCCTGGGTGAGTCCCTTCTCCTCGGCCTCGATCAGCGCGAACACCGTCCACTTGACGATATCGAAGAACGCATCGTCGCCTTGCCGGACCGCGGGTCCGAGCGGCTCCTTCGAAATCACCTCGGGCAGAATCACATAATTCTCGGGATTGGGCGCCACGGACGAGCGGATCGCCGCCAGTTGCGAGGTATCGGAGGTCAGCGCGTCGCAACGGCCGGCGAAGAAGGCGGCATTGACCTCGTCGAGCTGCTCGATCACGACCGGCTCGAACGTCATTTCGTGCGTCCTGAAGAAGTCGGCCAGATTGAGTTCCGTGGTGGTGCCGGTCTGGACGCAGACGGTGGCGCCGTCCAGTTCGCGCGCGCTGCTGATATTGGCCGAGCGCGGCACCATGAAGCCTTGCCCGTCATAGAATGTGGTCGGTGCGAAGTTCAGTCCGAGCGCCGTGTCCCGCGTCAGGGTCCAGGTGGTGTTGCGCGAGAGCACGTCCACCTCGCCGGCCTGCAGCGCAGTGAAGCGCTGTTGCGCCGTGAGCGGGATGAACCGCACGGCGTCGGCGTTGCCGAAAATGGCAGCGGCGATCGCCCGGCAGACATCGACGTCCAGCCCGCTCCATTCGCCCGCGCTGTTGGGCGCCGAGAATCCCGCGAGCCCGGTATTGACGCCGCATTGCAGATGGCCTCTGGCACGAACGGCATCGAGGGTCGCACCGGCGATCGCCGGAACGGAGGTGCCGACCGCCGTAAGGGCGACGATCGCTGCCACAATTCTTCTCATGCTCATTGCCTATCCCATTCCATTGCTGGTGATTCGAACCGTTCACACCCGGCGAACCATAGAAACCTTACGAGTTCGGCGCCCGGTCGGCCAGCGATGACCGGCCCTGTATCCTTGTGGCGCGTCTCCGGACTCCCCCACTCGCGCGGATCGCCCGACATGGTGCCACCGAAGAGTGAGAAACCACATTCTTTTTTGAAATTGACCGGCTGCGGACAGACCTCGAATATCCCGGTCCCTTAACGTGGCGATGTGGCTGGATCATGGTCAGGAAGCACCATCAGGATACCGTCTTGGCTCATGCCGGCCGCGACCCGGATCGTGATCGCGGTTTCGTCAATCCGCCGGTCTACCATGCCTCGACCATCCTGTTCCCGTCGGTCGCGGCGATGGAGGAGGTTTACCGCAAGCCGCTCGACCGTCAACCCGACGATCTTTACCGGTATGGGCGAATCGGCACGCCGACCAGCGAGGCCTTCGAGGATGCGGTGAACGCGCTGGAAGGCGGGTACCGCGCGGTCAGCCTGGGTTCCGGTCTGCAGGCCGTGACCGTCGCACTCACCGCCTTCCTCAAGGCCGGCGATCACCTGCTGATGGTGGACTCGGCGTATGACCCGACCCGGCGGTTCTGCGACCGCGTGCTCGGCCGCTTCGGTGTCGAAACCACCTATTACGATCCGGGGATCGGCGCCGGGATTGCCGCGCTGATCCGCGACAACACCCGCGTGATCTATCTCGAATCGCCGGGCTCGCTGACCTTCGAGGTGCAGGACGTGCCGGCGGTGGCCGCGGCGGCGCGTGCCCGCGGCATTTCGACACTGATCGACAATACCTGGGCGACGCCGCTGCTGTTCAAGCCGCTCGCGCTCGGCGTCGATGTGGTCATCCATGCCGCCACCAAATACATCGTTGGGCATTCCGATGCGATGATGGGCGTGGTGGTGTGCGGCGACCGCGAACGCTATCTCACGGTCAAGCAGACCGCCGTCCTGCTCGGCGCCAGTGCCGGTCCGGACGATCTCAATCTGGCGCTGCGCGGCCTGCGCACCCTGGGCGTGAGACTGCGCCGGCACCAGGAGAACGCCCTGATTGTGGCGCGTTGGCTGTGCGACCGGCCGGAGGTCGCGCGCGTGATGTATCCGGCGCTGCCCGGCGATCCCGGCCATGAGATCTGGCGTCGCGACTTCGCCGGCGCCTCCGGGCTGTTCGGCATCGTGCTGAAGTCCTTCCCGAAAGCCGCGGTGAACGCCATGCTGGACGGCCTGGAGTTGATCCCGATGGGAGCGAGCTGGGGCGGCTATGAAAGCCTGATCGTCCCGACCCATCCCGCGTCGTATCGGACTGCGACCCCGTGGGTCGAGGCGGGCCCCAGCCTGCGCCTGCATGTCGGGCTGGAGGACGCGGGCGATCTGATCGCCGATCTCGAACGGGGCTTCGAGCGGCTCACCACGGTTGCGAAGGCGAGGGCAGAATGACGGCACTTCCGGAAGCGTTCTGGGCGACGGTGAAGTTCGACGACGACGGCCTGATCCCGGCGGTGGCGCAGCAGCACGATACCGGCCAGGTGCTGATGGTCGCATGGATGAATCGCGCCGCGATCGAGGCCACCCTGACCGAGGGCCGTGTCTGCTACTGGTCGCGGTCGCGCCAGTCTCTGTGGCGCAAGGGCGAGACTTCGGGACAGAGCCAGCATCTGGTGGAACTGCGCATCGATTGCGACGGCGACACGCTGCTGGTGCTGGTCGATCAGGCTGGCGTGGCCTGTCATACCGGGCGCCGAACCTGCTTCTATCGGGCCGTCCGGGACGGGGAACTGGTTGTGATCATGGAGCCCAGGATCGATCCCGATACGCTGTACCACCGGTGATCGGATCGCTGATCCCGCCTTTTGATGTAGATCATGGTTTCCGATCGGGGGATTGGATAGAAAAAGACCGTCTCCAACCCTCCCTGTCTTCAACTGAAGGCCGGAGCTTCCCAGTGAAGCTCCGGCCCTTTCTTTTGCGGCATTGAAGAGGTGGAGGGTATGGGGCCTTGCGACCAAAGGTCTTGTTGCTCATGCTAATTATTGTCGCGCTGTGAGTGGCGGATCTCGCAATTGGCTATCCCGCCAGCGCCTGCTCCAGATCGGCGATCAGGTCTTCCGGGGCTTCCAGGCCGATCGACAGGCGCAGCAAATCCGGCGGCACGGCGGTGCCCTCGCCCTCGATGGTGTGGCGATGCTCGATCAGGCTTTCGACCCCGCCCAGCGAGGTCGCCCG
>CAZTNV010000077.1:0-7548 GCA_964615535.1 uncultured Mycobacteriaceae bacterium | reverse complement strand
CCGGATGAACAGCTTGACCCGCTTGATCGCGTCCAGCGCTGCTGTGGCGGCATCCTGGCCGGGCCTCGGCTGTATGCGCAGCGACATCATCCCGCCGAAGCCGCCGGTCATTTGCCGGGCTGCGATCTCGTGGCCGGGAAAGCCCGGCAGGCCGGGATAACAGACCTGGGCGATCCGGGAGTGGTGCTCGAAATGACGGGCAATCATCAGCGCATTGGCGCTCGACTGGCGCACCCGGACGAACAGGGTGCGCAGCCCGCGCAGCAGCAGCCAGGTCTCGAACGGCCCGAGCACGGCTCCGGCCAGAAACCGGATGCGGCCGACTCGTTCCCACAGCGCGGTCTCGGCCGCGGTCACGACCACCCCGGCGACCACGTCGGAATGACCGTTGAGGTATTTGGTCGCCGAATGCACCACCAAATCGGCGCCGTGCTCGATCGGCCGGGTCAGCACCGGGCTGGCGGCGGTCGAATCCACGGCCAGCAGGCCGCCGGCGCCATGAGCAAGGCGGGCCGCGGCGGCGATGTCGGTGATCGACCATGTCGGATTGGCCGGCGTCTCGATCCAGACCAGCTTCGTTTCGTCCGGCTTGATGGCGGCGGCCAGCGCCGCCGGATCGGCGGTATCGACCAGCGCGACCCGGACCCCCCAGGGTTCCAGCCATTCATGGATCCATTTGGGCGTGCCGAAATACATTTTCGCCGAGGCCACGACATGATCGCCCGGCTGGAGCGCCTGGAACACCGCGGTGGTCGCCGCCATGCCGGAGGCGAACAGCCGGGCCGCGCTGCCGCCCTCGAGCTGTGCAATCAGGGCTTCGACCTGCTCGTAGGCCGGATTGTCGTCGCGGCTGTAGCCGCCCTTGCCGATCCGCTCATAGCGCTCGTCGCGCGCATAGGTCGTGGATGGGTAAATCGGCGGAATGATCGCGCCGGTGCGAAGGCAGAGATAGCCGTCGGCGCGGGCGACCAAGGTTTCCGGCTTCGGCGGTCGATCGGTCATGGCGGATCACTGCTCGCAAAAATTCCAGGGGTGAGCGCGCGGTGTAGCAACCGCTGTTCGCCGCGGCAAGCCGACCGCGCCCCGTCCTCACGGGATGAGCTTGATCAGCGCCACGATCAGGGCGGTCTGCGCCACCACGGCGCCGAACATCCATTTCAGAATTTCGGCCCTGGTCTCGGCGAGCTTCTGATCCAGCCGGGCCTCGAACTCCTTGAACCGGTTGTCCACGCGGAGTTCGAATTCCTTGAACCGGTTGTCCACGCGGAGTTCGAACTCCTTGAACCGGCTGTCCACGCGGAGTTCGAACTCCTTGAGCCGGGTGTCGAACCGGGCATCGAGATCCTTGAGGTCCGACTTGGTCGCCAGATCGGACATCAGGGCACCGGCCAGCGCCTTGGCGGTCCCCTCCGCCTGCTCCGGAGTGAACTTCGCCTCGTCGCGCAATGCGCGGGCAAATGCCAGTGTGTCGAAGGAGACTGCACCCATGTCGGGAGAATAGGCTCGGCGCGCCGTCTTGTCCACCGGCGGGCGCGGCGGACCGCGTCATTCCCCGTCAAGCCGGCGCCGCACCTCGGCGAACACCGCCTCGAACATCGCCGTGGTCAGCCGGCCCGTCGAGGTGTTGTAGCGCGAGGAATGATAACTGTCGGCCAGCATCCGCCCATCCGGCAAGGCATGGACCGCACCGTGGCCGAAGCGCCAGGCGGACCGGCGCAGGCCGAGGGTCGCCAGGATGTCCTCATGCGCCACGCGCCCCAGCGCCACGAGGAACCGAAGCTCCGTCATGGCCGCCAACTCGGCCGCAAGGAATTGCCGGCAATTGGCGATTTCCTCGGTGGTCGGCCTGTTCTCCGGCGGTACGCAGCGCACCGCGTTGGTAATCCGGCAATCGGCCAGCGCCAGGCCGTCATCGCCACGGGCCTCCTCCCTAGAGGCATAATCGCCTCGGGCAAACCCGAAGCGAATCAGCGCGGGAAACAGCAGGTCGCCGGCAAAGTCGCCGGTGAACGGGCGACCGGTGCGATTGGCGCCGTTCAGGCCCGGCGCCAGCCCGACCACAAGAACGCGGGCGTCGAGCGATCCGAACGCCGGCACCGGCCCATTGAAATACCCGGGCCGTGACCGGCGAAGGGATGCCCGAAACGCCACCAGTCGGGGACAGAAGGGACAATCATGATCAGGCTGGCGCAAGATTGCCGGGGGCAGGTCGCTGACCATGGCGCGTGCTCCGATCGCTTTCGACCGGTCCTCCTCCGGAAGGTCAGCCCCGAAAAAACCAGCAGTTTGATCTGCGTCAAGCTGTACGATAGTAGGTAGTATCCTCTTCGTCGGGCTCCGGCGCGGGCTCGGTCGTCCGCTGCTGCTGATGCGAGTTGCGTTGAATGAGAGGTGCGAGATCCATGAGCTCGATAAAGTTGTCGGCTTGGCGACGCAACTCGTCAGCGACCATCGGCGGCTGCGCCTTTATAGTGCTAACTACGGTCACTCTAACGCCTTTGCGTTGTACTGCGTCAACCAAACGGCGAAAATCGCCGTCACCTGAAAACAAAAGTATATGGTCCACCTTCTCAGCCATTTCCATGGCATCAATCACCAAGTCTATGTCGACACTTCCCTTGGCTTTCCGACGACCTTGAGCATCGGTGAACTCTTTGATCGGCTTAGTCACCATGCAATAGCCATTGTAGTCGAGCCAATCGATCAATGGCCGAATAGGTGAGTACTCCTGATCCTCGATCAACGTGGTATAGTAGAATGCTCGGATAAGCCGCCCTTTCTTGGCGAACAGGTCCAGCAGTCGCTTGTAATCCACGTCGAAACCGAGAGAACGCGCGGCGGCATAAAGATTGGCACCGTCGATGAAAAGAGCCAATCGCTCTTCTTTGTAAAATATCATTTGATTCCTGCTGCTAGGTTTTCTTGTTTCGGGTCGGACTCGATAGCCGAAAAATCAGCTTATCGAAAATAATCGCTAAACGCTCCCACGATCAATGTCAAACGTTTCGCACACAATGAATAGGACATCGGCATCCTTGTGCATCCATGCGACCATGTGCGACATCATGCCTCACAGCGCCAGCCCTCTCAGTCCGACCGGGAGATCGTCCGAGATCCGTTAACAGGGCCCGGGCCGGTTCCTGACCAACCGGTGCGTCCTGGGTCTGTCATAACCTTGCCTGCCAAGGCGAATACTCTTATACTGAGATGTTGTATTGATCCGAATTTGGAGTGGCACCGGCATGGCTCGCGTTACCGTTGAAGATTGCGTTCTTAAGATTCCGAACCGTTTCGAGCTGGTGATGACCGCGGCCCAGCGCGCCCGCGATATCTCTTCCGGCGCGTCACTGACCGTCGACCGCGACAACGACAAGAACCCCGTGGTCGCGCTTCGGGAAATCGCCGATGCCACCGTGTCGTTGGATGTCCTGCGCGAGTCGCTGATCAAGGGCCATCAGAAGCACATCGAGAGCGAGGAGCCTGAAGAGGAGATCATCGAACTCATGGCCGGCGAGGAGGAATGGTTGCGCCGCACGGCACCGGAAGATCTTGCCGCCGGGGGTTTGTCGGAGACCGAAGCGGGCGACGAGGACGACCTGCTCGATGACGAAGACGAAGACGAAGACGAAGGCGCCGAGGTGGATGAGGCGGCCGAAGAGGACGAAGAAGCCGTAGAGCCCGGGGATCTGGCGGAGGGCGACGTCGATCTGACCGACGATGTCCCGCCCGACCCGGAGGAAAGCGTCTGATCGCCGGCCGCGCTGTGCTGCGGCCGGGCCGGTGGCCGGTCGTTCCGCGTCCGTCCCGCGCCATTGCCGCTCGGCCACTCCGGATGAACGGCCATGATTCGTCAGTATGAGCTGGTCGAGCGGGTCAAGGCCTATGATCCCTCGGCCGACGAGGATCTGATCAACCGCGCCTATGTGTTCTCCATGAAGGCGCATGGACAGCAGCGCCGCGCCTCCGGGGATCCGTATTTTCTGCATCCGCTCGAGGTCGCCGGCATTCTGGCCGACATGAAGCTCGATACCGGCTCGATCGTCACCGGCCTGCTCCATGACACGGTCGAGGATACGGTCGCCACGCTGGACGACATCGAGCGGCTGTTCGGCCGGGAAATCGGTCAACTGGTCGATGGCGTCACCAAACTGTCGAAACTAGAGCTGCAGAGCGACCAGTCGAAACAGGCGGAGAATTTTCGCAAGCTGGTCCTGGCCATGTCCAAGGATCTGCGGGTGCTGCTGGTCAAGCTGGCCGACCGGCTCCACAACATGCGCACGCTGGGCGCGATCAAGGACCCCGACAAGCGCCGCCGGATCGCCCGCGAGACCCTGGAGATCTATGCGCCGCTGGCCGAGCGCATCGGCATGCACGAGATGAAGGACGAGCTGGAGGATTTGGCGTTCAGCCACATCAATCCCGAGGCCCGCGACAGCATCGTCCACCGCCTGTCCTATCTGCGCCGCGAGGGCGGCGACCTGATCAACCAGATCATTGCCGAACTGACCCGTGTCCTGGACGAGGGCGGGGTGAAAGGAGTGGTGAGGGGGCGGGAAAAGCGGCCCTATTCGATCTGGCGCAAGATGCAGCACAAGAGCGTGGCATTCGAACAGCTCTGCGACATCATCGCGTTCCGCGTCATCGTCGACGATATCGGCCAGTGCTATCAGGCACTTGGCCTGATCCATAGCTGCTATACCTGCCTGCCCGGCCGGTTCAAGGACTACATTTCCACACCCAAGCCGAACGGCTACCGCTCGCTGCACACCGCGATCATCGGGCCGTGCCAGCAGCGCATCGAAATGCAGATCCGCACGGCGGAAATGCACGAAGTCGCCGAGCTCGGCGTGGCTGCCCACTGGTCCTACAAGCACGGCGGCGATACCCGCGATACCCCGAAATACCGCTGGCTGCGCGAGCTGCTCGACATTCTTGAATATGCCCAGAAGCCGGAGGAGTTCCTCGAACACACCAAGCTGGAGCTGTTCCAGGACCAGGTGTTCTGTTTCACGCCCAAGGGCATGCTGATCGCCCTGCCCCAGGGCGCGACCCCGGTCGATTTCGCCTACGCAGTGCATTCCCAGATCGGCGATACCTGCGTCGGATCGAAAGTCAATGGCCGGCTGGTCAATCTGCGCCATACCCTGCAGAACGGCGATCAGGTCGAGATCATCACTTCGAAGACCTCGACGCCGTCACCCGAATGGGAGCGATTCGCGGTTTCCGGCAAGGCGCGGGCGCGCATTCGCCGCTTCGTCCGCCAGCAGCAACGCGACCAGTACGTCGAACTGGGCCGTGCCATTCTGCAGAAGGCGTTTCGGCAGGAAGGCTACGACTTCACCGAAAAGGCGCTGGACGGGGTTCTGAAGACCTTCCGGGCGCAGGGCGCGGACGACATTTATGCCAATGTCGGCTCCGGCGTGACGCCCTGCCGCGACGTGTTCCATGCGGTGTTTCCGGGTCACCGCGCTGCCGCGCAGCAGAAGGACGACAAGATCGTCCCGATCGGCCGCGCCCGCAGCCGCCACCCCAAGGGCAAGGGCCAGCCGGTCCCGATTCGTGGCCTGATACCGGGGATGGCGGTGCATTACGCGCGGTGCTGCCACCCGATTCCCGGCGACCGCATCGTCGGCATCGTGACCACCGGCAAGGGTGTGACCATCCACACCATTGATTGCGAGACCCTGGAGAGCTTTTATGATTCGCCCGAGCGGTGGATCGATGTGAGCTGGGATGCCGGGTCGGACAGCGCCGACGATTATGTCGGCCGCATCCACGCCGTGCTGGCCAACGAACCGGGCAGTCTCGGCACGCTGTCGACCGTAATCGGCAAGAACGGCGGCAACATCACCAATCTCAAGATCACCAGCCGATCGAGCGATTTCTTTGAAATCCTGATCGATATCGACGTCAGCGACGTCAAGCAGCTCAGCAACATCATCGCCGCCCTGCGCGCCACGCCGGTGATCAACGCGGTCGAGCGGGCGCGGAGCGGCTAGCCACTCCGGCTGGCGCCAATGCCGCTCTTCCGGCGCTGCGCCGGCCCGATCCGCTCGACCAATGGCGGCCTTGAAACACACTCGCTGATTCCGTAATCCTAGTCCAGGTTGCAGGACTGCGCAGGCCGCCGCGCGGCATGCGTCGCCGTGGAGAGCGCCTTATGGGGGCGCAACGTGCCGACAGCTCGGCCGTCGATGCGACGCCACGGATAGGACGCCAAGATGGGGAAAACCGGGAAGGACAACAATGACCAGAAAGCTCGACCCGATCGCCGGCCAGCCGGATCGCTCGCTGGACGACCGTGACATCTCGACCGTGCCGAGGGCCAAGGCCGGCGCCGTGGACCGCCGCTCGTTCCTGACCACGCTGGGCACCGGTTTGGCCGGCGCGGCGGCGTTGGGCGCCGCAACCGAGCCGGCCGAAGCCCAGATCACCGATGCCGATACCGGCCCCTATGCAGACCCGCCGGGGCGCGGGCGCGCCAGTACCCAGCGCCGCTATACCGGGATAACCGATACCGATTCCGGTGCCCATGCCGATCAGGCAGGCCGCGGGCGCGGCGTTCCCGGCATGCGCGGGTTCAGCGACGGCGACCAGGGTCCGAACGCCGACCCTACCGGTTATGGGCGCGGCAGCCGGCGGCCGACCGGGTTGACCGATTCCGATCGCGGTCAGAACCAGGACCCGCCCGGCTACGGCCGCAGCGGCCGCTGATCCGGCACCGTCCGCCGCCGGCCCGGTTCGGCCCGAAGCCGATGCCGGCCGGCCGGCGACGGCGGTCGCCCTCGCTTGATCGGCCGCACTCGCAGGCCATTTGAAAAGGCGTGCCAAAGCGCCGGTCAGTGGCTACGGTGGCGACCGGCAACCGACCAGGGATCAGCGATGCCCCGTCCTCTCCGGCTTGGCGTCAACATCGATCATGTCGCGACCATCCGCAATGCGCGGGGCGGGCAGCATCCCGATCCGGTGCGGGCGGCACGGCTCGCGGCGGCGGCGGGCGCCGACGGCATCACCGCCCATTTGCGCGAGGACCGGCGTCACATCGGCGATCTCGACATTGCGCGCCTGAAGGCCGAGCTGGCCCTGCCGCTCAATCTCGAAATGGCTGCGACAAGGGAGATGCTGGGCATTGCCTTGCGCTCCCGCCCCCATGCCGCCTGTCTGGTGCCGGAGCGGCGGAACGAGGTCACCACCGAGGGCGGGCTCGACGTCATCGGCGGCCGCGAGCCGCTCCGCGACATCGTCGCCAGGCTGGGCGAGGCGGGCATCCGGGTTTCGCTGTTCATCGACCCTGAGCCGGCGCAGCTCGATGCTGCCGCGGCGATCGGTGCGCTGGTGGTCGAACTCCATACCGGCGCCTATTGCGACGCCACAGCCCCGGACCGGCAGGCGGCAGAGCTTCGGCGCCTGACCGCCGCCGCCGCGCATGCCGAGGCGATCGGGCTGGAATGCCATGCCGGGCACGGGCTCGGGTACGACACGGTCGGCCCGGTGGCGGCAATCCCCACTATCGTCGAACTGAACATCGGGCATTTCCTGATCGGCGAG
>CAZTNV010000076.1:13641-14056 GCA_964615535.1 uncultured Mycobacteriaceae bacterium | reverse complement strand
AGATGGCCGATCCGGGCGACGGCGCGCTCGACCGCCGGGCGCAGGCCGCCGGCCGCGACGATGTGATTGTCCTTGATCAGCACGGCATCGTCCAGGCCGAACCGGTGATTGGCGCCGCCACCGACCCGGAGCGCGTATTTTTCCAGCGCGCGGAGGCCGGGCGTGGTCTTGCGGGTGCAGGTAACCTTCGTCTTGAGATCGCCGACCAGGGCGACCGCCTCGCGGGTCGCGGTGGCGATGCCGCACAGCCGGCCGAGCAGGTTCAGCACCACCCGCTCGGCGGAGAGCATCGGCCGCGCCGGCCCCTCGATCAGCGCCAGGGTGGTGCCGGGCTCGACATCGCTGCCGTCCGGCCGCTCGATCCGCACCGTCACGGCGGGATCGAGCAGGGCAAAGGCGGGCAGGGCGACCGGCA
>CAZTNV010000076.1:0-13631 GCA_964615535.1 uncultured Mycobacteriaceae bacterium | reverse complement strand
CGGCAGGCCGGCGACCCGCCCGGTCCCGCGGGCGACGATCCGCCCGCGCGCACGGGTGCCGGGCGGCACCACGGCGTCGGTGGTCAGGTCGCCGGCGCGGCCGAGATCCTCTGCCAGCGCATGGCGCAGCAGCGGCTCGCACAGCGCCGGGTAGGGCGGCGGCAGATCGGTCATGACAGCCGGGCCTGTCTGCCACCGATCGTCAGCATCCGTTCGACCGCGGCCCGCGCGCGCGCCGCCAGTGCCGGATCGATCTCGACCCGCGGCTCCAGCGTTTCCAGGCTGCGCAGGATCTTGTCCAGCGAGATGCGTTTCATGTGCGGGCAGAGATTGCACGGGCGGACGAACTCGACATCGGGATACTCCACGGCGACATTGTCGCTCATCGAGCATTCGGTGACCATCAGCACCCGCGCCGGCCGCCGGTCGCGGACATAGTCGATCATCTGCGCGGTCGAGCCGACGAAATCCGCCGCCGCCAGCACGTCTGGCGGGCATTCCGGGTGCGCGATCATCACCAGATTGTCGTGGGCCTTGCGGTACTCGCGCAGTTGGGCGCCGGTGAAGCGCTCGTGCACCTCGCAATGGCCGGTCCAGGCGATGATCTGCACGGCGGTCTTGCCGGCGACGTATTTCGCCAGATACTCGTCGGGCAGCATGATCACCCGGTCGACGCCCAGCGACTCGACGACCTCGACGGCATTGCCGGAGGTGCAGCAGATGTCCGATTCGGCCTTCACCTCGGCCGAGGTGTTGACGTAGGTGACCACCGGCACGCCCGGATAGCGCTGGCGCAGCAGCCGGACATCGGCCCCGGTGATCGAAGTCGCCAGCGAGCAGCCGGCCCGCAGATCGGGGATCAGCACGATCCTGGCGGGGTTCAGCAGCTTGGCCGTCTCGGCCATGAAGTGGACGCCGGCCATCACGATGATGTCGGCCCGAGTTTTCGCCGCCTCTCGGGCCAGGGCGAGGCTGTCGCCGACGATGTCCGCGACGCCGTGATAGATTTCCGGTGTCTGATAATTGTGCGCCAGGATGATGGCGTTGCGCTGGCGCTTCACCTGGTTGATGGCGTGGATCACGGGCGCATGGACCTGCCATTCGACCTCGGGGATCACCCGCCGGACCCGCTCGAAGATGGGCGCGGTGGCACGGGCGACCTCGGGCGTGTAGGGCAGGCGCAGATCCAGGGGCATCGGGCGGGTCCTCGGCGGAACGGCGAGACTGATTATTGCTCGCATTGCGGCAAAGCCGGCAAGAATGGCAAAGGACCCGCCCGAGTCAAGCAAAAGCTCGCTCGGCCGTGCCCGGCTTCCGGGTGCTGCATGTTCGTTCCGCCCGCCCCCGGGCGATCAGGTGCCGTCGAGCAGCGAGGCGACCAGGGCGTCGATCTTTTGTGCCACCCCGGCTTCGGTCAGGGCGGCGCGGATCAGGGCGCGGGCGCGCTGGAATTTGGCGGCCTCGGGCAGCTCGACCGCGGCGGCGATCGCCTCTGCCTCGGCCGCGGCGGCGGCCAGGGCCAGGTGCAGCTCGTCCTCGGGATCGAACCGCGGGATCGGCAGGTTGAAGATCACCTTGTCGAAATCGCGCGCTCCCCATTGCCCGCGCGATTGGAATTGTTCCGCGCGGACCCGTGCCAGTTCGCTGTTGAGAATAGCGATCAGATAACGCGCTTCGGTTTCGGTATCCGGTGCCATCCAGTAGAGCTTATGGTCGATTACACCGCGCGGATCGCGCAGAAGGCAGGCCGCGGGCAGGGTCCCAGCCTTGGCATAGACCACACGCAGCGGGGCGATCGGGAATTGGGCTGTGAGCTTGGCATAGTAGTCGAATTGCTCAACTAATGTAATCAACGATGGTCGATCTTCGTTCCAAATCGCTTCAGCCTTCCGCATCCAGCCATTCAGTCCGTCATTGCCGCAATTGGCAGCCTTTTCAGCATCCAATACCTCACCGCTCTCGGTCACCGGCACAACCCCCTCAAATGGCCGAAACACCCTGTAGGGCAGGATACTCTCGCCCAGCAGCACCGGACGGAGGAACTCGGCCTCGACGCGGTTCTCAATACCAGGGCGATTCTTCCAAGGTGGTTTTTCAAGGGTGGTGCGCCGGCTGATGACATACGGTGCGGTTGGATCCATCCCCAGGCGGCCCACCGGCGGACGCTCAACTAGACAGAGCATTCTGGGGACGAGGATGGCACCTTGGCGGAAAACCTTGCGATAGGTCGACCCTCCTTCAAAGATTCCAACCATTAGCGCTGGCGCGCCCTCGGTCGCCTTCAAAAGTGCGTCCGCCAGATCCTCGGGCGCGTCACGGTAGGGCAGGGTGCCGGAATAGGCTCGGACGGTGGCCGGCAGCGGCTGCGCCGTCGCTCGTCGACGCCCGAACACCGCGCAGGCCGGTACCGGGAACAGTGGCTGGACGGAATCGTCCATCGTCCAGACTTCGTCCCAGGCAATTCGAACCGATGCGAAAGATCCGCCGCGCAAGGGCTTGAATTGGCCTCGAGTCAGCGCTGCCAACGGCAATACAAGGGCGAGCAAGCCGCCGGGCCGCAGATAAAGATGGGCGGCACGCACCGCGAACAGGGCGCAAAGATCATTTTGGGTTGCGAACCTGCCGCCGACATAGACCCTTTCGCCCTTGGCCAGCTCCCTGAATCGTTGCTGCAGATCGCCGCTCATGTGGCGGAAGGCGACCCAGGGCGGATTGCCGATCACCACGGTTGCCCAGCCAGTGGCAGCCGAAAACGCCAGCGGTCTTGACAGGTTGCGTGCGACATAGGCCCAGATCGTATCGCGATGTTCGCGCCGCAACCGGTCAAAAATGACATAAGTCTTGCCGAGATCCTGGATCGCCATCTCCTGTTCGGCGGTCACGTCGGCGCGATAGTGCTGCATGGTAATTCTGCGAAGCGCCGCTTCGATCTGCTCGCGTTTCATACCCGCCAATGATCCGGTGCGCATGTGTTCGATAGCTTTGTCGAACAGAGCGGAGTCCCGACAGAACACTTCAGGAAATCCAAGCTGCTCGCGGCTGTGAGCGGCGGGTGAATCGGTCCGGACGGCCGTTGCGGCCGGCGGCGGCACGCGGATGGTCAGTTCCGTCTCGGTCATCAGGCCAGATACCGCGAGCTGCATGGCATCCCCGAGATACACCGGGATCGATACCGCCCCTCGCCGGGTAGCGAGCACCGGGGCGAGCGCCAAGAGATAAGTGACACGGGCAATGATGACTGCGACCGGATGAATGTCCATGCCTGCGATGTGGTCGCAGGCCTCGGCCGCCCGCGCGCCGGGGTCCATCGCGGCATCCGCCGCCTCCGCCAGAAATTGGCGGATCGCATGGAACAGGAAGGTGCCCGAGCCGCAGGCCGGATCGAGCACGCGGTCGAACAGCGGATGGGTGACGGCGCGGCGCACTATCTTCGCCGCCAGCCAGTCCGGCGTGTAGTATTCGCCCAGGCCGTGGCGCTCCTCTCGATCGATCAGCGATTCGTAGAGCACCTTCAGCACGTCGCTCTCGACCTCGGCCAGCCGGAACCGGCGGACATGGGCCATGATCCGGCGCACCAGCGCCACGCCGTCCGGATCAGCGACCACCCAGTCGAAGAAATCGCTTTCGACCGCGCCGTGCAGGCCGACGGCCCTGAAGGCCTCGCCGGACAGCAGCCTCGCGGGATCGTCCTCGGTCATGCGCAGAACCGCCAGCGCGATGCACTTGGCGGTCACCACCAGGAAGGTGTGCTGCACCCACAGCTCGTCGCTCTCGACCTCGCGGCCATAGACCTGCTTGAGCAGGTCGGCCCACAGCCGACGCTTGAGCCACTGCGCCGGGTCGGATTTCAGCTTTTCCCAGACCGCCCGCAGGCCCGTTTCGGCCCGGTGAAAGGCCACCGAGTCGCGGCCCAGCTCGGCGCGCACGGTCAGCGCATCGGGCGGCAGCGAGGACCGCAGCGCCACCGCGCCGTCCAGCCAGGCGAGGAAGGCGGCGGCCTGATCGGGGTCGAGCACGGTCCGTTTGAGCGTGATCAGCCGGCCCTCGGCCAGCTCGACCACCGCCCATTTCAGGCCATCCGAGGCGATGCCGACGAAGCGCTCGCCCTCCTCCCGCTCGCGATCGGCCAGGTATTCGGGCATTCGCCGTTCGATGTCGGGCCATTCGCGATCGAGATCGCTCTTGGCCTCGAACACGGTGCGGCCGATCAGGGCATCGAGCCGGCCGCGCACCTCGGGCACCCGGCGTTCGAATTCCAGCGCGCCGGGCTCGACGCCGAACTCGCGGATCAGCAGGTCGCGGAAGTCGGCCTTGACCTCGTCATGGCCGGGCCGGCCGGCCAGATGGCGCAGGAGGTCGAGGGTTGCAGGTGATTCGGTCATCCCGGTTCCGGTGGTCCGCGAAGCGACGTCATGGCGCTACCCGTCGGGAGGGACGTTCCTCTCCGGTCATCTTGCCAGCCCGGTGACCGGCATGCGGAGGACGTGCTCGCCGGGGGGTTGGAGGAGGGGGGCGAGGGTGCGCAGTTCGGGGACGGCGCGTTCCAGGGCTGCGCGCAGGGCCGCCGCATCCGCCGGGCCGCCGGCCGCCGGTTCGCCGCGGACCAGCCGCCACAGCGTATCCAGGGGCGTTTCCGGCCGCGGCAGGACGACCTGCTCGATCGCCGCGTCGGGGGCCAAGCCGGCGGCCTCGCGGGCCGCGGCCAGCGCCGTTTCCATGCCGCCCAGCCGGTCGACCAGCCCGCGCTCGCGCGCCTGCGCGCCGGTCCACACCCGGCCTTCCGCCACCGCCAGCACCGCCTCCCGCGGCATGTCGCGGCCGCGGGCGACGTGAGTGACGAACCGGGCATAGATGTCGTCGACGAAGGCATCGATCCGCGCCGCGGCGCCGGGCGCATAGGGCACGGTGTTCGACCAGATCGCCGCGTTCTCGCCGCGCTGCACCGCGTCCCAGGCGATGCCCAGCCGGTCCCACAGGCCGGTGGTGACCAGCTTGCCGGCGAACACCCCGATCGAGCCGGTCAGCGTCGCCGGCTGGGCGACGATGGTGCGGGCGTCGGCGGCGATCCAGTAGCCGCCCGAGGCCGCCGCGCCGCCCATCGAGACGATCAGCGGCCGGCCGCGCTCCGCGGCGCGCCGCACGGCCCGCCCGATCACGTCCGATCCGACCGCCGAGCCGCCGCCGCTGTCGATGCGCAGCACGATGGCGGCATAGCCGGGATCGTCCACCGCCTCGTCGATGATGCGGGCGATGGTGTAGGCGCTCATGATCTCGCCGCCCGGCAGCGGGGCGTCGCCGCCCTCGGCCAGGGCGATGATGCCGTTGGCGCGGATCACCGCGATGCGCGCCTCGGCCGGCGGCCGTGCCGGTGCGAGGCGCAGATAGTCGCGCGTCTCGACCATGCCGGCGGCGTCGCCGAACCGCTCCTCGATCAGGGCGTCGAGCTCGCCGCGGGTCGCCAGACGGTCGACCAGCCGGCCGGCCAGCGCCTCCTCCGCCAGCAGCGGCGCGGAATCGATCAGCCGGTGCACCGCCGCCTCGTCCAGCCCGCGGTTGCGGGCGATGCCGCCGGACAATTGCCCGAACAGGTCGTCGACCAGGCTCTCGACCATCTCGCGATGGGCCGGGGTGAAGTCGCGCTCGGTCAGGCTCTCCGGGAAGCTCTTGTAGGGGCCGCGGCGGAAGAACTCGGCATTGACGCCGATCGAGGCCAGCCCTTCGCGGGCGAACGGCACCTCCGCCCGAATCCCGGTCAGCCCGATCGTGCCGACCGGCGCCAGCCAGACCTGCTCGAACTCCGAGGCCAGCCGGTAGGCGGCGTTGGCCGGGCCGAACTCGCCGAAGCTGTCGGCATAGGCCAGGGTGAACCGGCCGCGTTCGCGGAACCGCCGGACCGCGTCGCCGACCTCCTGCGCCGCGGCCAGACCGAAGGCATCGCCGCCGAACTGGCCGACCAGCCCGACCACGCGGTCGTCGGCCCCGGCCCGGTCGATCGCCTCGACCACTTCGTGCAGCGTCGGCGTCCGCTCGCCCAAAGTAATGCCGAACGGCCCGGCCGGCGGCTGTTCGGGCAGCGCGTCGCGCAGATCCAGGCTCAGAACGATTCGCTCCGGCGGCGCCGGCCCGCCGGCCGTGCTCGACACCAGGGCATAGATCAGGCCGGCGATGCCGATCGCGGCCAGCAATGCGAAAAAGCCGATGACGGCCAGGAAGCCGACGAGGAAACGGCGCATGGCGGACTCCGCTGCGGCGGCCGTCGGGCGCCCCGACGATCGGCCGGATCAACGATCCATGGTCCGGATCAACGATCCATGGTGTGGTATTCGGGGTTGGGGATCATGTCGACCCCCGAGGCCACCCGGTTCGACATGTTGAAGAAGCCGGCGACGTCGCAGATGTCGAAAATGTCCTCCTCGGAGAAGCCGTGGCCGCGCAGCTCGTCGCGGTCGGCATCGCCGACCAGATGGGGGGTGACGGTCAGCTTCCAGGCGAAATCGAGCATTGCCCTCTCCCGCGGCGCCAGCCGGGCCACCCGGTAGTTCATCACCAGCAACTCGCCAAGCTGGGGGTCGCCCGAATACTGCCGCACCGCCTGGCCATGGGCGACCAGGCAGTAATAGCAGCGATTGGCCGAGGAGACGACCACCGCGATCATCTCGCGATCGAGCTTGCTGAGGCCGCTGTCGCCCAGCATCAGCTCGTTGTACAGGCTGATGAAGTTGCGCAGCTTGGCCGGCCGGAAACTGTATGCCTTGAGCACGTTGGGCACCAGACCGAGCTTCTCGACGCATTTTGCGAAATAATCCTGGAGGTCGGAGTCCAGGCCGGCGGGATCGGGCACCGGTAGATCCATCACGTGGTCGGGCTGCGGCATGGGGCTGTCCTTGACGATACGTCCTTACGGACTCTGTGGGCATGACTATGGCCGCAGGCCGACGCCCCGATCAACCGCCTCGGCGCCCGGTCGCGGCGGCACCGGGTCGGTCGGCAATGGATCAGGCGGCGTCCCGGGTCGCGCCGGCCGTCCGGCGCCGCTCGGACAGGACATAGATCGCCAGTGCGCCCAGCGCCGCGAGGCCGATCGCCCAGGCGATCGGGCGGTTGGTGCCGTCATAGATGACCGTCGCAATCTGGCTGCCGAGGAAGGCGCAGCTCATGGTCAGCGTGCCGAGCAGCGAGGCCACCGTTCCGGTCGCGGCGCGGTTGGCCGACAAGGCCCGGGTCAGGAGCGGCGCCATGGCGATGCCGATGCCGAAGGTGTAGAGCGCGAAGGGCGCCACCACCGGCCAGTACCCGGTCCTGCCCGCCAGCGTCAGGATCAGCATCGACGCGCCGCCCAGCGCGATCGCGCCCAGCCCGGCGGTCAGCAGGGTCTGACCGCTGATCCGGCCGACCAGCCGCTCGGTGCCGACCAGCCCGGCAATGTAGGCGACCACGATCGCCGCCTGGGTCTGGCTGAATTCGCGCGGCGTCAGCCCGAGACTGTCCATGAGCAGGAACGGCGCGGCCGTGATGTAGAGCATCAGTCCGCCGAAAACGAGGCCGGCGGCCATCACCGGGCCGATGAAGTCGCGCGTGACCAGCAGGCGCCCGTAGATCTTCAGCAGCGGCCCGAGATGAAGGGCGCGCCGGTTGGGGGTGACGTTGCTCTCCGGCAACGCGAAAAACAATCCGATCAGGGCCAGACCGGCGACGATCAGCACCAGATGGAAGTTCCATCGCCAGTCCAGCCACAGCAGGATCTCGGCGCCGATGATCGGTCCGGCGGCGGGCGCCAGCCCTTCGGCCATGGCGATATAGGCGGTCAGCCTGGTCACGCGGGAATCGTCGTAGAGTTCCCGGATGGTGGCGCGCGAGGTCACGGTCAGGCTGCACACCGCGGCGCCCTGAGCGAACCGGCCGAGGGTCAGCACGTCGATGCTGGGGGCATAGGCGCAGATCAGCGTCGCGGCCAGGAACGCGACGCCGCCCAGCAGCAGCACCGGCCGCCGGCCGAAGCGGTCGGACAGCGGCCCGTAGAACGGGTTGGCCAGGGCGACGCCGAGCAGATAGACGGTGAGGGTGAACTGGACGGAAGCCGGGGTGGTGCCGAACTCCTCGGCCAGCAGCGGCATGCTGGGCAGGTAAAGGTCGGTCGCCAGAAGGGCGCCCAGGGCGTACAGCACGATCAGCACCGGCAGGCTGCGGGGCGCCACCGGGGGCGTGGGCTTCGGCGGCGCACTGTGGCGAGGCGCGGAAATCTTGCTCACGGGTGTCCTGCTGGTGGCCCGATCGGTCGCGACGGTCCAGGATCGCCGGCCGAGGCGCCGCCGCGGCCGCGGACGGTGCCAGCGCAAACTGAACGGTTTCGCGCCTCAGTACGAGAGAAAAACGGCCATCGGGTGCCGCAATGGCGCAATGCCCGGTCATCCCTGGATGGCGAGTTTCGCCATCGCGATTTCACGCGGCCGCTGTCCGGCGGCTTCCCCGCGGCCCGGCAATCGGCTATTCCCCCGTCGTGCCCTGGCGCGCCGCGCGCCCGGCCCCATGCGATCGGACGCCGCCATGACCCTGCCCCCCGCCCAGCCGACCGAAATCGGGTTCGATCCGGCTGTTCCGCAGAGCTATCGGCACTGGAGCGAGGAGCGGGTCCGCTATGCCGATCTCGATCCGCTCGGCCACGTCAACAACAATGCTCTCGGCGTGTATTTCGAATCCGCCCGGATCGGCTTCTATCTGGCGGCCGGGCTGTACGATGAGGGGCCGGCGATCCGCTCGGTGGTCGCCCGGCTGGCGATCGATTTCCGCACCGAACTGCGTTATCCCGCCACGGTGCGGATCGGCACCCGGCTGATGCGGCTGGGTCGCACCTCGTTCGGCCACCGTCAGGCGATCTTCCGCGACGACACCTGCATCGCGACCGCCGAGACGGGCTCGGGGGTGTTCGACACCGGCACCCGCCGGCCGATCCCGCTGACCGAGGGGCAGCGGACGCGGCTGTCCGGCTTTCTCTGAACGGCGGACCCATCGCGGTCAGCCGGATTGCGGCACCAGGAACGGGCCGAGCACCAGGGCGCTCAGCATCGAGATCAGGAAGACGGAGAGCAGCGACAGGGCGAAATGCTGGCCGCGGTTGCGGGGCGGCAGGCCGAGGGCCACCACCGAGCCGCGGAACAGGATGACCAGCGAATAGATCAGGCCGGCCAGCGCCGCGAACACGCCCAGGCCGGGCAGCGGCATGATCGCCTCGCCGACATAAAGCGGCGTCATGGCCAGCGCCACCAGCGTGAAGCTGGCATTGAAATCGTTCGACCCGCCGAACATGCCGGCGAAAAACGCCACCACGCTGGCCATCACCGCCAGCATAACGAGGTTCATGATCACCCGGACGACGAGCTGGAACAGCAGCTCGGGCGTGGTCGCCAGGGTGACTCCGGCGGCGGTCAGCATCGGCTGAAACAGGATCAGCAGGATGGTCGATATCACCGCGCTGCCGACGATCAGTGGCGCTGCATGCTCCCGTGCCACCACCTGCCAGGGCGGTACCGGATCGACATGATCCGCCAGCGTCTCCGCCGGTCTGGTCAGCATGCCCCTGATCCGGACAAACGAGGCGGCGAAGTCGATCATCGCATGTCGGCCCTCCCCCGGCCGCCGGCAAAAACTGCGGCAACCCCGCCTAAGATAAGCGCATTCCGCCCGATGTCGACCTTCGCCATGCCGCTCTGCACCAGCGTTCGGCCGCACTGCAGCACGGCTTGCGCGGCACGACGGGCATGCCGATGTTGCGGCCATGCCCAGACCCATGTCCAGACCTTCGCGCACCGCCCGCTCCCGGCACGCCGAGCCCGAACTGATCGTCGAAGCGATCGGCGCGCAGGGCGACGGCGTGGCCCGCCACGACGGGCATACGGTGTACGTGCCGCTTGCCGCGCCGGGCGACCGGGTGCGCGTGCGGCTGGGCGGCAAGCGCGGCGACGGCGTCGAGGGGCTGGCGGTCGAGCTGGTCGCGCCCGGCCCCCAGCGTGCCGAGCCGCCCTGCCGGCATTTCGGCGCATGCGGCGGCTGCCTGCTTCAGCATGTCTCCATGGCATCGTACGGCGCCTGGAAATCGGCGCTGCCCCGCCGCGCGCTCGACCAGCGCGGGCTGCACGAGACCGCGCTGGCGCCGCTGGTCACGGTGCCGCCCGCCGCCCGCCGCCGCGCCACCCTTGCCGCCCGGCGCGGGCGCAGCGGCGTGTTCCTCGGCTTCAACGAGCGCGAAAGCCGGCGCATCGTCGATCTCGCCGACTGCCTCGTTCTGCGGCCCGCGCTGGTGGCGCTGCTGCCGGATCTGCGGGCGTTGCTGGCCGGTCTGCTGGCCGAGTCGGAGGCGATGGACGTCTCGGCCACTGTGCTCGACGACGGCATCGACGTGGTGCTGACCGCGGATCGCGACCCCGATCTGAGCACCCGCGAGCGGCTGGCGGCGTTTGCCGAGCGGGCCGATCTGGCGCGCCTGTCCTGGCGCCGCGACCGCGACCCGGCCGAGCCGATCGCGCACCGGCGGCCGGGCAATGTGCGGTTCGGCGGGGTGGCGGTGACGGTGCCGCCGGGCGGATTTCTGCAGGCGACGGCGGAGGGCGAGGCGGCGCTGACCGGGCTGATCCTGGACGCGCTGGGCGATCCGGCGGGCAGGCCGGCGCGGATCGCCGACCTGTTCTGCGGTGCCGGCGCCTTCAGCTTTCCGCTGGCGCGGCACGGCCGGGTTCTGGCGCTGGACGCCGAGGCGGAGGCGATCGCCGCACTCGGTCGGGCGGCACGGGAAACGGGGTTGAGCGACCGGATCGAGGCCCGGCCGCGCGACCTGTTCCGCGATCCCCTGACCGCCGGTGAGCTGGACGGGTTCGATGCGGTGGTGTTCTACCCGCCGCGCCAGGGCGCCCGCGCCCAGGCGGCCGAGCTGGCGGCATCGAAGGTGCCGGTGGTGGTCGGGGTCTCGTGCAGCCCGGCCAGCTTCGCGCGCGATGCCCGGACCCTGGTGGATGGCGGCTACCGGCTGGACCGGGTGACGCCGATCGACCAGTTCCCCTGGACGCCGCATCTCGAACTGGCCGGGGTGTTCCGGCGTTAGGTCGGGGTTGCGGCCGAATCAGGTCGCGATCGAGTCGCGGCTCCCGGCGATCAGGAATTCGACGTTCCCCTCCGGCCCGCGAATCGGGCTTTCGGTCAGGCCGAGCGCCTGCCAGCCGGGCCGGGTCCCCAGCCAGATCCGGATGCGATCGCAGACCTCCCGGTGCAGGGCCGGGTCGCGGACCACGCCGCCCTTGCCGACGCGGTCCGGGCCGACCTCGAATTGCGGCTTGATCAGCGCGATCAGCCGGGCACCGGGCGCGGCCAGGCCGAGGCCGGCCGGCAGCACCGTTTCCAGCCCGATGAAACTGGCATCGCACACGATCAGATCGACCGGCTCGGGCACCTGCGCGCGGGTGAGGTGGCGGGCATTGGTGCGCTCCAGCACCACCACGCGCGGGTCCTGGCGCAGCGACCACGCCAGTTGCCCATGGCCGACATCGACCGCATAGACCCGCGCCGCGCCGCGGCGGAGCAGCACGTCGGTGAAGCCGCCGGTCGAGGCGCCGATGTCCAGGCAGACCAGCCCGGCCGGATCGATCGCGAAATGATCGAGCGCGTGGGCCAGTTTCACGCCGCCGCGGCTGACCCAGGGATGGTCGCGGCCCTTCACGGTCAGTTCGGCGTCGGGCGGCACCGGCTCCCCGGATTTCTCGATGCGCCGGGTGCCGCAGAACACCAGTCCGGCCAGCACCAGCGCCTGCGCCCTGGCCCGGCTCTCGGCCAGCCCCCGCTCGACCAGCGCAGTGTCGACGCGTTTGCTGAGGGATCGTTTGGTCATCGCCGAACGTTGAGGTGGTGCGGCTCGACCGCGGAACAAGGGAGCCTGTCGTGCGCGCGATCCCGGCCGGCTGCGGGGCCGGTTTGGCGGGAGCCCGCGATAGTTCCACGCGCCAACAATCATGCATGAATGAGAATTAATCCGACAAACCGGGCCTCATGCATATGATTGCCCGTCACCATCAATATCCAGAAGAACTGTATGGATTAAGCCGAATGAGCAGGACGGTACTTGGAACTGTGTTCGCGCTGTTACTGATCGGGGTGGGTTCCGCGTCGGCCGATACTCCGAGAGACGCCGAAGTCCGGTGCCTTGCGCAGAACATTTATTGGGAGACGCGGGCGGTGGATCGGCGCGATGCCCTGGCGGTGTCCCATGTGGTGCTCAACCGCGTGGCGGATGAGCGCTTCCCCGACACGGTCTGCGACGTCGTGGCCCAGCGCCACCGCGGGGTCTGCCAGTTCACCTGGTGGTGCGCCGCGCGAGGCGCGCGACCCAGGGAACTCGACTCCTGGCAGACCTCCATGGAGTTGGCCCGCGAGGTGCTGTCCAGGCGAACGGCGGACCCGACGCGTGGGGCGCTGTTCTATCACAGCGCGAGAATTTCGCGGCCATGGACGGTGCCGCGGCAACGGGTCGGCCGGATCGGCAACCACGTGTTCTATCGCTGACCCTGACCGGATGCGGGCGGTAGTGCGGTGCGGCGGGGCGAAAAGTGGCTCCGCGCACACCCCCGCCCCCGGCCGGCCGGTCGGCTCCCGGGCCCGCGGCAATGCCGATCCGGAGTCCGATATCGCACTAATGGTGGCGCAGCCGAGCAAGGAGGGGCCCGCTCTTGCGATGATCGCGCCGACCTGATCATCGGCAAGGCAGCCAGCGCAACGATGTGTTCGGGCTTCAAGGGCAGCAGGTCGATGCCGTGGCCGGACACCGCCGCCATCGCCTTCGCCAAATCCGGCTGCCCGAGCTTACCGATGCGGATCTTGACGGCGATTTCCCAGAACGAAATGATGCTGACGAAGACGTCGTTGCTTGGGTCGAGGATCGCCTCGCGCGCCTGCTTGCCGATCCGCGGATCGTCCTCGAGCAGCCAGATCAGCGCGTGGGTATCGAGCAGCAGCCTCACTCGCCGCCGCCTTCCATCGCGGCGATCAGATCGGCCGGAGTCTCGTCGAAATCCGGAGCCATGCGGAACTGGCCCTTGAACATGCCGACCAGCGCTTGGCGCTGCCGCGCCTTGAGGTCCGGCGGCCCGATCCGCGCCACCTCCTGCCCCCGCGACGTCACCACGAACTCCGCCCCCTGCCGCGCTTGCCGCAGATAGCCGGACAGGTTCTTCCGGAACTCCCGGTAGGGAATGGTCGTGGCCCCTGCCGCTGCCATGGCGGGCCTCCCGCTGTGTCCTGGTGTGAGTATAGAATGGGCAGGCTCGGAAGGCGCGCAAGATGGCGGCCGCGGTGCCGCCCCATGAATTGCAGGACCGGATCATCGGCCAAGACCATGCCGGCCTGCCGGCATGGTCTGAACGAGTCCGCCTGCTTACGCCCGCACCGCGCTTTCCTTTGTGTCCACGCCCAGGGCGGCCAGGGCGGTGGCGACGATGTGGCGGGCGGTGAGGCCGGCCTGGTCGTATTGGCGTTGCGGCGTGTCCTGGTCGATGAACAGGTCGGGCAGGACCATCGGGCGGATCTTCAGGCCGTGGTCGAGCAGGCCCTGGGTCGCCAGGAAATGCAGCACGAAGGAGCCGAAGCCGCCGATC
>CAZTNV010000075.1:3363-14164 GCA_964615535.1 uncultured Mycobacteriaceae bacterium | reverse complement strand
GGCCCAGGCCGCGGAGATCGACGCTGCCCTGGCCCGGCTGATCGCGCCGGACCAGATGGGCGCGCTGTTCAAGGTGCTGGCGATGACGGCGCCCGGCCTTGCGGCGTCGGGTCCGCAGGATCTGCCGGGGTTTTGAGCACCAGGATTTCGGAGTCCGCCACCCGGCAAATCCCCCGTGCGCCGCGCCACGCACCGTCGGGGCCGAGCAGCGGCCGGGCGGCCGCAATCACCTCGACCGGATGGCCATCGGCCTGTCGCAAGGTCAGCCGGACATGCCGCACCGGCTGGCGCGCCTCGAACACCGGGCGAACCAGAGTCTCCCCCTCGGCCAGCAGCATGGTGGCGGGACGGCCGATCAGCGCCTGTGCGGCATGGCCGAAGCCGCCTTCCGCGGTGACATAGGTGAAGCACCCTTCGGCATCGACCTCCCAGGCCAGATCGCAGGCAATATCGGCCAGATCGCGGAAGCGCTGGCGCGATTCGGCCAGCGCCTGCTTCAGGTTCTGCTCCATGGTCACGTCGCGACCGATCAGCCCGACAGCATTGGTGATCAGCGGTGCCGCGGTCCACTCCACCGACATCATTCCGGCCGGCGTGTCGATCCGCGACAAGTGGTAGGGCGCGCTACCGCCGTCGCTCCGGGCCAGCCAGGCGAACAGCTCGGTCCACCATGCCGCATCGGGACGCTGACCCTGGGTCAGGCCGGTCAGCCGCTCCGCCGCCGGATTGGCGCGCAGCACCTCGCCCGACGCCGCCACCACCAGCGCCGGTCCGGGCAAACGCGACAGCAGCTCGACTGCGGTGACCGGCCTGGGCGCGGCGCCCTGGTTGCCCGGCGGCGGCGGGGCCGATCTGCGAAACAACGCCATTCGGGCCGCTTCTCCCCCTCGCCTGGGCGATCCGTTGGGTTTCGGCCCCGATCATGGCCGGGCCGGCGTTAAGGGCCGGTGAACGGTGGCCGGGCAGAATGGCGACCCTTGCGATCGTCGCCGCAGCGTCCCAGGTTCAGGCTCATGGCTGTGACCGTCCTTCCGAGCGGCGCCCTCGCCACTGCCGTCGCCCCGCTCGACCATGTCGACACCTGGGTCTTCGATCTCGACAACACGCTGTACCCGTCGGCGTGCAATCTGTTCGACCAGGTCGACCGCCGCATGGGCGAATTCATTTCCCGCCAGCTCGGCGTCGACCGCATCGAGGCGCGGCGCATCCAAAAGCTTTATTTTCATGAATACGGCACGACCCTGCGCGGCCTGATGCTGCTGCATGGCATGGCGCCCGCCGCCTTCCTGAACTATGTCCACGACATCGACCTGACCCCGGTCGAGCCCAGCCCGGCCCTGGACGACCGGCTCGATCGCCTGGGCGGGCGCAAGCTGGTGTTCACCAACGGCTCCGCGCCGCATGCCGAACGCGTGCTCGACCGGCTGGGCGTGGCGCGGCATTTCTCCGGTATTTTCGACATCGTCGCGGCAGATTATGTGCCGAAGCCCGATCCGCTGCCCTATGCAAGGCTGGTCGAACGCTTCGCCATCGACCCGCGCCGCGCCGCGATGGTCGAGGACATCGCCCGCAATCTCGCCCCGGCCCACGCCCTGGGCATGACCACGGTCTGGCTGCACAGCGAAAACGACTGGTGCCGCCCCGGCACCGTGACCGATCACGTCCACCACACTGTCGATGATCTGGTCACCTGGCTGACTGCCGTGATCGCGGCGCGGGAGCAGGCGCGGACGGTACCGGCGGGGACCGCGCCAGCCGCTTGAGGGGCGAGGCGGTCAGGCCAGGACGGTCATCCCCAAAAGGTGCCGGGCGATCTGCTCGGCCCGGTCGCCGATCCGCATCACCGGACCGCCATGGTCGATCGGCGTGGTCAGCACGCCCTCGGCATCTGCGGTAGCATTGATCCACGCGCGAAGATTTTCTTCGGTCAGTTTTTCGCCACGTGCGGCGGCCGCGGCCAGGGCCTGGCTGGCCAGAGAGGCCGCCAGCAGATCGCGCAGCACGGCGCTGATCGTGCCGTGCCCCCCGGTGGCCCCGATCGAGTCGATCCGGTTGAGCAATTCCCGCATGTGTCCGGTGTCTCCCTGCCCTTTTAGACGACATTTTTGTGACGGCGGCGAGCCTATAGTTGGCTGTCGAACGGATCAAGCTTGTCGCCGTTCCGTCTTTTTCCCTGCCGCGTTCCGCCGGCCACCTGATTGTGCTGAATTGCCTGGCAAGTGCGATCATGCCCCGAACCGTCTCGATGTGCTTTGTCGGCCCGGAAGGAATGACGTCGAGATCATGGCAATTGTCCAATTTTAACAAGAGCTTATCCCGCGTGATCATGCCGGGTTTACCGGTGCGTCCGCTCGTGTTCACCGCAGGCCGATCCCCGTTCTGTATACGGTAATATTCGTGTCGATATGGGCCGATTAGTTGAGGCAAATGTATATTTTGGATTGTAACAATCGGGACCGTCCAAAAGATGCGGGTCAGGCTGCGAGGAGAAGCTCTGGTTGTGATGTGCCGACGAGATGGAACATCGCACCTTTACCTTCATCGATCATCTCGATCCGGTCATCCACCGGGCCATCGCCGCCATGAACCACGACCGCAGCCGCCAAATGCGTGACACCCTACGAATCGCTGCTTAGCCTGGTGTCGATCGGAGCCGCGAGGCTTCCGGACTGAACAGGAACGGGAAGGTGCTCCGTCATCACGCCTCCACGTCAATCAAGGCGATGCCGAGCGCGGCGGCGGCCCTCCGGAGTTCGGTGTCGAGGGACGCAAGCGGGATGGCCTCGCGTTGCGCCAGCTCAAGGTAGCTCGCGTCATAGACAGTGAGCCGATGCTGGCGCGCAAACGTCAGGATGGCCGTCTCCTGGGGTATTCGGTCAATCATCACGCCGAACAGGGACAGCTCACGCAGGAATATGGCCGTGTCGGCTTCGCTCAACCGGCCACGGCGCTCATTGACGATCAACGTGTTGCGAACCTCGAACCACCAGAGGCTCGGCGCCATCGCCTCGTCCGCGCGGATACGCTCCAGGGCCAGGGCCGCGACGGGATGGTCCTCGTCATCAAACGCCCAGCATTCGGCAATGGAAGCATCAAGGACAAAAGGCATGTCAGTATTTGTGACCCTCGTGGCGGGCCGAAAGAATCTCCTCCAGCGTGATCTTCCCGGTGCGGCGGCGCAGCGCCTTGATGTTTGCAACAGCCTTGTCGATCTCAGCCTGCCGGCGATCAGCCTCGGGCACGATGCGCGCGATCGGACGGCCGTGGCGCGTGATGCGGACGGTCTCGCCACGCTCCACCTCGTCGAGGATTTGGGGCAAGTGAATCTTGGCGTCGGAAGCCTGAATGTCGCGCATGCGCCGACCATTTCGACTGGTTCATTTGACTGGTCGAAATGTTGCCACAAACAGGCCGGTTATCAAGGATGATGGCGCCATCACGCAGGGTTATGCATTATGGCGGGGCGGAGTCCTGGAACCTGCGCGACACGCACACGTTCAAAACGGTGGAGCATCTGCCGCGCGCTCGCGGTCACGATTCGAAGGCAGTGGTGAGGGCGCACAACTCCCATAACGGCGATGCTCGCCATATCGAAATGGGTATCGTCCGCAAGGAGTTGAACATCGGCCGTCTCTGCCCCGAGCGCTTCGGCGATCAAGCCGCCCTGATCGGGTTCGGCACCCATACCGGCAAGGTCGCGGCCGCCACCGACTGGGGCGGGGCCATGGAGATCAAGCGGGTCCGGCCGTCGCCTCGCGACAGCGATGAGCGGCTCTGCCGCGATACAGGGGTGCCGCGCTTCCTGCTCGACCCCGGCCGCGACGAGGCGCTCCGCTGCCGCCTTCTGGAACCTCGCCTGGAGCGGTTCATCGGCGTCACTTGCCGGCCCGAAACCGAGGTGATGAGCCATTATGCCGAGACGTCGCTACCGCAGCAGTTCGTCGCCTTCGTCCGGTTCGACGAGACCTCGGCGGTGACGGCGCTGGGGCCGGAGCAAGCGAGAGTCGGCGTCCCGGATACCTCTGCGTTTGGGGTATAGCTCCCACCATGATCCGCGACGCCTGACCGGGAGGGACTGGTTGATGCCAGCGATCGCATTCTCAGCCAAACATGTCGGCAGGCCGAAGAGACCACGCCGGGCGATCACACGCCAAATCGCACCTTTCGCCCTCGGGCTGATCGCGGCGCCGGCCCAGGCGGCGGAGCCGACGTTCGACCCGTTGTGGTCGTTGTGCCTGGCGACCCGGCCGCCGGTGGCGCCGGGCGAGTTCTGGGCCGCCTGGAGCCTGGCTCCGGCGGTGGTGATACCGCTGCTGGCGGTCCTGGCGCTCTATGTCCGCGGCTTGATTGCGTCGGGCCGGCGTGCCGGTGGGCCCGGCGTACCGGCCGGGCGGGTGGCATGCTTCGCGGCGGGCTGGCTGCTGTTGGCGGTGGCCCTGGTGTCGCCGTTGTGCCGGCTGGCGGCGACGCTGGTCTCGGTACACATGGTCCAGCACGTCCTGCTGGTTGCGGTGGCCCCGCCGCTCCTGGTTCTGGGGGTGCCTCGCGGGATGCTGCGGAATGCCTTGCCGGACGCCCGCGGCGGCGCGAACCACCGGCGGCTCGGCCGCGGGCCGGCGGGTCTCGGGTCCTGGGTCGGGTCGCTGTTCGTCGCCGGGTCGCTGTACGGAGCGGCGATCTGGCTGTGGCACCTGCCGGCCGTTTACGAGACGGTGCTGGTCGACCCGATGATCCACACCGCGGCGTATGTTCTGCTGGTGACGGTGGCGGTCCTGTATTGGCGGGCGGTCTTGGGCGAAGCCGGGTCGGCGCGTGCCGGGTCGGCCGTCATGTCGATGCTGACCACTCTGATCCACACCGGCCTGCTCGGCGCCTTGATGACCTTTGCCTCCCGGCCGTGGTATCCGGTGCTGGATGCCGGAAGCGGGATTTGGGATCTGACGCCGCTGGAGGACCAGCAGCTTGCCGGTCTGATCATGTGGGTGCCGATGGGTGCCGTCTATCTTTGTGCCGGGCTGGCGCTGGCCGCGACATGGCTGGACTCGATCGCCCGCAGGGGCGAGGCGGCATAGGCGCAGCCGGCGCGGGCTGCATATGACCATGAAGCCGGCGAGCCATGCGCGATCTGGCCGAAGATGGCCTGATGAAGCGGATCAAGGTCAGACTTGGACGTTGTACGGCCGGGGTTTGCGCGAACTCGAACACGATCAAAGCGTCAGGCAATCGCAAGGGCCATTATGGCGGCGCCGCGCGACCACCGAGGGTGCGCGATGCCGCGGGATGTAACGCTATAGACTGATGGCATCGTGATAAGCGCTCCTGTTGCATTGCAGCGCCGGTGTAGAACCATGGGCGGCATCGGCCGGCGCGAGTCACCATGGCGATGTCCTTGGGACGCCCCAAGCCATGTGGTTCCGGCAACCGACCCGCATTGTCCTCGACCGCGGTGTCGGGAACGGCCGGGCTCGTTCGTCCTTGGCTCGAAACCGATGAGGACCCGGCAATGCAGTACGCGATCCTTTGCTATCACGAAGAGAAGGTCGTCAGCTCCTGGAGCAAGGAGGAGGACGCGGCGGTCATGGCGAAGCTGGCCGCCGTACATGAGGCCATCGAGAGGGCGGGCAAACTTGGCCCGGTGGCAAGGCTGCTGCCCACGACCGCTGCGACGACGCTTCGGAACGACCGTGAGCCGCCGCTGGTGATCGATGGTCCGTTCGCGGAAACCAAGGAACAGCTTCTCGGTTTCTACGTTGTCGAGTGTCAATCGCTCGAAGAGGTCCTCGATATCGCTCGCGAGCTCGGCCGGGTCAATCCTGGCGGCGCGTACGAGGTTCGCCCGATCGGCTTCTTCAAGCCGGGAAATGTTGTGCCGTGACCACGGGGCTCGGCGCCGACTCTGCCTGGCTGTCGGCTGTCCTGAATGCCGCACGGCCCCAGGTCATCGCCGCGCTGCTCCGCTATTTCCGGAACCTCGACACTGCGGAGGAGGCCTATCAGGAGGCATGTCTGAAGGCCTTGACCGCCTGGCCGAAGAAAGGACCGCCGCGTGACGCGGCGGCCTGGCTGATCATGGTCGGCCGCAACGCCGCACTCGACGCGGTGCGGCGGACCAGCCGGCAAGCGCCGTTGCCTCCGCAAGACCTGGCGTCCGATGACTGGGACACCGAAGGCGGCCTCGTCGATCGGATCGACGAGGCCGACTATCGGGACGACATTCTCAGGCTGCTGTTCATCTGCTGCCATTCGGATCTGCCGGCGACGCAGCAGATCGCGCTCGCGCTGCGCATCGTTTCGGGGCTCTCCGTCCGACAGATCGCGCGGGCCTTCCTCGTGAGCGAGGCGGCGATGGAACAGCGCCTCACCCGCGCCAAGAAGCGCGTTGCCGACGGCGCCGTCCCCTTCGGTACGCCGGGCCCTGTCGAACGTGCGGAGCGGCTCGAGGCCGTTTCCGCGATGATCTACCTTGTCTTCAACGAGGGCTATTCGACCGGGGTTGCCGAAAGCGGCGCCCGCACCCCGCTCTGCGAGGAAGCGATCCGGCTCGGGCGCCTGATGCTCCGTCTGTTCCCGACCGAGCCCGAAGTGATGGGACTGCTGGCCCTCATGCTGTTGCAGCATGCGAGGGCGTCGGCAAGGTTCGATGCCGATGGCGCCGTGATTCTGCTCGATGATCAGGACCGCGGTCTGTGGGACGGACGGATGATTGCCGAGGGCCTGGCGTTGGTCGACAAGGCCATGCGCCATCGCCGGCCGGGAGGCTACCAGATCCAGGCCGCCATCGCGGCGCTGCATGTGCGCGCCGCGAGCCCCGAGTTCACCGACTGGGCGCAGATCGATTTCCTCTACGGCGCGCTGGAGCGCATTGAACCGTCGCCCGTGGTCACGCTCAACCGCGCCGTCGCGGTGTCAAAGGTGCACGGTCCCGATGCGGCCCTGACGATGATAGAGCCGCTGGCGGACAGACTTTCCAGCTACTTCTATTTCCACGCTGCCCGCGGCGCTTTTCTGCAGGAACTCGGCCGGACCGAGCAGGCGCGCGCCGCTTTCGGCAAGGCCATCTCCCTTGCCAATTCGCCTGCGGAGGCGGCCTATATCAGGCAGCAGCTCGACCGGCTTGCCGCCGCCGACCGGGCTGGCTGAACCGCCCCAGCACGCGAAGGATTTTTCTGCGGTCCATGTCGGATCGCTGGCGCGCCGTTCGTCCTCGGAACCAGAGCACGCTCAATGTTCGCTCTTGGCACAACGCACAGAGGGAATCCGCCGATGAGAGTCATGGTTCTGGTCAAGGCCAGCAGGGGGTCTGAAGCCGGCGAGATGCCGAGCCAGGAGCTGCTGACCGCGATGACCGAGTTCAACGAAGCGCTGTCGAACGCCGGCGTGCTGCTCGCCGGAGAGGGTCTGCACCCGAGCTCGAAGGGCGTGCGCGTCCACTTCTCGGGGAAGGACCGCATGGTCACCGACGGCCCGTTCGCAGAAACCAAGGAACTGATCGCGGGCTACTGGCTGTGGCAGGTGGGCTCTCTCGACGAAGCCGTCGACTGGGTCAAGCGCTGCCCCAATCCGCATGCGGGGGACAGCGTCATCGAGATCCGTCCGGTGTTCGAGGCCGAGGATTTCGGCCAAGCGTTCTCGCCCGAGCTGAGGGCCAGGGAAGAGCGGCTGTTGGCGGAAGCCGAGGCGCGCCGGGCATCCCCGGCAGTCGAGGAGGCATGCCCGACAATTGGGAGAGAGCAGGGGACGGTTCCCAATCCCGCGAGCATGAGCAAGACCGCAGACACGGCGTCGGAAAAAGACGTCAGCCGCATCACGCCGTATCTCACCTGCGCCGGTGCGGCCAAGGCCATCGACTTCTACAAGGAGGCGTTCGGCGCCGAGGAGGTGGTCCGGCTGCCCGCTCCGGACGGCCGGATCATGCATGCCTGCCTCTCGATCAACGGCGCGCACGTGATGCTGAGCGACCAGTTCGAGTGCATGGGGTCGAACCCCGAGACACTCGGCGGCTGGCCCGTGACGATCCACCTGATCGTCGACGATGCCGACGCATGGGCGGCACGCGCCGAAAAGGCGGGCGCGAAAGTCGCGATGCCGGTGTCGGAGCAGTTCTGGGGCGATCGCTACGGGGTTCTCAAGGACCCCTTCGGCCATGCCTGGTCGGTTGCGACGCCCGTCCGCAGGCTGTCCGAGGCGGAACTGCGCGAAGCCGCGAGAGCGGCGATGGCGCCGCCCGTACCGGCTGCTGCGGTCGTGCCTTCTCAGGGTTGAGCCGATGCGCAGGCCGCGCGGCCGTCGACCTGACGCCGCAGAAACCTGAAGACAGGCGAGGGGCAGCATGATGGAGACCAGACCCAAGGTCCGCACCTGCCTGTGGTTCGACGGCGAGAGCGAGGCGGCCGCCGAGTTCTACGTTTCGCTGCTGCCGGACAGCCGGATTGAGAGCGTGTCGCGGCCCGAGCCGGACGGTCCGGCGCTGGTGGTGGAGTTTACCCTGGCTGGAACGCCGTACATGACGCTGAACGGCGGCCCGCAGTTCACGTTCACGCCGGCCGCGTCGATTTCGGTGTTGACCAAGGACCAGGAAGAGACGGACCGGCTGTGGGACGCGCTCGCTACCGGCGGCGGTGAGGAGTGCATGTGCGGCTGGCTCAAGGACCGCTACGGTCTCTCCTGGCAGATCGTCCCGGAAATCGTGCCCCGCATGATGATGGCGGGCGACCAGGCCGCCGCCCGGCGCGCGCAGGCCGCGATGATGAGAATGCAGAAAATCGACATCGCCGCACTCGAGGCGGCCTTTGCCAGCCCGAAGGAGACTTGAGGTGACCTATATCGACGGTTTCGTGATTGCGGTTCCGACCGCCCACAAGCAGGAATTTATCGACCACGCGGAGAAGGCGGACAGCCTGTTCAAGGAGCTCGGCGCAACGCGCATCATCGAGTGCTGGGGCGATGACGTGCCCGACGGCAAGCTCACCGACTTTCGCAGGGCGGTTCAGGCAACACCGGCCGAAACGGTCGTCTTCTCCTGGATCGAATGGCCCGACAAGGCAACCCGCGACGCGGCCATGGCGAGACTGGACGAACTGTCGAAGACCGACGACCGGTTCAACCCCGATAAGAACCCAATGCCCTTCGACGGCAAGCGGTTGATCTACGGCGGGTTTGCGCCAGTCGTCGAGCTTTGAAATTGGCGGTTGTCGGGCCCTGGGTGCCGAAAATTCACCCGCCGGTTCGGGTGCCTTTTTGCGTATTCCGAGGCAAGGCGGCCACCGATTCCGATTGAAGCCGGCCACCCCTGATCCGGGATCGGCCGCACCTCGGTTGCGGCGGATCTGCGCCGGGCGGCGGTGGTCGGCATCACCTGGCCGGTGCCGCCTGAGCTGGACGATGCCGCGCTGGGGCGGCGCCTGGTCGCGCCGCCCGGCTTCTCCCCGGCGCCGACCCGGCCGCAGCCGGACTGGACCCGCATCCATGCCGGGCTGGGCCGGCGCAGCGTGACCCCTCTACGGCGAATGGCGTCAGCGCCGGTCGCCGACGATGCGGCACACCCATGTCGGCGGCGGGAAACTGTTCGTCGATTTCGCCGGCGACACCGTGCCGATGGCCGACCCCGCGACCGGCGTGACCGCGGTCCTGCCGGCCCGGGTGCGCAACCGCCGCTTCTTCTCGCTCGGCGAGCTGAACATCGCGATCCGGGACGTGGTCGTGATCATGAACCCGAATGCTGGGTTGATCCGGGCTTGCCAGGAATGTGGCTACCGGATCGACAAGGTGGCAGAATCGAGGTGCGACCTCGTGAAAGAGCTTGAAGAAGGCGATGAGCAACTTGGAACCTAAATGGGATCAGGGGGCATTCGATATGTTCGAATGCGGAGATCCCGATTCCCTCTGTGTGCGCCGGCGAGTTCGGCGCAGATGGAGGAGCGGAAGCGCCGCGCCACTGCTTTCTTGCAGGCGCAGTCGCTTTCGCTAACTGCGTATCCTTCGATATCTGCAGTAAGTGGCGGCTAATGCCGATGCATCTTGCAGAATCGGGCGGCTTTCCGGCCGCCTTTTCCTTTGGGCCGCTTGGGTAAGGCTTCGCTTTTAATTCAGCTTTATTCGTTTCTGATCTGAAATTTATGAGCTTGGAAAGTCCAGGCATAAACGCCGAGGCATGGTTCGCGATTGAGATGTTGGGCATATCCCAGTGATTGGCCCGATTGACAAGCCGCCCGGCGCTGACCCAAGGTGCGCGCGGCCGTACTCCAGCCGTACCGAGAGTTTCCCTCCATGACCGATGCCGATTTGCAGCATGCCATCGAGGCCGCCTGGGCGCGGCGCGACCAGCTTTCGCCGGGGGTCGCCGATCCGGCGCGGGATGCGGTGGCCGCGGCGCTGGCCGGCCTCGATTCCGGCCGCCTGCGCGTCGCGGAAAAGACCGACGGCCGGTGGGTCGTCCATCAGTGGCTGAAAATGGCCGTGCTGCTGTCGTTCCGGCTGGAGGACATGAGCGTGATCCCCGGCGGGCCCGGCGGCGCGGTGTGGTGGGACAAGGTGGCGCCGAAATTCGCCGGCTGGAGCGAGGCGGATTTCCGTGCCGCCGGGTTTCGCGCGGTGCCCGGCTGCGTGGTGCGCCATTCCGCCTATGTCGCACCCGGCGCCGTGCTGATGCCGTGTTTTCTCAATCTGGGCGCCCATGTCGGCAGCGGCAGCATGATCGACACCTGGGCCACGGTCGGCTCCTGCGCCCAGATCGGCCGCAACGTCCACATTTCGGGCGGCGCCGGCATCGGCGGCGTGCTGGAACCCCTGCAGGCCAGCCCCA
>CAZTNV010000075.1:0-3353 GCA_964615535.1 uncultured Mycobacteriaceae bacterium | reverse complement strand
CCGCTCCAGGCCGGGCCGGTGGTGATCGAGGACGACTGCTTCATCGGCGCCCGCGCCGAAGTCGCCGAAGGCGTGATCGTGGAGCAGGGCTCGGTGCTGTCGATGGGCGTCTATATCGGCGCCTCGACCCGGATTATCGACCGCGCGACCGGAGAGACCTTTTATGGCCGGGTGCCGCCCTATTCCGTGGTGGTGTCGGGCACCATGCCGGGCAAGCCGCTGCCCGACGGCTCGCCCGGCCCCGGCCTGTATTGCGCGGTGATCGTCAAGCGCGTGGATGCCAGGACCCGCGAGAAGACCTCGATCAACGAGCTGCTGCGGGACTGAGTCCTTGCCCGCTCCGTCCCAACCCGTGAATCTCGACCCGGTCGCCCTGGCCCAGGCCCTGATCCGCTGCCCCAGCGTGACGCCGGCCGAGGCCGGTGCGCTGGACGTGGTGCAGACGGCGCTCGAAGGTCTCGGCTTCGCCTGCCACCGCCTGCGCTTCGCGAGCGAGGGACAGCCGGAAATCGATAATCTCTACGCCCGGATCGGCACCGGCCGGCCGCATTTCTGCTTCGCCGGCCATACCGATGTGGTGCCGGTGGGCGATGCGGCCGCCTGGACGCACCCGCCGTTCTCCGCCGTCATCGAGGGCGGCGAACTCTGGGGCCGCGGGGCCGTCGACATGAAGTCCGGCGTCGCCGCCTTTGCCGCCGCCGCCGCGCGCTTTCTGGGCCGCAGCGGCGCCGGGTTCGGCGGCTCGATCGGGCTGCTGATCACCGGCGACGAGGAAGGCGACGCCGTCGACGGCACCCGCAGGGTGCTCGACTGGCTGGCCGGGCGCGGCGAGACGATCGACGCCTGCCTGGTCGGCGAGCCGACCTGCCGGTCCGAACTGGGCGACATGATGAAGATCGGCCGGCGCGGCAGCCTGAACGCCTGGCTGACCGTCCACGGCGTGCAGGGGCACGCGGCCTATCCGCAATTGGCCGACAATCCGGTCCACCGGCTGGTCGATCTGCTGGCCGGGCTGATCGCGCGCCCGCTCGACGAGGTGACCGGCAGCGGCGGCAGCGGCCTGTTCGAACCGTCAAGCCTGCAGGTCACCGGCATCGACGTCGGCAACAGCGCGACCAACGTCATCCCGGCCCAGGCGCGGGCGATGCTCAACATCCGGTTCAACGACCGCCACCGCTCCGCCACGCTGATCGAGTGGCTGCGCGAGCGTATCGCGGCGGCGGGCGGCCGGATCGACCTGACCGTCAAGGTCTCCGGCGAGAGCTTCGTGACCGCGCCGGGGCCGCTGACCGAGCTGGTCGCCGGGGCGGTCGAACGGGTGACCGGGCGGCGGCCGGTGCCGGATACCGGCGGCGGCACCTCCGATGCCCGGTTCATCCGGGATCATTGCCCGGTGGTGGAATTCGGCCTGATCAACCGCACCATTCATAAGGTCGATGAGCATGCCGAACTCGCGGACCTGCACAGTCTGGTTGAAATATACACCGAGGTCCTCGATGCGCAGTTCCCCCCGCAAGGGTAGCGGCTGATGGTGACGGCGAACGAGACCAGCCGCGCGATCTTCGGCGCCTTCTGTCTGGCCAAGCTCGACGCGCGAGGAATGGAGTTCTTCGACCGTTCGGTCGAGGGCGCCCGGAACAGCTTTTTCGCCGCGGTCCTGATCCTGCCGTTCTACGCGATCCTGCAGGCGATGCGGCTGTGGCCGGTTCTGCCGGAGCTGTCGCTGGGGCGGGTGCTGACCGTGCAGACGCTCGCCTATACGATAAGCTGGACCGCCTTCCCGGTGCTGATGCTCACCATCGCCTGGGCGATCGGGCGGCAGCACCGCTATCTCGAATTTCTGGTCGCCTACAACTGGTCGAACATCGTCCAGATCGTCGTGCTTTTCCCGCTGGTGCTGATCACCCAGCTCGGGCTGTGGCCGAGAGAGCTGGCCGATACCGTCGGGGTCGCCGCCGTCGCCTTCCTGATCGTCTACGAATGGTTCGTGATCCGGACCTCGCTGGAGACGTCCGGTGTTCTCGCCGTGCTGCTGACGGTGGCGGATCTCACGGTAAGCTGGCTGGTCGCCGAGTCCGCCGCCGGCATGATCGGCTATCCGGGATAGTCGACGCCGGCAAGATACAGGCCTTGCGGCGGTGCGGTCGGCCCGGCCGCGGACCGGTCGCGCGCGGCCAGGATGCGCGCGACATCCGCCTCGGTCCATTTGCCCTGTCCGACCCGGTGCAGCGTGCCCACCAGGTTGCGCACCTGATGGTGCAGAAACGACCGCGCCGCCGCGATCACCCGGATCTCGTCGCCCTGCCGCGCCACGTCGAGTCGCTCCAGCGTCCTCACCGGCGAAGCCGCCTGGCACTCGGCGGCGCGGAAGCTGGTGAAATCGTGCCGGCCGGTCAGCACCTGCGCCGCCGCGTGCATGGCCTCGGCATCGAGCGGGCGCGCGACATGCCAGACCCGGCCGCGATCGAGCACGGCCGGCGCCCGCCGGTTGAGAATGCGATAGAGATAATGCCGCCGGATCGCCGACAGGCGGGCATCGAAGTCGTCCGCCACGCGCTGGACCGCCAGCAGGGCGACCGGCCAGGGCTTGAGATGGAAGTTGACGGCATCGCGGATGGTGTCGGGCGGCCGTTCGGCGGCCAGATCGACATGCGCAACCTGGCCGTATGCGTGGACGCCGGCATCGGTCCGCCCGGCGCACCGGACGCGTACGGTCTCGCCGCAGAAGCCGAGGACCGCCTCCTCGACCGCCTGTTGCACCGATGGCCCGTTGGTCTGGCGCTGCCAGCCGGCAAACGGCCCGCCATCATATTCGACGGTCATTCTGTAGCGGGGCAAAGCCGGGTCCCGGCGGGAATCGGAAAGCCGCGCAGCAGCGCCGCGCTCGCCATCGGCGCCCGGCCCGGCCGCTGCAACCGGGTCGGGCGGACCGCGCCGCCGGTTTCGCAGGCGATGGTCAGGCGGTCGTCCAGCACGGTGCCGGCCGGTCCCTCGGTCTCGGGCACGCGCGCGGCGGCCAGGACCTTGACCGGCTCGCCGCGGAACTCGAACCAGGCGCCGGGCCAGGGATTGAATGCCCGGACCTGCCGCTCGGCATGGGCGGCATCGCGCCAGTCGAGCCGGCCGTCCTCGCGGCCGATCTTGTGGGCATAGGTGACGCCCTCCGCCGGCTGCGCCACCGGATGCAGCGTGCCCGCGGCCAGCCCCTCCAGCGCCGGCACGATCAGCCGGGCGCCCAGCGCGGCCAGCGCATCGTGCAGCTCCCCGGCAGTGGTATCCGGGCCGATCGGCACCGCCTCGGCAAGCAGCATCGGCCCGGTGTCCAGCCCGGCCTCCATCTGCATGATCGTGAC
>CAZTNV010000074.1:0-14258 GCA_964615535.1 uncultured Mycobacteriaceae bacterium | reverse complement strand
CTGATCGAAGCCGGAGGTCTGCCGGGTGGAATTGTGGACCGGGTGGAGGTCGGTCCAGGTGGTCTGATCGCGGCGGCCGCCCCACGCGTCGAAGCTCTGGCGCTCGGCTTTCTGCTGGCGATCGACGTCACGGTCGGGATCATGCTGACCTGCCTGGTGCTGGCCGTGGCGATCGTCCTGCTTCAGGAGCAGCGGCGCTTCGCCACCGATACCCTGCTGGGCCTCCTCGCCCATTCGGCGCTGGCGCTCGGGCTGGTCGCGATCAGCTTCATGGAGACCTTGCGGATCGACCTGATGGGCTACCTGTTCGGCGATGTCCTGTCGGTGACCCGGGGCGACCTGCTGTGGATCTATGGCGGCGGCGGTGCCGTGCTGGCCGGACTCGCCGTGATCTGGCGGCCGCTGCTGGCGCTGACCGTTCATGAGGAAATGGCCCGCGCCGAAGGAATCAACTCCCTGGCGGTCCGCCTCTGGTTCACCCTGCTGCTGGCGACGGTGATCGCGATCGCGATGAAGATCGTCGGCATCCTGCTGATCACCGCGCTGCTGATCATCCCGGCGGCGACCGCGCGGCGGTTCGCCCGCACGCCGGAGCAGATGGCGGTGCTGGCGGGGGTGATCGGCTGTGCCGCGGTCGGGGCCGGGCTGGAGGCCTCGCTGTACTGGAATACCCCCTCGGGTCCCTCGGTGGTGGTCGCGGCGTTGGCGCTGTTCATCGCCGCCCAGATTCTGGGGGTCGTGATCCGGCCCCTGATCGACCGGCAATGATCGACCGGCATTGATCGACCGCCGACCGGGGTCGCGGCGCCGGCCGGATCGCATAACCGCCTATGTCACCGATTCGCGGGTTTCGCGCGCCATGCGCCGCTGCTATCGTGAGTCTCCGTCCCTAGGCGAGGCCCACCATGCACGGCCACTCCATCCAGCAATGGCAGCACGATCACGTTTTCGGCCAGGATCAGGTGCAGGCGGGCGAACGCCGCATGCGCATCGTGCTCGGCCTCACGGCGGTGACCATGGTGGCGGAGATCGCCGCCGGGATCGCCTTCGGCTCGATGGCGCTGCTGGCCGACGGCCTGCACATGGGCTCGCACGCCGCCGCGATCGGGATTGCCGCCTTTGCCTACGGCTTTGCCCGGCGCCATGCGCGCGATCAGCGGTTCAGCTTCGGCACCGGCAAGGTCAATGCCCTGGCCGGGTTCACCGGCGCATTGATGCTCGCGGTGTTCGCACTGCTGATGGCCTGGGAGAGTATTCTGCGTTTCTTCGATCCGGTGCCGATCGCGTTCGGGCAGGCGATCCCGGTCGCTGTGCTGGGCCTCGCGGTCAACATCGCCAGCGTGATCATCCTGGGCGGCCATCACCATCATCATCACGACGACACCGGCCATGACCATGATCACGGCCACGATCATCATCGCCACCATGATCACCACCGCGGCGCCGATCAGGACCACAATCTGCGCTCCGCCTATCTGCATGTCCTGGCCGATGCCCTGACCTCGGTGCTGGCCATTGTCGCCCTGCTCGCCGGGCTTTATGCCGGGCTGGACTGGCTCGACCCGGCGATGGGCATCGCCGGTGCGATCCTGGTCGCGAACTGGTCCTGGGGTCTGTTGCGGCAGAGCGGCTGGGTGCTGCTCGACCGCTCGGCACCCGACCCGCTCCAGACCGAGATCCGGGCGGCGATCGAAGGCCATACCGACGAGCGGGTGACCGAACTGCACGTCTGGTCGATCGGCCCGAACCGCTATGCCGCGATCGTCTCGCTGGCCACCCACCAGCCGAAATCCCCCGAGCATTACAAGGCGCTGCTGCCCCGCGACCGGGGTCTGGTCCACGTGTCCGTCGAAGTCCACCATTGCGCCTAGACCGGGCCGCAACCGCCACCCGATCGCGGCGGATCGAGCAAGGCGATCATGCCGGGTGCAATCGCCACGGCTGACCGCCTGAAAACGCGCGTTCGGCCCCTGTCGTCTACTCCGCACTATCCAGGCAGAGCAGCAGGCGGGTGGTGCCGCTGCCCTGGATCGGCGGGGAGCGGTGCAGGATCGCGGCATCGCCCTGGCCGGGATAAGTCCGGCCCTTGAACAGCCCGACCGCGAACCGCGGCAACTCCTCGGCACCCCCGGCATCGACCGGGCCGGCATCGGCACACCCGGCATCGGCCGGGCCGGCATCGGCCGGGCGCCACTGCGTCGCCGGCCCGCGATAGGTGGTCAGCAGCCGCAGCGGCACGGCGTCGGCGTGGAATTTCCGGCAGGAATCATCGGCCACCGCTTCCAGCCGAACCGCGACCTTCCAGCTTCCGGTCAGATCGCCGAACCGCTCGATGATTGCGGCGATGTCGGTCACCAGCAGGCGGCGGCCGAGGCTGGGTGCCGGACAGGCCCGGTCGACGCAGTCGGCCACCGCGGCCGCGGCCCGCCGCGGCGCCACGGTGAACCGCCCGTGCGGCAGGGCTGCCGCGGGCAGGCGATCAAGGAAATGCCGCAGCGAGTCCGGCACGGTTCGCGGCCACACCGCGAGGGCGACGCCCGGCCGGTGGACGGCCGCGAGATCGGCCGGATTGCGGCACCAGACCATCGGCTCCGGGACCGCCAGGACGCCATCGGCGCTCATGCCCGCGCTTCCGATGCGGCGTCGTCCGCGGCGTCGCCGGACCGGGCGCGGTTGAGTGCGATCAGCAGCTTTTCCAGGGCGGCCCGGCTGATGTCCCGGGTGATGAACACGAACCGGCTGCGCCGGTCCTCCGAGGGCCAAGCCTTCAGAAAGATCGGCGGGTGAAAGACGTGCTGCACGCCGTGGATCACCACCGGCTGGTCTTCGCCCTGGAGATTGACGATTGCCTTCAGCCGCAGCAGATCGGGCCCCTTCACCGCCAGCAGCATTTCGAGCCAGAGCTGCAGGGCGCCGGGTTCAATCGGATCGTCGATCGTCATGCAGAAGGCGCGGATGTGATCGTCGTGCCGGTTCACGTCGAGCGGGTGGCCATGATCGTGCTCCGACAGCGGATTGCCCTCATGCCCGTGCGTGTCGTGCCCGTGCCCGCCATGATCGTGGTCCCCATGACCGCGCCCGCCCTCATCATGGTGATGGTGATGGTGGCCGTGCGGCTCGGCAAAGGCCTCCTCCTTCAGCCAGCGCAGCACGTCGGGGGATTTGGTCGCCGGATCGTACAGGCCGGCATTGAACAGCCCGCCGGCCGCCGCCGCCGCCTCGATCGCCGCCCCGTCGACCACCGTCAGGATCGGCGCCGCCGGGTTCAGGGCGCGCAGCCGCCGCTCCAGGCTCTCGACGATTTCGGGCGCCGCCAGATCGGTCTTGGTCAGCAGCAGCCGGTCGGCCACCGCCGCCTGCTTGATCGACTCCGGCTGGCGGTCCAGCGTGTCGGCGCCGTTGACCGCATCCACCGTGGTGATCACCCCGTCGATCCGGTAGCGGGCTTCGAGCACCGGGTCGGTCATCAGCGTGTGGAGCACCGGCGCCGGATCGGCCAGCCCGGTGGTCTCGATGATCACCCGCCCGAATGGCGGGATCTCCCCGCGTACCCGCCGCAGGAAGGCCCGGCGCAGCGTGTCGATCAGATCGCCGCGCACGGTGCAGCACAGGCAGCCGCTGTTGAGCAGCACCATGTCCTCGCTGGAGGTCTCGAGCAGCACGTGATCGAGCCCGATCTCGCCGAACTCGTTGATCACCACCAGGGTATTGGCCAGCTCCGGCTGGCGCATCAGCCGGTTGAGCACGGTCGTCTTGCCGCTGCCCAGGAAACCGGTCAGCAGCGAAACCGGAATCCGCTCGTCGGTCATCTTCGTCCCGAAGGCATCCATGCCCTGCACCCCGCTCCCGGCGATCTTCGCCACAAAAATTACGTTATAACATAACGCCCGCTTCAGGGCCGGTCGAGCGTTGGATTGCCGGGGAACGTCCGGCCGCGCAAGACCGTTCATGAACCGTCGTGCCCGTTGGGCCGGACCCGCCCCGCTGTCCCGGCACCGGCACCTTCCCCGATCCGCAACGGAAAGGCTGATGCGATGCGGTTCGTGCTTTGCGTCATTGCCTTGCTGGGTCTGACGGCCGCCTCCGCAGCGCGCGCCCAGGACGCCGGCTCCCCGGACGACGTGCCGTCGCCGCGGCCCGAAAACGCCCCCGAAAACGCCCCCGAAAACGCCTACGATCTGCGCAGTTGGTCCTATGCCCCGCTTTACCAGGGCTGGCGGGCCTCGCCGGTGATCGGCGCGCCGGTGCAGTCCCTGGAGGCAGAGCCGGTCGGTACGGTGCGCGATCTGATCGTCGCGCCCGGCGGACAGGTGCTGCAATTGGTGATCGACACGGCTGCGGGCACCGCCGCCGCGGCCGCCCAGGTCAGCGTGCCATGGAACCAGCTCGCCACGGCACCGCCGGCCCGCCCGCTACGCATTTCGGTGGCCGACATGCCGCCGGTCGACCCGTCCGGCGTCACCGACCGGCTGACCTCGGTGGGCGTCTGGCGGGCGGAGCGGATGCTGGGCGCGGCGGTCCAGATCCAGGACCGGCCGGACTACGGCCGCGTCGACGATCTGATCCTGACCGCCGCCGGGCAGGTCGCCGCGGTGGTCGTCCGCCCCCCGGACGGCACGGTGCTTTACGCCCTGCCGTGGTCCGGCATGATCTTCAATCCGGACACCGGCGCCCTGACCGCCCAGCAGACCGCGGCGCAGATCGCCGAGCTCCCCCCCTTCGACTACGGGCGCATGGCGGGCGGCGAGTAGGCCGTGTCCGATGGCTCCGCCGCCGGCCACAGCCACGCCGCACCCCGCACGCCGCTCGAATCGCCATGAGCGGCCGGGCGGATCGGCGTGGCTGCCTCGCCCCCGAACACCCAGCGGGGCAGCAGCGGCGGCACCGTCCGATAGATCCGCGCGACGTTCGACATGCCGCCGCCCAGCACGATCACGTCGGGGTCGAGCAGATTGATCGCCACCGCCAGCCCGCGCGCCAGCCGGTCCTCGTAGCGCTCCAGGGCCGCCACCGCCCCGGCATCGCCCGACTCGGCCAGGGTGACGATCTCCGCCGCCGGCAGGGTGCGGCCGGCGGCGCGGGCGTAGTCGTGTTCAAAGCCGGTGCCGGAGATCCAGGTCTCCAGGCAGCCGCACTGGCCGCAATAGCAGGGCGGGCCGGGCCGCTCGTCGTCGCGCGGCCAGGGCAGCGGGTTGTGGCCCCACTCCCCGGCAATCGCGTTGCCGCCGACCAGGGCGCGGCCGTGAATCGCGATGCCGGCGCCGCAGCCGGTGCCGAGAATCACCGCGAACACCAGTTCCGCCCCCGCCGCGGCGCCGTCGGTCGCCTCCGACACCGCCAGGCAGTTGGCATCGTTGACGCAGCGCACCGGCCGGCCGAGCGCCGCCGCCAGATCGCGGTCGAACGGCATGCCGTTCAGCCAGGTCGAATTGGCGTTCTTGACCCGGCCGGTGACCGGCGACAGGGCGCCCGGCATGCCGACGCCCACCGTGCCGCGCCGCCCGGTCGCCTGCTCCAGCCCGGCGACCAGATCGGCGATCGCCCGAATCGTGCCGGCGTAATCATGGCGCGGCGTCGGCACCCGCCGGCGGCCCAGGACCGCCCCGCCCTCGTCGAGCGCGACCCCCTCGATCTTGGTCCCGCCCAAATCGATCCCGATGCGCATCCCGTCCGCCATCCGATGCATGATCTGTATCCGTCCACGCCCCGGCCCTATACGTCCAGCACAGCGTTAGCCCGTGGGCAAAAGCGGTACGCGCGACTATAATGTTTTCGCACCGCCCACTCGCGCGGCTCCACCCGTCGCCGGCTTACGGACGGTCCCGGCCCCCTTCGAAAGCGATGCCCGATCATGCCCGACACCTCGTTGCGTCACCTGATCCATCCCGTGCTGCTGTCCGGCGGTGCCGGGACCCGGCTGTGGCCGATGTCGCGCGAACACTATCCGAAACAGTTGCTGAGCCTGTGCTCCAAACGCTCGATGCTGCAGGATACCGCATCGCGGGTTGATGATCCGAGCCGGTTCGCCCCGCCGCTGGTGATCTGCAATCAGGAGCACCGCTTCGTCATCGCCGAGCAGATGCGTCAGATGGCGGCGGCCCCGGCGGCGATCATGCTCGAGCCGGTCGGGCGCAACACCGCGGCGGCCGCCGCGGTCGCGGCTCTTCATGTGGTGGCGCGCGATCCCTATGCCCTGCTGCTGGTCCTGCCGGCCGATCACCTGATCCGCGACATCGAAGGCTTCATCGAGGTGGTCGACCGCGCCGCCGCGGCGGCCTCCGCCGGCCATCTGGTGACCTTCGGCATCCATGCCGACACGCCCGAGACCGGCTATGGCTATATTCGGCGCGGGCCGGCGGTGCCCGGGCTGGAGGGCGTCTATCAGGTCGCCGAATTCGTCGAGAAACCGCAACTGGAGACGGCACAGCGCTACGTCGCCGATGGCGAGCATCTGTGGAACAGCGGCATGTTCCTGTTCCCGGCGGCGGGCTATCTGGCCGAGCTGGACCGGCTGGAACCGGCCATGCTCGCGGCCTGCCGGACGGCGATCGAAAAGGGCACGGTCGACCGCGACTTCTTCCGCCTCGATCCCGAAGCGTTCAGCTCCGCGCGCTCCGCGTCGATCGACTATGCGGTGATGGAGCACACCCACTCCGCCGTGATGGTGCCGGCGGAGATCGGCTGGACCGATGTCGGCGCATGGTCGGCGCTGTGGCAGATCGGCGACAAGGACGCTACCGGCAATGTCTGCCTGGGCGATGTGGTCACCCAGAACACCCGCAACTGCTATATCCGCAGCCAGGATCTGCTGACCGCGGTGGTCGGCATCGAGGATGCGGTGATCGTGGTGACCGAGGATGCCATCCTGGTCTCGGCCAAGGACGAGGCCCAGAACATCAAGCCGCTGGTCGAGCAGCTCAAGGCCGCCGGGCGGATGGAGGTGTCCAATTACCGCAAGGTGTTCCGGCCCTGGGGCTTCTATCAAAGCCTGCATGTCGGCGAGCGGTTCCAGGTCAAGCGCCTGACCGTCAATCCGGGCCGCCGGCTGTCGCTGCAAAAGCACTATCACCGCGCCGAGCATTGGGTGGTGGTCAACGGCACCGCGCTGGTCACCCGCGGCAACGAGCAGGTGCTGCTGTGCGAGAACGAATCGACCTACATCCCGCTCGGGCTGGAACACCGGCTGGAGAATCCCGGCAAGGTGCCGCTCAACCTGATCGAGGTGCAGTCGGGCGCCTATCTGGGCGAGGACGACATCATCCGCTATGACGAGGGCTGAGCCGGATCGCGCCGCCGGCCGGCCGCCGCGGCCGGCCGGCCTTCAGGGAAGGGCGGCGGACCCGCGGGAAACGACGGTGAGACTGCCGCGGCGTTCATCCACTTCGCCTTGCAGCAGTCTCATCAGATCATCAAAGGCGTTGCGCGGCCACGGGACGATGCACCCCAGGCTGCCGATCCGGCCCGGCTGATGGATCAGGAAATCGTTCCACACCCGCCCGCTGGCGGTGATCCGCGCGCGGGTCGGCGGGTCCGGGTGGAGAAAGCAGCACAGCCCGAGACTGACGCCCCGCGTGTTGTTGTAGGCGCCGAGCCAGACGATGTCGTATCGCCCGAACGGGGTCGGTCCGCCCCAGACCTCCGGATCGCGGCTCTCCGGGGTGTCCAGCCACCGGCTCTGGTCCAGCGCGCCGCGATAGCCGCCCGAACAGGCACGCATGTCGATCGCGGTGGTGCCGATCATGCCGGTCAGCCGCTCGGCCGGCGGGTCGTAGGTCAGGTCGGCGATATCAGCCAAGACGTTTCGGTCCTCCGTCATCGGCGCAGCCCCATCCGCCTAGCCAGTTTCGAGACTGGCGGAGATCCGGGCGATCCGGGCCGTCACGACTTTACCATAAACCAATTAAGACTATTTATGTGTGGCCGGACCAATAATGCGGGACTCGGCGATTCTTAAAGTGCAACCCGGATCAGGTGGTCTGCGAATTTGGAAATGACGACCGGATTCGCTCAGGATTCGGTCGATCATACGGTTTTGCCGATAATTCAATCATTTGCCTCGTCGTGCGCGAGTTGATAGGCTTCAAGAATCGTCAGCCTGTGATCGACGGCATGCCCCGATCTCGGCACCATTCCTGATGATGATTGCAGCCCATGACCGACGATCAAGAACTGCTTCCAAATATCGTCAGGGTAAAGGCCGAGGCGCGACGGCACTATCGCAATCCCGTTCTGCTCAAGGCCAAGATTTATCAGCTCGGAATCCTCTACGATTGCGTGGTCAGGGACATTTCTCCAGGTGGCGCCAAAATCATCAAGGATGTGATGATCGGCAACCGGGTCGAGACGTTGCAAATTGGAGCCGCCCTCACGCTTTCGGTTGAGCGCTTCGGTGATTTTCCCGGCAGAGTCATATGGTACGACGAGAAGTACATTGGCCTCCAGTTCCTGGAAGTCTCCGAAGAAATCCGCGATGTGTTCCTGAGATTGCTGCCCGAGGTCAAGCCGGCCCGGCGCCGGGACGACTGACGCGGCCCCCCGTTGCCACCCACGCTGGTGACGGCATCGATCGCCTCATCGATAAGGGTCCGCGGCATCGCGCAGACCGTCGCCGAAGAACTGGAAGGCCAGCACGACCATGATCACCGGCACCACCGGCAGCATCAGCCAGGGGTAAAGCGCCACCACGTTGATGTTCTGCGCCTCGTTCAGCAGCACGCCCAGGCTGGTGATCGGCGGCCGCAAGCCGAGATTGAGGAAGCTGAGCGCGGTCTCGCCCAGAATCATCGCCGGCACCTGCAAGGTGGCCGAGGCGATCAGGTGGCTCATGAAGCTCGGCAGCAGATGGCGGCCGATGATCCGGCCGGGTCGCGCGCCCATAAGTTGTGCCGCGGTACAGAAATCTTCCTCCCGCAAGGCCAGCAGCTTCGAGCGCACCGCCCGCGCCAGTCCGGTCCAATCGACCAGCCCGAGTATGATGGTAATGCCGAAATAGATCCAGATCGGGCTCCAGTTCACCGGCAGCGACGCCGACAGCGCCATCCACAGCGGCAATTGCGGAAAACTCTGAATGATCTCGATCAGCCGGTTGGTGACGGTATCGACCCAGCCGCCGTAATAGCCGGCGATGCCGCCGATCAGAATTCCCAGCACGAAGCTGATCGTGACGCCGAACAGCCCGACGGTCAGCGAGATGCGGCCGGCATGGATCATCCGGCTCAGCAGGTCGCGGCCCAGCCGGTCGGTGCCGAACAGAAACGCGGTGCCGCCCTCGGCCGGGCAGAACAGATGGAAGCGCGCCGGGATTGCGCCCCAGAACAGATAAGGATCGCCCTGGCAGAAAAAGCGCAGCGGCTGAACCCGGGCGGGATCGGGCGTGTATTCGCGCCGCATCGTGCGCATGTCGAGCCGGTAGGTGTAGCCATAGACGAACGGCCCGATGAACTCGCCGTTATGAAAGAAATGGATCTGCTGCGGCGGGGCAAAAATGAATTGCGTGTGCCGCGTCTGAAGATTGTACGGCGCCAGGATTTCGACGAACAGGATCGATACATAGAAGAAGCCGAGCACGGCACCGGAGAACACGGCCAGGCGATGGCGCTTCAGCTTCCACCACATGATCGTCCACTGGGACGCCAGATAGTACCTCTCCTGCTTGGCGGTGAGGGTTTCGGTGCGATAGGGGTCCCAGGGCGCGGGATTGACGGTGTGCGGCAGCCGATCCGGCTCGTCCCCGCCACGGCCGGCGGACGGATCGTCGCCCGGCGCGTTGTCGACGATGACGGTCATTTCACCGCTCCCCCGCTCAGCCGGATGCGCGGATCGAGCACCGCCAGCGCCAGATCGGACAGCAGCACGCCGACCACCGTCAGCAGGGCCAGCCAGAACACGAAGCTGCCGGCCATGTACATGTCCTGGCTCTGCAAGGCGCTGAGCAGCAGCGGCCCGGTGGTCGGCAGGTTGAGCACCACGGCAACGATGGTCGCGCCCGAGATTAGTTCCGGCAGAATGCTGCCGATGTCGGCGATGAACGGGTTGAGCGCCATGCGCAGGGGATATTTGAACAGGGCCCGGCGCGGCGGCAGGCCCTTGGCCAGCGCCGTCACGTAATACTGCTTCTGCAACTCGTCGAGCAGGTTGGCGCGCAGCCGGCGGATCATTCCCGCGGTGCCGGCGGTGCCGATCACGATCACCGGCACCCAGAGATGCTCCAGAATCGACAGGAACTTGGCCCAGTTCATCGGCTGGTCGATGAACTGCGGGTCCATCAACCCGCCGATCGAGGTGCCGAACCAGACATTGGCGAAATACAGCATCACCAGCGCCAGCAGGAAATTGGGCGTCGCCAGCCCGATGAAGCCCAGGAAGGTCAGACCGTAGTCGCCCCAGCTATACTGGTGGGTCGCCGAATAGATCGCGATCGGGAACGACACCACCCAGATGAAGATCGTGGTCGCCAGGGTCAGCACGATGGTCAGCAGCATGCGGTCGCCGACCACCTCGGTCACCGGCAACTGGTACTCGAACGAATACCCGAAATCGCCCTGGAGCGCGTTGCCCAGCCAGAACAGGTACTGCTCGATCCAGGACCGGTCGAGGCCGTAGGTCTCGCGCAGATGCTCGATATAGGCCATGTCGGCGCGTTCGCCGCGGCTGAGCTGCTCGTTGATCAGCGTGGTCAGGAAATCGCCCGGCGGCAATTGGATGATGACGAAGCTGATCAGGCTGATCGCCAGCAGCGTCGGAATCATGATCAGGAGGCGCCGGGCGACATAGGCGAGCATGCTGGCGGTTCCACTCTATTTCAGACGCGCCGGTCTACCACGAGATCACAGGGACACGGAAAGCATCAGTAGTAGAATCATTTCATCTTGTCTTCGTATCTATTCCGCCACCCAGAACGTGTCCGGCCGGTACATGCCGAAATGGGCGCCGGGGTCCCAACTGTAGATCCCGTCTTCGGGCACGTTGTGCAGGCGGTTGCTCACCACGATCGGCTGGAGCACGCCCTGGACCAGCCCGATCGAGGTCACCTGATCGGCATGGATGTCGAGCATTTCCGACACGATTGCCGCCCGCCGCTCGCGGTCGGCGCTGGTCATCCAGGTCCGGTACAGGTCCATCAGGCTCAGCGCGAAATCCATGTCGGGCGGTTCGCCGGCCGCGCCGCCGGTCTGCACCCATTGGCCCCATTTGGGATATTGCAGTGCGTTCTGATCGACCGGCGCCAGCTCGCCGGGCACCGAATTCGCCGTGAACAGCGCGTTGTCGAAACCGAACCACACCGACATGGCGACGTCGCCGCTGAAAATCCGGTTGCGGAACACGTCGCGCTGCGAACTCCGGATATAAAGCGCCACGCCGATGGTGCGCCAGGTATCGGTGATCAGTTGCAGCACGTCGGTCTCGACCGAGCGTTCGCCCGAGGTCTCGGCGATCACCTCGAGCCGCCGCCCGTCCGGCAGCAGGCGGATGCCCGAGCCGTCGCGCTCGGTCAGCCCGATCTCGTCGAGCAGGGCATTGGCCCGATCCGGATCGTAAATCGCCCAGCGCTGGAGCCGTTCGGCGTCGAACAGCGGCGACTGGGGCAGCGCGGTGTTGTTGCCCGGTGTCGCCAGGCCGAAAAACACCACCTGATTGATCTCTTCCCGGTTGATTCCCAGCGACAGCGCGCGGCGATACCGGACATCGCGGTTGAGCGCGCGCCACACCGGATCGTTGGCGTTCAGATTGGGATAGAGCGCGATCTCCGAACCGAGCGCGGTCGGCCACAGCAGGCAACGGAAATCGCCGCGCTCCGCCGCCGCCATCAGGAAGCTGATATTGTCGAAGCGCAGGCTGCGGGCCTGCAGATCGCTCTCCCCCGCACCGGTCTTGGCCGGGATCAGCGAAGCGTCGGCGATGTTCACGATCACCCGGTCGAGATAGGGGAGCTGATGTCCCGCGGCATCGACACGGTGATAATAGGGGTTGCGCTCGAACACGAACCGGTCCGAGGGCGGCGGCGTGGTATTGCGCCAGGGTTCGAGCGTCGGCAGATCGGGATTGTCGGCCTCGTACAGATTGCCGCGGCGGATGTGCAGCGCCGTCCAGTTCCGCTCGCCCGATTCGGCCACCCGCCGGGCCAGCGTCTCGGGGTCGGTGTAGGCCGGGTGGAACTGCCGCAGATAATGCGCCGGCGCGAAGATATAGAGCGGATTGGGCGCGGCCAGGGCCGGCAGGAATCGGGGATTGGGCCGCGACCAGGAATAGCGAACGGTGACCGGGTCGATGATCTCCACACTGGCCGCCTCGCCCTCGACGATCAGCCGGTCGTCCGGTCCGTAGGGCCGCAGCTCCTGGTTCAGCGCCATGTCGAACCAGGCGTAGCGGAAATCCACGGTGGTGAACGGCGCCCCATCCGACCAGCGGTGGCCCGGCCGCAGATGCAGGGTGAACACGCGGTCGTCCTCGACCTCGATGGCGCGGAGCAGATCCGGAAACAGCTCGAAGCTGGGGGCATAGCCGACCAGCCGGGCATAGCCGTAGACGTTCATGATCCGGATATCGCGGGCGCGGGAGGCCAGCCAGGCGATCTCGCCGCCCGGCCGGCCGGGTTCGCGCCCCTCCAGCACCAGATCGACCATCGCCGGCACTGCGGGCACCCGCTCCGCCACCGGCGGCATGCGCCCCTCGGCCACCGCGCCGGCCAGCATCGGGGTTTCGACCAGATCGAGCGCATGGGCGGGGGAAACGATCGCCACCAGCAGGGCAATGCCGATCGCAAGGACCGCCCTGAAGCCCTTCCCCCCCAGGGAGGACGGTCGGGGTGAACGGCGTTCCGGTGGGGCAAGGCGCACGCGCATCACGACGCCAACTCCACCATCGCCGGCTCCGAATGGGCGCGCACGAAATGCCCGCCGCCGAGGTCGATCATCGCCGGGTGCAGCCCCGGCAGCAAAGTGAAGGGCGGCGGCCAGGCCGCCGGCTCCGACGCCCGGCCGTCCATCAGCGCGGCCAGATCGAGCGGCGCTCCGGGATCGGGATGGGGCACCGCCGAGAGCAGCGCCCTGGTATAGGGATGGACCGGGTTGCGGAACAGCAGCTCCCGCGGCGCGATCTCGACGATCCGGCCGGCGCACATCACCATGATCCGGTCGGCGATGTAATCGACCACCGCCAGATTGTGGCTGATGAACAGATAGGTCAGGCCGAGCCGGTCCTTCAGATCCTTGAGCAGGTTCAGCACCTGCGCCTGGATCGACACGTCGAGCGCCGAGACCGGCTCGTCGCAGATCAGCAGGTCGGGGCGCAGCGCCAGGGCGCGGGCGATGCCGATGCGCTGGCGCTGCCCACCCGAAAAGCTGTGCGGATAGCGGCGCAGCGCGCGCACGTCCAGGCCGACCAGATCCATCAGTTCGCGGGCCATCTCCTGCCTGTGCATGCGGTCGCCGATACCGTGGATCGCCAGCGGTTCGGTGACCAGATCGTGCACGGTCATGCGCGGGTTGAGCGAGCCGAACGGGTCCTGAAAGATGAACTGCATGCGCTTGCGAAAATCCTTCAGCGCCTCGTCCCTCAGCGCCAGCACATCGACCATCCGGCCGTGATCGTTGAACCGCACGCTGCCGCGATCGGGCATCACCGCGCGCATCAGGATCTTGCTCAGCGTGGTCTTGCCGCAGCCGCTCTCGCCGACCAGACCCAGGCATTCGCCGCGCCGCACGGTGAATCCGACATCATCGACCGCGGTCACCACGGCGTCCGACCGGGTGCGCAGCAGACCGCTCTTGCGGATGGCGAAGGTCTTCGACACGCCCTCGACCGCCAGCAGCGGCCCCGCCGCATCCGCGTCGTCCGGCCAGGGCGCCTTGCGCTCCAGCAATTTGCAGTCGATCACCGGCTGGATCTCGCGGATCGGCTGGAGCCGCTCGCCGGGCTTGAGGTCGAACCGCGGCACCGCCCGCAGCAGCGCCTTCAGATAGGGATGGCGCGGGTTGCGAAAGATGTCGTCCAGCGTGCCGGCCTCCATCACCTCGCCCTGATACATCACCACCACCTCTTCGGCGACGTTGGCGACCACGCCCAGATCATGGGTGATGATCAGGACCGCCATGCCCAACTCGCGCTGCAGATCGCGCAGCAGCTTGAGGATCTGTGCCTGGATGGTGACGTCCAGCGCGGTGGTCGGCTCGTCGGCGATCAGCAGGGCCGGGCGGCAGACCAGCGCCATGGCGATCATGGCGCGCTGGCGCAGGCCGCCGGACAGCTCGAACGGATAG
>CAZTNV010000073.1:11683-14262 GCA_964615535.1 uncultured Mycobacteriaceae bacterium | reverse complement strand
CCGGCCCGACCCTGACCAATGTCAACGATTTCCGCGCCGTGCTGGTGGACAACCGGGCTCGGCTGGCGCCCTGATGCGGCGGCGCCCTGAACCGGCAGCACCCGGAACCGGCAGCACCAAACCCGCCACGGTCAGGATTGGCCGAACCGCTCCGAACCCTCGGGCGGCGGCGCCAGGATGTCGCCTGCCCGCTCGATCACGTCCTCGGGGTCCATCTGAAAGCGCACCCCGAAATAGTGGCCGTCGCGCCAGGTCACCATGCCCGGGAAATCGCCGAAACGGTCGATCCGCAGCAGCACGCTCTTCGTTAACGTCATTGGTTGCAACAGTCGAACCTTGGCGCCACCCGAGGACAGGTTGAGCACCACGCTCTCGACCGCCATGCCACCCGAAAAGATGGTCGCCTTCATCAAGACCGAAATGCGCGAGAATTGCCGCCGATCGACCGCCGTCTTCTCGATCTTCAAGGTGTCGCGGACCAGGCTTTCGATCTCGAGCGGATCGCCGATGAAACAGAGGCCCAGATCGGTATCGCTTTGCCAGGCGATTTCGGCCGGCAGGGCGAAGCCGGCGATGCGCAACGCCACCTGCAATTCGCCCGCCCAGGGTGTCGTCAATCGAACCTTGGCGCCACCCACCGAAATATTGAGAACGTGACAGTCGCTCCGGCCGAACTCCGAGACGAGCTCGGCGGGAAACAGCACCGATGTCCGCAGATACCGGTGCTTTTCCAGCGAAGGCCCCGGCCGATACCGATGATCGCTCATTGCCGCTCTCTTGCAGGGGTCGTGCCTTCGACCGACCCGGCAGCCCCGACCCTCCCGGCAGCCGGGCCGGCCGGCGAACACGCATGGATCTGGATACGCCGGAGTCGTTGCGAACGCCCAACGGTCCTTCGAGACGTTGCCGCTTGCCGACACCCGAAAGTCATGTCCGCAGCAACAAGCTCATGACGTTTGGATTGATCTAGATCACTACTCATTGGCAAAAAATTATCCATCAAGCCGCAACCCTGTCAAGAAACATCATCTCGCCTTCAAGCAAATTTCTTCGGTTATTTTACCGACATACCTCCGACCGCCAGTCTCCTGAAATTAATCAGTCATTAATTTGCCGATCGTATAGTGCCGTCCAAGGTCAATCCCCAGAAAAAACATCGGTCGCGCCATGCAGTGGAAAGCCAGCCCCTATCTTCTGAAGGCCAGCAGATCGCTTCAGGAAGCCTGCGTCGCCTTTCAAAACCGATGCTGCGACCAGCCCGTTTCATGCCAGGGCTGCGAGCTTGTGGCATTGTGCAAGCCCGAACGGGCGATCGACCCGTCGATGGCGATGGCATCGCATCTCTGACAGCGCGTCGCCGGCCGCCCGCCCGCTTTATCGGACGGAGCCCCCGCGCCGACCCGAGCGGCGAGTCTTCCGGCCGTGGCTGCACCGAACGGGGGTACGCCCCGGCAGCTTGCGGCAGTGGAATTCCTTTCCCCGCCTTGTCATCATCTCTCCCGGAGTCGAGGAGGGGATGCACCATGTTCGATGCCAATCGGCTGCTTGGCGGATTGTTGGGCGGCGGCTTGACGGGCGCGGCCACCGACCGGATCGGCCGGGTTCTGGGTCAGACCGGTCTGGGTGGGGCCGGTCTGGGTGGGGCGCGGCTCGGCGGGATGGGTGCCGCTGGCCTGATCGGCGGCCTGGCGGTCGCCGCTTACGAGCATTTCACCCAGCAACGAACCGATGCCCCGGCTCAGCCGCCCCCGCCGCCGGGCTCGGCCCGGCCCGGTGCCATGCCGCCACCCCCGCCGCCGCCGGCCGGCGGCTGGAACGCACCGCCGCCACCGCCTCGGCCAGCAGCCGCTCCGCCGCCGCCACCGCCTTCGCCCGCCGCGCCGCCGTTACTGGATGGCGATGCCGCCCTGGTGCTGGTACGGGCGATGATCGCGGCGGCCAAGGCCGACGGCGAAATCAGCCCGGACGAATTGCAGCGAATCCTGTCGCGCCTGGATCAGGCCGGGGTGACCCAGGAGGAACGCGCCTTCGTGCTGGCCGAAATTGCCCGCCCGCTGGATCTCGACGGGCTGATCGCGCAGATCCGCGATCCGCGACTCCGGGTGGAGGTCTATGCCGCCTCGCTGCTCGCCATCGACATCGATACCGAGGCCGAGCGGACCTATCTGCGCGAGCTGGCCGGGCGCCTGACGCTGGACGCCGCGACCGTGGCCGCGCTGCATCAGAGTTATGGCGCGCCCCCGCCGGCCTGAGCCGCCGGCGTCCCGGACCCGCCCGATACCCTCACACGAAGCCCAACGGGATTTCCGCCATGAGCGACTGGCACTTCAGCAGCAACGGCCAGCAGATCGGCCCGATCGATCATGCCGCGGCGGTGCTCTACGCCCGACAGAATCCGGATGCCTATGTCTGGCGGCCCGGCTTTGCGGACTGGCAGCCGGTGACTCAGATTGCCGAGCTGCGCGCAGCGGCGCCGCTTGCGCAGGGTCCGGCTGCGCCTCCCGCGCCCTGGGCCGCAGCGGCGGCCGGCGGGCGGCGGGCCGATGAGATCGACTACCGCATCGTCGGAGCCGAGATGC
>CAZTNV010000073.1:0-11673 GCA_964615535.1 uncultured Mycobacteriaceae bacterium | reverse complement strand
GCCATGATGTACAAGGACCCCTCGGTCGAGATGAACGCGATTTTTGGGGACGGCTCCGGCGAGGGTGGCCGCTTTCTCGACAAGCTGATCGGCGCCGGCAAACGCGTGCTGACCGGCGAAAGCCTGTTCATGACCGTGTTCACCCACACCGGGACCGCCGCCAAGGCCCGCGTCGCGTTCGGCGCACCCTATGCCGGCAACATCCTGGCCCTGAAACTGTCGGATTTCGGCGGCCGGCTGATCTGCCAGAAGGACAGCTTCCTGGCCGCGGCCAAGGGCGTGTCGATCGGCATCCATTTCCAGCGGCGAATCCTGACCGGGCTGTTCGGCGGCGAAGGCTTCATCATGCAGAAGCTGGAAGGCGACGGACTGGTCTTCGTCCACATGGGCGGCACTCTTGTGGAGCGCCAGCTTCGTGCCGGTGAAACCCTGCATGTCGATACCGGCTGCGTCGCCGCGATGACCGACGGGGTCGAATTCGACGTCGTTCGTGCCGGCGGTATCAAGACCATGCTGTTCGGCGGCGAGGGGCTGTTCTTCGCCACCCTGACCGGGCCCGGCCATGTCTGGCTGCAAAGCCTGCCGTTTTCCCGGCTGGCCGGCCGCATGCTGGCGGCAGCGCCCCAGACCGGCGGCGGCGGTCGCGAAGAAGGCTCGGTGCTGGGCGGGCTCGGCCGGCTGCTGGACGGCGACAACCGCTGAGCAGCGGGCGACGGTTGGCCGGCGCCAAATTTCGGGTGCCGGTCTTGGGGGCTGCCGATCCTTGGGCTGCCGGCCGGCTCAGCCGTTCAGCCCGATCATGGCCAGGAATTCGCGGCGGAGCTGGGGATCGTCGCGGAAGGCGCCAAGCATGCGGCTGGTCACCATCGATGCGCCGGGTTTGTGCACGCCGCGCGTGGTCATGCAGTGGTGCTGGGAATCGATGACCACGCCGACGCCCAGCGGCTGCAGCACCCGATCGATCGTGTTGGCGATCTGCGCCGTCAGTTTCTCCTGGATTTGCAGACGCTTGGCATAGGCATCGACGACCCGCGCCAGCTTGCTGATGCCGACCACGCGGCGGCTCGGCAGATACCCGACATGGGCGGTGCCGATGATCGGGACCATGTGATGCTCGCAATGCGACTCGAACCGGATGTCGCGCAGCACCACCATCTCGTCATAGCCCTCGACCTCCTCGAAGGTACGTTGCAGCAGCTCGGTGGGGTCGATGGCATAGCCGGCGAAGAACTCCTCGAAGGCGCGGACTACCCGCTCCGGGGTGCCGACCAGCCCCTCGCGCGAGGGGTCGTCGCCGGCCCAGCGCAACAGGGTGCGCACCGCCTCCTCCGCCTCGGCACGGGTCGGCCGTCCGGCCGTCAGGTCGTTCAGCCGCAAACGCGACGATCCGTCGACGATCGTGGCGGCGACGATGGTGGCGGCGGATGCAGTGCCGGATCGGGCGCCGGGCTGGGCCAACGATCGGTCTCGGGCCATCAAGCGATCCTTTTCGATCGGGTGTGTCTTGCGGGCTGCGCCGACGGCGCTTCGCCGCACATCGTTGGTTCCCACGCGTCGCCGCTCCACACGTCAATGGTGGTTTATACTGGGAAGCGCCTCTTGCCAGTCAAGTCGGGGCCCCGGCACAGGCCGAGGAACCGGCCCCGGTCGGCCCTTTGCCGCCGTCCGGCCAATCGCGGTACGGCCGGGCATCTTGGCCGGGCATCCCGGCCGGGCGCTCGGCCTCGGGATCAGTTGAGCCGCATCGGCTGGTGCGGGCTGTCGAGCGAGAAGGCCGGTATGGTCACCTCGAACCGTTCGCCGTCGGTGGTTTCCATTTCATAGCTGCCGACCATGATGCCCGACGGCGCATTCAGCGGCGTTCCGCTGGTGTACTCGAAACTGTCGCCGGGCACGAGCACCGGCTCGACCCCGACCACGCCGGGCCCGCGCACTTCCAGAACCCGTCCCGAGGCATCGGTGATCCGCCAGTATCGATTGCGGAGCTGCACCGTTTCCCGGCCCTTGTTCTCAATCTTGACGTGATAGGCCCAGACGAACCGTCCTTCGGCGGGCGAGGATTGTTCTTCCAGATACATCGGGTCCACGGAAACCCGGATCGAACGAGTCTCGGAAGTGTACATGATCCAACTCTCAACCGTCAGCCGCCGCCCGTCGCGGCATCGGACCGAGACTATACCCATGCCGAACCCGACATCCAAGCCGCACAAACCGGCCCTTCGCCGCCGGACGGCCAGGTTAGGAACGCGCAACGACGAACGTCCCAACCCGAAAAAAGCGAGGCCGGACCCGATCCGCGGAGGATCAGGTCCGGCCATTCAGGACTGTCAAGCCGTCAGGCAGTTTCGCTTACTGGAAGCGAATCTCGGCGCGACGGTTCGACGGCTCGCGGACACCGTCAGGAGTCGGCACCAGCGGGTTCTCTTCGCCCTGCCACGACGTCTGGATCACGGAGGCCGACACGCCGCCGCGGATCAGAGCCTGACGCACCGCTTCGGCGCGGCGCTGCGAGAGCCTCAGGTTGTAGGCCGCACTGCCGGCGCGGTCGGTATGGCCGACCACACTGATAGAGCCACCCGCCTGATGGTCGCGGATCACGGAGTCGATGACCTGCTGACCGGCCGGAGTGATGACCGAGCGGTCGAAATCGAAGAACACGAAGTAGACCGGACCGGCCGGCGCGCGGGTTCCCTCGAGCAGGGCCAGCGCAGCAAAGAACTCGTCGCGGCAGGTCGCGATGTGATCGGGATTGACGCCCTCCGACCGCTGCTCGACCCAGCAATCGAACTTGGCCTGCGCCGTCGCCGCTTCGAGCGGAGCGCTCTGGCGGGCAGAGGCCTCAAGCACGGTCATCAAACGGGCCCGGGCGTCGGTCAATTCCGGCAGCGAATCCGCCGGCAGATTGAAATCGGCTAAGGAGAACGGCTCGACCGCCTCCCCGGCGGCAGCCGCCAGACCCTTCTGCGCAAAGCGCTCGGCAGAGTGCCAGTCCCGCATCCGGTTCGCTTCGAAATTGGCGAGATCGCGATACTCGCGGGCCAGAACGTCCGTGAACGAATCACCACTGACCGTGGTGTTGTTCAGCCGTTGGAGATCGTAGCCGACGCAGCTCGCCAGCACCATGGCAGCGGCGAACAGGCATACGTAACGCACTGTTTTCATTTCTTAATACTCCTCTAGGTCCCCTTGGAGGTTCGTCTAGACGGCACCGCGTTCGTTCGCCTCAAGGCGCATGATCTGACCCAACCCCCTGCCCAGTGCACATGTCTTCATAGGCGTCGGACATGCGAAGCCACCCGTGTCGTTATACCAGAATTTCAGGGGATTAGAAGGTCCTACAGCACCCGGTCAACGTAACATGGCGATGAATTTTTCGGCTATCGCGAATCCGGTACCGTCAGATCGACCGGCCTCTGCGGCTGCTTGGTGTCGATTGGGACACCGACTTGAACCGCAGCGGCAGGTGCCTTATAAAACAGTTTCCGGCGCGGGTGTAGCTCAGTGGTAGAGCAGTAGCTTCCCAAGCTACGTGTCGAGGGTTCGATCCCCTTCACCCGCTCCATTTCGCCGGTTCCGGCCGGCCTCGGCGGAGCCGTGCCCGGTGCCCCGGACCAGCCAATATGTCGAGCACGTCCTTGAAGTGCTGGCACCGCTGGGCGAGGTGCGGGCGCGCGCGATGTTCGGCGGCTGGGGCGTCTATTGCGACGGTCTGATGTTCGCCCTGATCGCCGACGACACGCTTCATCTCAAGGCCGACGACCGCAGCCGCGGCCGGTTCGAAGACCGCGGCATCGGCCGTTTCAAGCCCTATGCCGACCGGCCGGCGACCATGTCGTATTACGAGGTTCCGGCCGAACTGTTCGACGACCGGGACGCCCTGCTGTCCTGGGCGCGCGAAGCCTGCGCCGTGGCGCTGCGGGCAAGGACGGCCAGACCGGCATCACGCCGGCCGCGCTCTCGAGCACCCGGCGGCTGATCCGGGCCGGCGGCCGATCCGGGCGCGGCAGACGGAGTCGGATCGGTCGAAGCGCTCGACTCGGCAGCCCGCCGCAGCCGGCGGACGATCGGGCTCTGCAAGAGGCTGCCATGGATTCGGGCAATTGCCCGATGGCTGGGCGGCCGACGACCGCCGGGCGCCGCCGTCACACCCGGTCCCTCAGGATGCCGAGCGGAAAGCGCTCGACTTCCAGCAGCACCTCGACCAGCGTGCCCGCGGCATGTTCGACCAGCCGGCGGCCGCGTTCGGCGTCCGCGTCCCCGGCGTCGCCGCACGCGCCGTAGGGATTGAGATCCTGGGCCTGCCACGCGAAGTTGATGCCGCCGACCGCGGCCAAATGGCGGAATTGAGCCGCCATGTCGATGGTCAGCGACGGGAAATCCCGGCGCTCGCCGTCATGGACCAGCTCGGGCGCCAGATGCAGCATGATCGAGGTCTCGATCGCGCCGCCATGGATGCCGTGGCGCACCTCCTCCGCCCCGAACAGCCCCTTGGGCAGGCCGAGATCGTACCAGTTCACCGTTACGGCCAGCATGCCGAGCCGCAGGCGCAGATCGCGCGCAACGATCTCCAGCACCGGCGGATGGCCGCCATGGCTGTTGAACAGCACCAGCTTGCGCAAACCGGTGCGCCACACGCTCTCGCCCAGCTCGATCAGCACCCGGATCAGCGTCTCGGGATGCAGCGTCAGGGTGCCGGGAAACGCCTGATGCTCGTCGCTCTTGCCGACCGGAATCATCGGCAGGATGGTCACCGCCAGGGTCTCGGGCATCAGGGCGACCGCCCGTTCCAGGATGCCCTGATTGATGCGGGTATCGACCCAGACCGGCAGATGGGGGCCGTGCTGCTCGGTTGCGCCGATCGGCAGGACGGCGACCACCCGATCCGGATCGAGCTGGGCGAATTCCTTGGTCGTCATCTCGTGCCAGAACCGGCGCGGCAATCCGGGCATGGGCGCATCCATCTCATTGGCTGTGGCGGGTTCGCCGCCTAGGATGGGCGGGCTGCCTTATGCACTCAAGTCTCATACCAGGATCAGCGACCAGGATCGGCAGATGACCGGACAGTGTGCGGATCGCTCCGGTAACGAGGTGCGGGAGTCATGCTGATTGCCCAGATCACCGACCTTCACGTGGTCGAGGCCGGCGCGCTGGCGCTCGATCGCATCGACACCAACGGCTTTCTCCGGCGCTGCGTCGGGCGCCTTGCGGCGCTCCGGCCGCGGCCCGACCTGCTGCTGATCACCGGCGATCTCACCGAGGCCGGCCGGCCGGCGCAGTACGCCAATCTGCTCGATCTGCTGGCACCGCTTGCCATGCCGATCCGGGTGCTGCCGGGCAACCACGACGAGCGCGCCGCCCTGCGCGCGGCGTTCGCCCTGCGCGCGGCGCTGCCGGCCGACGGGCCGTTCCTGCATCATGTCGTGGAGGGCTGGCCGGTCCGGGTGGTGATGCTGGACACCGTCGCGCCGGGCGAGACCGGCGGGCTGCTGTGCCCGGATCGACTCGCCTGGCTGGCCGAGCGGCTGGCCGAGGCGCCCGGCCGGCCGACGCTGATCGCGATGCACCACCCGCCCTTCGATACCGGGATCGGCTTCATGGACCGCATCGGGCTGGCCGGTCGCGAGGCGCTGGCCGCGCTGCTGGCGCGCCACCGCAATGTCGAGCGGGTGGTCTGCGGCCATGTCCACCGGCCGGTCCATGTCCGTTTCGCCGGCACGGTGGCATCGATCTGCCCGAGCCCGGCGCACCAGATCGTGCTGACCTTCGACGATCGCGCCGGCGACGCCTTCGTGATGGAGCCGCCCGCCTTCCAGCTCCATCTCTGGCGCCCGGCCGGCGGCGGGCTGGTTACCCACACCGTGATGATCGACCCGGCCGGACCGGCCCGGTCCTTCGCCGAATAGGGCGGCCGGCCGCCATGCCCGACCGGTCCGGCCAGTCCGCCGTCATCGCCTTCCTGGCCGATCCGGCGACCCATGGCGGCGCGCCGGTCGAACGGTTCGACACCCATGGCGCGGTGGTGGTCGCGGCCGGCGACCGGGCCTTGAAGCTGAAGCGCGCGGTCGCCTTCCCCTACATGGATTTCTCGACGCTGGAGCGGCGGGAACGGGCCTGCCGGGCGGAGGTGGCGATCAACCGGCGAACCGCGCCGGAGCTCTATCTCGGACTCGCCGCCGTGATCCGCACTGCCGCGGGCGAGCTGCGCCTCGGCGAGCCGATCGGTCCCGCCGAAGACCCCGCCGCCGATGTGGGCGAGATCCTCGACTGGGTGGTGGTGATGCGCCGATTCGACCAGTCGGCCCTGTTCGACCGGCTGGCCCGGAGCGGCGCGCTGACCCCGGAGCTGATCGAGCGTCTGGCCGAGGCACTGGCCGCCCTGCACCAGGGCGCGGAGCGGCGGGCCGGCGGCGATGCCGCCGCCGCGCTGCGCTGGGTGGTCGACGAGAACCTTGCGGAATTTCAGGAGCGCCCGGGGCTGTTCCCGGCCGGGCGGGTGGCACGGCTGGAGGCCCTGTCCCGCGCCGCGCTCGACCGGGCGGGGCCGCTGCTCGACCGGCGCGGCGAGGCGGGTCAGGTGCGGCGATGCCATGGCGATCTGCATCTCGGCAATGTCGTGCTGATCGACGGCCGTCCGACCCTGTTCGATGCGATCGAGTTCAACGACTCGCTGGCGGTGATCGACGTGCTCTACGATCTCGCCTTTCTGCTGCTGGACCTTTTCCATCAGGGACTGGGCGGTCTGGCCAATCGCGCGCTCAACCGGTATCTGGAGATCACCGGCGATATCGAAGGGCTGGCGGCGATGCCGCTGTTCCTGTCCACCCGCGCGGCGGTGCGCGCCAAGGTCGGGGCCAGCATCGCCGAGGCCCAGGCCGATCCCGCCGCCGCGGCGCGCCAGCGCAGCATTGCCCTGGCCTATTTCGATGCGGCGCTGACCCTGCTCGGCCCGCCGCCGGCCCGGCTGGTCGCGATCGGCGGGCTGTCCGGCACCGGCAAGACCGTCGCGGCGCGGGGGCTCGCCCCGGACCTGGGAGCGGCGCCCGGCGCGGTGATCCTGCGCTCCGACGTGATTCGCAAGCAGTTGTGGGGCGTCGCCGAACAGGAACGCCTGCCGCCCCAGGCCTATCGGCGGGAGGTCACCGCGCGCGTTTATGACGAGCTGATGCGGCGGACCGCCAGGGTCCTGGCGACCGGCCATGCCGCGATCGCCGATGCCGTGTTCGCCGACCCGGCCGAACGCGGCGCCATCGCCCAGGTCGCCCACGCTGCCGGCATCCCTTTTGCCGGCCTGTGGCTGAGCGCACTCGAAACGGTGCTGAAGCAGCGGGTCGCCGCCCGCGCCGCCGCCGCCGGACGGCGCGATGCCTCCGATGCCGATGCCGCGGTGGTCGCCATGCAGCAGGGCTTCACGCTCGGCGCGCTGGACTGGCAGCGGATCGACGCCGGCGGCCCCCTTGCCGCGACCCTGGCCGCCGCACGGGCCGCCCTGGCCGCGTCCGGCTGAGTCGCCGCCGTCGAAGCCCGGCAGGCGGGCCAGCGCCGCCCTGCCGGCCCCGCCCCCTGCCCGACCAGCGTCGATCGGGTGCGGCCGGCCGGTTGCGACGGATGATTTCGACTCGGCGGGAGGCCTGTGAGGCGCGCAGCGGCATAACCATATTAAATGTATGGGAGGCGGTACCGCGACAGCGGCGGGCCGACCGGCCTCCCGGCGTGGACGGACGCAGCGGTCGCCGCGAGGGTGGCGGACCGGGCAAGGAAGCGGCCCTCTGACACCAGGAGGGATGTCTTCGATGACCATCAAGACGATTCTCGCGCCGATTTCGGGCAATCACCGCGACGGCGTGACCCTGGCGACGGCGTTTCACGTCGCGGACGATTTCGATGCCCATGTCGATGTGCTGTTCGCCCGGCTGGGGGCGGGCGATGCGGTGCCGCTGATCGGCGAGGGCATGTCGAGCACGGTGATCGAGGATCTGATGACCGCGGCCGAGCATGAGTGGACCGTGCGCACCGCCCGCGCCCGGCGTTGCTTCGATGAAGCGGTGGCCGCCTATGGCATGACGGTGCACGACACCGCGCCGGGTCCGGGCACCGCGACCGCGGTCCTGCAGGAGATGAACGGCCGGGAGGACTGGCTGGTGCGGCGGGCCTGTCCGCTTTGCGATCTGGTCGTGCTGCGCCACGACATCGGCCGCGAGGCCGACGACGAGGACGGGGTGCAGCTCACCATGACGCTGGAGGCCGCCCTGATCAATGGCGGCCGCCCGATCCTGCTGGCGCCGGTGAAAATCCCGCGGACCATCGGCCGCACCATCGCCATCGCCTGGGACGGCGGCGCGCAATGCGCCCGGGCGGTGAGCGGCGCGATGCCGATGCTGCACCGGGCCGAAGCCGTCCACATCCTGTGCGCCGCCACCGGGCGGACCGAGGGCGGGACCGGCGAGCAATTGTCCGATTATCTCGCCTGGCATGGCATCGAGTCCAAGCCGCTCTGGCTGGAGCCCCGCGACGGCAAGGTCGGCGAGACCGTGCTGGGCGCGGCCGGCGATCTGGGGGCGGATCTGCTGGTGATGGGCGGCTACAGCCACAGCCGGATGCATGAAATGATTCTCGGCGGCGTCACCCGCTTCGTCCTGGGGCATGCCACGCTGCCGGTGATCATGGCCCATTGACCGGCCGTGCGGCCGGGCCGGCGGCGGCGGCGTCCGAGCCGGCAAGGCGGCGCGGCGGTGGAGCGAGGAGGAACCGGACATGACGCTCAGGAAAGTCCGCCTGGAACTGGCCCGGTGCCGCGACTTCCCCCAGGGCAGCGCCCATCGCGGCTATGAGTTCGTCGCGCCGTTGACCCCGGAAGGGACGCTGGATGCCCAGGCCTGGCCGAAGCTGCGCGACCGCTGCACGGTTCGGCGGTTCTGGCCAGGGGAGGACGACGAGACCGGTCACATCGTCCACGCCCGCGGCCATGACTGGGCATTCCGCTATGACGGGGCGCCGGAAGAGAGCGAGGAGCCGATCTTCAATTTCGATCGGCATCAAGTGGTCGAGGGCGAGTATGTCTCGATCACCGAGCATGACGGCATTCAGCGGACCTTCCGCATCGTGAGCGTCCGGTAGCCGGACCGCCCCTCCCGTTCGCCGAAGGCGGGCCGCCGGTCCCGGCGGCCCCGTGCCGTCCGGGGTCGCACCGGGGCGGCGACGTGCATTGCTTTAGCCGACAAAGCCAGGCGCTTTCGTCCTTTTCTCGATACAAATATTCGGCGTGTTTGGTATAGACTGTATGAAATGCAATTCGCGACACCGATCGTATAACCCCTACGCAAAATGACAGAAAGCGCAATTTTCGTTAGCCTTATGGCCCTTGAAATCGCAATATAATTACGTCTTCTGCTGCCCTGTCCAGGCGCGCTATTTGCTGAAAGGTAATCCGTCAGTGACCTGATTGGCGGAGCACTCCAATGAATTACCTTCCAGGCAGCAACAAGAGCGCGCTGGTGGTGGACGACAGCAGCACCATCCGCCTGGCCGCCACTGCCACTTTGCGGTCTCTGGGTTTTGTTGCGGTCGCCAGCGTTCCCACCGGGGCCGATGCTTTGGCTCTGCTCCATGGACGCAAATACGATCTGATCATGGTCGATCATGGCATGCCGATCATGACCGGCACCGAACTGGTCGCACAGATCCGCGCCGACCCGGAGCATTGCCGCACGCCGATCGTCATGCTCACCGGCCATAGCGAGGAGGCGATCGTCCAGGCCGCCCGCGCAGCCGGAGTGACCAGCTACCTGCTCAAGCCGCTGTGCCGGTCGAGGCTGACCGGCGTGCTTGGCGAAATTTTCGCTCCGGCCCGGCGCACGCGCCAGCACCGCAGATGACTGCCGCGTCGCTCGGCCGACTCCGCCCTCTTCGCCTCTCGACTCTCGACACATCGAACCGGAAGGAACCACTCGAATGATCGTCAATTTCCCCGCCCCCGCCCTTCGCTGCGACCTGCCGACCGCGCCCGAGCCCCTCGGCCGGCCCGTCCACAGCGCGGAGATCATCGCCCTGCCGGTGGCCTTTCGCCGGCCCGCGCCCGAGCCGACCGAGGCCCTGCCGACGACCCTGCCGCCGGCTGAAATCGCCCGCACCGCCAGCGAGATTCGTGCGCTTCCCCTGCGCGGCACGCCGGAATGGGCCGCCGCCGTCACCGCGGATCTGCGCAACAGCGTCGCCGGCATGCGCCAGGCCGCGGACCGGTTCAAGCAGACCGCGGATGGTCTTCGGCGCTATGCCGACATCATGGCCGAGCATGCTGGCGTCACGGCTCACGCCGCCCGGACGCTGCGCGGTGTCGCGGAGGATCTGCCGAAGGCGTCCGGCCGGTTCGTCTCGGGCGTCATGGCGGGCGCCTGAGCGGCACGGCAGGCCGACATGCCCGCCGCATCACCCGGGCCGAGGCCTCAGGCGCCGGCCGGCCCCCGGTCGTTCCGGCGCAGCAGGAAGATCGCCTGCTCGCCGATCCAGTTGGCATAGCGGCCGGGCGCCATGACTATGGCCCGGCCGTCGCCGCGCAGGATCATGCTGCGCTCGATCACGATGTCCATCGCGCGGCACAGCCGTTCGAAATCCCGAATCGTGCACAGATGGATGTTGGGCGTGTCGTACCACGGCTCGGCCAGGCAGTCCGTCACCGGCATGCTGCCCTGCCACAGCAGGGCCAGGCGCACCCGCCAGAACCCGAAATTGGGAAAGCTGACGATCGCATGGCGGCCGATCCGCACCAGATTGTCGAGCACCACCCGCGGCCGCCGGGTCGCCTGAAGGGTCTGGCTGAGGATCACGAAATCGAACGCCGCATCCGGGTAATCGTCCAGATCCGTATCGGCGTCGCCCTGGATCACCGGCAGGCCGCGGCTGACGCAGGCATGCACGCCGGCCTGGGACAGTTCGATGCCGCGCCCGTCGACGCCCTTGCCGTGCCACAGATGATCCAGCAGGTCGCCGTCGCCGCAGCCGACGTCGAGCACCCGGCTCTTCGGCTCGACCATGTCCGCGATCAGCTTCAGATCGATCCGGATGTCGCCGGGGCGGCGCGCCGCCGGGCCCGGCTCCTGGTCGCGCGGGGTCACGGGCGTTTCCGCTTCAGGCCGCGATGCTCGGCCAGCCCGTCCAGAAAGCCGCGCAGCACCCGGTGGAACTCGGGTTCGTCGAGCAGGAAGGCGTCGTGGCCCTTGTCGCTGTCGATCTCGACGAAGCTGACATTGGCCGCCGCGGCATTCAGGGCATGGACGATGTCGCGGCTCTCCGCGGTGGGGAACAGCCAGTCGCTGGAGAACGACACCAGGCAGAACCGCACCGGCGTGCCGCGGAACGCCTCGGCCAGGCTGCCGCCATGCTCCGCCGCCAGGTCGAAATAATCCATGGCGCGGGTGATGTAGAGGTAGGAATTGGCGTCGAACCGGTCGACGAAGGGGATGCCCTGATGCCGCAGATAGCTTTCGACCTGGAAATCGGCATCGAATCCAAAGCTCAGCACCTTGCGGTCCTGAAGGCTGCGGCCGAATTTGCGGTGCAGCGCGGTCTCCGACAGATAGGTGATGTGTGCCGCCATGCGCGCCACCGCCAGCCCGCGGGTCGGGCGCACGCCCTGGGCCAGATAGTCGCCGCCATGCCAGTGCGGGTCGGCCATGATCG
>CAZTNV010000072.1:11551-14276 GCA_964615535.1 uncultured Mycobacteriaceae bacterium | reverse complement strand
GACATTTTACCGCAGACCGACAGATCTCAGGCGGCGGGCGCCCAGGGGGCGCTCGACACGCTGACCGATCTGGCGGCACGGCTGGCGACGGCGCGTCGGGCGGACCAGCGCCGCAAGGACCTCGAGGTCGAACAGGAGCGGCTGGCCGGGGCCGAGCGGGCCGCCCTGCGCGCCGCGGCCGAAGCGGGCGACCGGCTGGAGGACCTGATCCGCGCCGCCGGCTGCGCCACCGCGGCGGATCTCGAGGCGATCGAGCAGCAGGTCGAGTCCCGCCGCGGCCACGCCGCGGAGCGCGACCGGGTGGATGCCGCGCTGCTGGCCGAAGGGCTGGGCCGCACCGTGGACCAGATGATCGCGGAGGCCGCCGCGGAGGATGCCGACGCGCTGTCCGGCCGGATCGCGCGGCTGGACGATGAGATTGCCCGCCTGGAGGGCGAGCGCGCCGCCGCGGCCGGCCGGCTGGGCGAGCTGCGGTCCGAGCTGGCGCGGATGGATGGCGGCGGCACCGCGGCGCAGGCCGCCGAGGATGCCGAGACCGCGCTGGCCCGGCTGCGCGACGGGGTCGAGCGCTATGTCGAGTTGAGGCTGGCCGAGCGGGTGCTGCGCCAGGCTGTCGGCAACTACCGCGATCGCAACCAGGGACCGCAGCTTTGCCGGGCCGGGGAGCTGTTCGGCCGGCTGAGCTGCGGCTCGTTCGCCGGGCTCGCGACCGATTACGACGAGCGCGACCGCCCGCTGCTGCACGGCCTGCGCAACGGCAGCGGCGGGGCGGGGGGCGGCCGGGTGGGGGTCGAGGGCATGAGCGACGGCACCCGCGACCAGCTCTATCTGGCGCTGCGGCTGGCCGCGGTCGAAGGCTGGCTCGACCGTCACGAGCCGATGCCGTTCATTGTCGATGACATTCTGATCAATTTCGACGATGATCGATCCGAAGCGACGCTGAGGGTGCTGAACCGGCTGGCCGGGCGTACCCAGGTGCTGTTCTTCACCCATCATGCCCATCTGGTCGAGCGGGCGCGCCAGATCCTGCCGGGCATCGCCGTCCACGATCTCTAGGGCCGAGGATCTCCGGGCCCGACCGGTTCGAAACCGCCATGCCGGGTGCCGCACGGAAATGGTGTCCGCGGACTCGCCGAAGCCGCGGCGGGAGCCCGTGAGGGCCAGAAGGCGGAACGTTTTCGGCCCGAAATCGTTTCCTGTTAAGACGAAGGTAAAGTTCGGGCATGATTGTCGTTGCGGTTTGCTCCGTGGCCGCCGGTTGATTTGTCCGTCTTCGCGTGATCGAGGCTTCGAGTGATCGACGGCAAAAGCGGAGCCATGTGAAACCGTTTCAGAGATGTGACAGGAATTGGCCGTGCTGCGCTCAGCCGGTATCGGGTATTCGCTGCCGGATTTCCAATTCCATACTGGAAAAATCGGATTCCGTCGCCGAACCTCTTGACGTCGACAGCGGTCATGGCCAGATGATCCAGTGTATTAATCCCCCTATCGTCCACCATCAAGGAAATCTAGAGTAATGCGTGATCTATTGACTGCCCAGCCATGGGAGGCGGCGGCAGATGCGGTCACTGCGAGCGTGAAATGGTACAGCAACACGAAGGGGGTTGGCTTCGTTACCCCCAAAGACGGCTCGCCGGATGCGTTGCTGCACAAATCGGCCCTGTTTGCGGCCGGCGTCATCAAGCTGAACAAGGGCGATACGCTGTCCTGCGAAATCGGCGAGACGCCGCGCGGGCGCCAGGTTGTCCGGGTCAATTCGGTCCGGTCCGAGGGACCGTCGACCATTGAACCGTCGTTCCGCTCCATCAACCGCCCCAGCCCCGTCAAGCGGACCGCGCCCGGCCGGGCATCGCTGCCATCCTCAACCGCTCCGGGTCCGACCCTTTCCGGCACCGTGAAGTTCTATGACGCATGGCGCGGATTCGGCTTCGTGGTTCCGGACCATGGCGAACAGGACATCTATGTCACCGCGCGCACGCTGGAGCAGACCGGGCTGTCCGCCCTGCAGCAGCATCAGCGCGTCAAGGTGGTCACCCGGACCGGCCCCAAGGGACCGATCGCAGTGATGGTCGAAGCCGCGTGAGCAGAACCCCGTTCCCCGGCAAAGACGAGTAGACGGGCGTGCCGAGCGACTGGATTGATCCGCCCCATGGCGAGGCGGAACGCCGTGCCATTGCGCGCGCGTTGCGACGGACCATCCTGGGAGTCAAGCTGTTCACCCTGGTGGTCTGGACGCTGCTGTGCTGGGGCGTCTGGCTGATCCTGGAATTCGCGGCGACGATTCTGTCCTGGGTGGGTGCCGGAGCCATTCCGCCCCTGGAATGGACGATCGGCGTGATCCAGGCGATCGGCGGCGGCGCGATCACCGTGGTCTGGCTGATCGGAGCGGTCCTGATCCTGGCGTTCGGTCTGGCTGTACGCGGACGCGTACGCTGAGCGCTGGTGCGCTCTTCCCGGTCCAACCGTCCAATCTTCCGTGAGTCCGATCCGTTTCGGCCGGTCGTAGCGGCACCGGCTGGCGGCCATGCCTGTCCCCGCGGCGTTCAGAATTCCGATTCGCGAACGACGTTGACGCCCTGCGCGCGCAGTTTCACGATCCGGGCGATCTCGGCGCTTTCGTTCTCCGGCAGCGGCGCGTCGCGGCGCTCCCGGCCGAGCTCGGCGACGCTGCGCGCGCCGCGCAGCCGCTCGGACCCGGCCAGTGCCGCAGCGTCGCCGCCGTAAT
>CAZTNV010000072.1:0-11541 GCA_964615535.1 uncultured Mycobacteriaceae bacterium | reverse complement strand
CGTAATACTCGTACCAGGGCAGGCCGTGCCGGCTGTATTCGGCGGCGCCCGGCGGCCGGGTCGGCGGCAGCTCGCCGGTGAGGCCGACCCAGCCGAGCGAATTCAGCAGCGTGACGAAGCAGCGGCCGACATGGTCGCAATCCCAGTCCGACAGCTCGTAGGGGTCGTCATAGATGTCCTGGGTCATCCGGCCGCCCGGGGCCAGCCCCATGGCCGCGCCGGCCGGCGCGGCGGCCGGCATCAGCCCGTCGAACCCGGCCTTGAGCAACCGGACGTCGTCGCGAGCCTCGATCAGCGCCCGGTAACGCTCCGCCTTCATCGGGTGGACGGTGATCTGCACCCCGCCGGTGTCCGCCGAACCGGTCAACTGTTCCTCCACCGAATAGCCCGTGCCCAGCGGCATGGCGACGAACTGGCGGATGACGCCGCGCCCGACGCAATAGCCGTCGAGCCAGGGCTGCACCGGCAGCACCACATAGTCCTGCGGATCGCGATGCAGCCCGTCGCGCCAATCCTCGCCCGAGACCGCATCGATCCTGCCGGTGGCGATCCTGATCGCGAACGGATAGCGCCCGCGCTCGAAGCTGATCCACATCGCTTCCGACTGGAAGACCGGCATGATCACGCCGCCGCGCCGCCGCCATGCCTCGGGCAGGGCGGCGGCATGATCGTCCAGATGGCGGAGCGGAAACCGTCCGAGCCCGGGGGGCAGCGGATAGGTCCGGCCATCGTCGGGTATCCGCAGCGTGCGCTGGAATTCGAGCGCACCGACGGCATGCGCGTGCAGCTCGGGGAAGCGGAACACCAGACGGTCGTTTTCGAGCGTGATCATGGCGTGCTGGTCCTTGTGCTGGCCGGCCCGATCTACAGCAGCGGCCCCTCGAACGGGTGGCGGCCCTGGCGGTCCTCGATTTCGATCACCCACAGGTCGGGGTCGCGGCCGACGGCGCGGGCGATGTAGGCATCGGCATCGGATTCGGGCACCAGCCCGCCGCCCAGCGCGGCCAGCCAGCCGAGCCGGCCTTCCGAATCGCGCGCCTGGGTCATGACCCGGCAGCCCTGATCGAGCTGGTTCAGCTTGATCAGCACGGTGCCGCTGAACCGGTCGCCGCGCCGCGCCACCGCGGCCGGAATGCCCTCCATGCTGCATCGCCAGAGATGCGCGGAGACCCACAATTCGGTTGATAGACGCTCCTCGCCCATGCCCGTTTACCGCTCGTGCTTCCGCGAGTCCGCCCACCCGCTCGCCGGCACCGAGTATACACCAGGATGAACCGGCAGCAGGCCAAAGAGGCCCGGCCTTTCCCCGGTGCCGCAGGCCACCAGAGCCGACGTAAGAAAATTTCCTCCTCCACCCTTGGATGCAACGAAATCAAATCCCTGAGCCCTCCAAAGGAAAAAAGGTTTCGCTTTTGACATACGTCAATCTCAGGCCGTTCTGAGACTCGCATAACTGATGCCTGTGTCGGCAGGGATCGCCTTCCTCTGCGCTCGGGCTCAACCGAGGGCTGAGACCTTGAAGGCCGATCGGCATGCTGGGACCGGGGCAAGAGCCGCAACAACCGCTCACCGTCTGTTCCATCGATCACGGTACGGAACGGCCGGCCCCCAAAGCTTGGAGGTTAATGCGTCAACCACCGTTCCGTCTGCGCCGCGTCCGCGGCGACGCCGGACCTCCATAATCCAACCGCGTCGCCGTGCGGGGCAACCTGCCGGACAGCCGCAGTACAGCGCAAGAGGGAGCGCCCATGAATTCCGATATTGCTTCCAGAGTCCGCAATAATCCGAAATTTAAAGAGCTGGTCGAGCGTCGCAACAAGTTCGCCTTCGTTCTGTCCGCCGCAATGATCGCGATCTATTTCGCGTTCATCCTGATCCTGGCGTTCGCCAAGGACATCCTGGCGGTGCCGATCGGGGATTCGATCATCACCTGGGGCATCCCGGTCGGCATCGGCGTGATCGTGTCGGCCTTCGTGCTGACCGGCATCTACGTCCACAAGGCGAATTCCGAGTTCGACCCGCTCATCAAAGACATCGTCGAGGACGCGAAATGACTCGCCCGATTCAGTTTATCGGCGCGGCCGCGACGGCCGGCGCCTTCGCGCTGCTGACGGCAGCGCCGGTCTGGGCCGCGGGAGCGGACACCGGACCGGTGACCCAGCAGTCATTGAACATCAACGCCGTGATCATGTTCCTGGCGTTCGTCGCAGTGACGCTGGGCATCACCTATTGGGCCGCGCGGCGGACCAAGACGGCGGCCCAGTTCTACGCCGCCGGCGGCGGCATCACCGGATTCCAGAACGGTCTGGCGATCGCCGGCGACTACATGTCGGCGGCGTCGTTCCTGGGCATTTCCGGCCTGGTCTACATGAACGGCTATGACGGGCTGGTGTTCTCGGTCGGCTGGCTGGTCGGCTGGCCGGTGATCCTGTTCCTGATCGCCGAACGCCTGCGCAATCTCGGCAAGTACACCTTCGCCGACGTCGCGTCGTACCGTCTGCGGCAGGGTCCGGTGCGCACCTTCGCGGCCTCCGGCTCGGTCGCGACCGTGATCTTCTACCTGATCGCCCAGATGGTCGGCGCCGGCTCGCTGATCCAGATCCTGTTCGGCCTGCCGTACTGGCTCGCGGTGGTGATCGTGGGCGTGCTGATCATCATGTACGTCACCTTCGGCGGCATGCTGGCGACCACCTGGGTGCAGATCATCAAGGCCGTGCTGCTGCTGGGCGGCGCCACCTTCATCGCCGTGATGGTGCTGTGGAAATTCGGGTTCAGCCTGGAGACGCTGTTCCGGGAGGCGTCGGACGCCAATGTCGCGCGCATCGATCAGGCCAATACTTTCCGGGCCGCCAACGACATGCCGGCCCTGCCCTACACCAACGTCATGGGTCCGGGCGGCCTGATCACCGATCCGATCTCGGCGATTTCGACCGGCATCGCGCTGATGTTCGGCACCGCCGGCCTGCCGCATATCCTGATGCGGTTCTTCACCGTGCGCGACGCGGTCGCCGCGCGCCGGTCGGTGTTCTACGCCACCGGCTTCATCGGCTATTTCTACATCCTGACCTTCATCATCGGCTTCGGCGCCATGGCGCTGCTGTCGCTCGATCCCGAGTACCTGGTGGCACAGAGCGCAACGCCGGGCCTGCTTCAGGGCACCGCCAACATGTCGGCGGTTCATCTGTCGCACGCGCTGGGCGGCGACCTGTTCCTCGGCTTCATCTCCGCGGTGGCGTTCGCGACCATCCTGGCGGTGGTGTCGGGCCTGACCCTGGCCGGGGCCTCGGCGATCAGCCACGATCTCTATGCCAGCGTGTTCCGGCGCGGGCGCAGCAACGAGCAGGACGAGATCAGGGTGTCGCGGATCGCCACCGTCGTGCTCGGCATCATCGCGATCCTGCTGGGCATCGTGTTCCAGCGCATCAACGTCGCGTTCATGGTGATGCTGGCCTTCACCATCGCGGCTAGCGCCAACTTCCCGGTGCTGATGATGGCCATGTTCTGGGACAAGCTGACCACCCGCGGCGCGGTGATCGGCGGCTATCTCGGCCTGGTCTCGGCCGTGGTGCTGACCGTGCTCAGCCCCGGCGTGTGGGTGACGGTGCTCGGTCTGCCCGGTCCGGCACCGTTCCCGTACCAGACCCCGGCGCTGTTCACCGTGACGCTGGCCTTCGTCGCGACCTGGTTCTTCTCGGTCACCGACAAGAGCGAGTCGGCGAAGGCGGAGCACCGGGCGTTCGAAGCGCAGTTCATCCGGTCGCAGACCGGGATCGGCGCGGAGGGTGCCGCAGCCCATTGAGGACGACCTCACGGGTTTGACCATAACCTTGCATCGAGCTTGGCCGGCGGGCGCCTCGGGGGCATCATCCCCCGGGGCGTTCGTCGTGAAAGGCGATCGACGTGAATTGAAACGGGCTCCTGCGAGCCCGCGCTGAGCAAGACAGGCCGGCCGTGCCGAAGTCCTTCGACTTTTCCAATCCGCCCTATGACCGCTTGACCGCCGCCGAAGCGAGCCAGTTCCGGGAAGCGCTGGATATCGCGTTCTTTCCGACCGACCACACGATCATCCACGACAGCCAGATGCCCGAGCACCTGTACGTGGTGATCAAGGGCTTTGTCGAAGAGCGCGACGGCGACGAAGCGATCGCCATGTACGGTGCGCTCGACACCTTCGACACCAAGGCGCTGGTCGAGGATTCGCCGCGCCATGGCTTCATCGTGCGCGAGGAGGCGATCTGCTATCAGGTGCCCAAGGCCCTGGTGCTCGACCTGACCCGGGCCAACCGGTCGTTCGGCGCGTTCTTCCAGCACAGCATTTCGGAAAAGCTGGACGGGCTGGCGGTGCGCACCGGCAGCCGCGAACTGCAATCCCTGATGATGGCGCGGGTGCGGCAGGCCTATCTGCACCCGCCGCTCTACGTCAACGCCACCATGTCGATCTACGACGCCGGCAGCCTGATGAAGAGCCAGCAGGCCAATGCGCTGCTGGTGCGGGCGGGGGACGAGTTCGGCATCGTCACGGCGATGAGCATTTTCGACGCCATCCTGCTGCGCAACACGCCGTTCGAGGCGCCGGTCGGCGCGATCGCCAATTTCGACCTGCTGACCGTCGATGCCGACGATTTCCTGTTCAATGCCCTGGTGCTGCTGACCAAGCACAAGCTGCGCCGGCTGGTGGTGCTGGACGCCGGCGAGATCCTGGGCCTGCTCGAAGAGATCGACCTGCTCAGCTTCTTCTCGAATCACTCGCATATCATCGCGATCCAGGTCGCGCGATCGGAGACGCCGCAAGAGCTGAAGCAGGCCAGCGAAAGCGTGGTCAACCTGATCGACGTGCTGCACGCCAACGGGGTCAAGATCGGGTTCATCTCGCAGGTGGTCGCCGAGCTGACCCAGCAGGTTCTGGCCCGGCTGTTCGAAATGCTGGCCCCGCCCGAGATGATCGCGCATTCCTGCCTGGTGGTGATGGGCAGCGAGGGCCGCGGCGAGCAGATCATGAAGACCGATCAGGACAATGCCGTGATCCTGCGCGACGGCATCGAGTTCCCCGGCCTCGAAAAGTTTCGCGAGGATTTCACCGAAGCCCTGCTCGATTTCGGCTATCCGCGCTGTCCCGGCAATATCATGGTCAGCAATCCCAACTGGTCGAAGCCGATGGCGGCCTACAGCAACGACCTGAAGCGCTGGATTCTGACCCCCGACGATCAGGCACCGCTCAATCTGGCGATCTTCTACGATGCCATCGCGGTGGCCGGCGACGAAACATTGCTGGACGACGCCAAGACCGAGATGTTCCAGTTGCTGGGCGACAACGATGCCTTCTATTCACAGTTCGCCCGCGCGATCAACGCGTTCGATACGCCGCTCGGGATGTTCTTCAATCTGGTGGTGACGCGCGGGAGCCACGGCGATGTGCTGGATCTGAAGCGCGGCGGGATTTTTCCGCTGGTCCACGGCGCGCGCAGCCTGGCCCTGGCCTACAAGCTGCGGGAGACCAACACGGTCGAGCGAATCCGCCGGCTGCAGGCGCTGGGCCTGTACGAGCGCAGCTTCGCCGACGAGCTGATCGATGCCTTCGCCTATCTCCAGGCGATCCGGCTGAAGACCCGCCTGGTCAAGAGCAAGCTTGGCCAGCCCGCCGACAACCTCGTCCGGCCGGCCGAGCTGACCACGCTGGAGCGCGATCTGCTAAAGGAATCTCTGTTTGTGGTCAAGAAATTCAAGGAATTCGTCAGTTATCATTTCAAGCTTACCGTCTTCTGACCCATGCTCGACCGGCTCAGGCGCAATTGGGACCGAAAGCGGCTGAAGGATTCGGCATTCGATTTTCTGTTCGAGCCGGACGACAGTGGCGAGGTGGTCAGCCTGGATTGCGAGACCACCGGGCTGGACGTGCGCAAGGCGGAAATTCTTTCGATTGGCGCGATCAAGATCCGGGGCAACCGGATTCTGACCAGCCAACGTCTGGAACTGCTGGCCCGCCCGACCGCCGAGGTTTCGGCCTCCAGCGTGACGATCCACCTGCTGCGCCCGATGGACGTGCGCGCGGGCATTTCGATCGATGATGCGATCCGGCAGTTGCTCCGGTTCATCGGCAGCCGGCCGCTGGTCGGCTATTACATCGAATTCGACGTCGCCATGGTGAACAAGTATTTGCGGCCGATGCTCGGGATCAGCCTGCCCAACCGCCAGATCGAGGTCTCGTCGCTCTATTACGACATGAAGTTCCGCAGCAATATCGGCCGGCATGTCGATCTGCGCCTGGACAGCATCATGGACGATCTGGAACTGCCCCACCGCACCCAGCACGACGCGTTCAACGACGCGCTGATGGCGGCGATGATGTATGTCAAGCTGACCGGCAAGTTCGGCCGGCCGGGCGACGGCTGACGGGTGACGGGTTGTCGGGCGGCCGGGCGGCGCGCCCCAGGCGCCGTTGCCACGCCGCGGGCTTGCTGGTAGGGTCCGCCCCGCTTGAGCGCCGATGCCGGGCGCAGCGGGTTCGAATCGCAGGATAGTCCATGAAGGTCAATGCCATTACCGTCCGTCCGGGCCATGTCCTGGAGCATGAGGGCAAGCTGATGCAGGTCACCAAGATCGACATCATCCAGCCCGGCAAGGGCAATGCCGTCATCCAGGTCGAGATGAAGGACGTGCGCACCGGCACCAAGACCCAGCAGCGGTTCCGGACCCAGGAGACGGTGGAGCGCGCCCGGCTGGACGAGCACGAGATGCAGTACCTGTTCGTCGAAAACGACAATTTCACCTTCATGGACAACGAGAATTTCGAGCAGACCACGGTGCCGCGCGAGATCATCGGCGATGTCGCGCAGTTCCTTCAGGAAGGCATGACCTGCACGGTGACCATGCATGAGGGCAAGCCGCTGGGCGTGGAGATCCCGCCGACCGTGACGCTCGAAGTGATGGAGGCCGAGCCGGTGGTGAAGGGCCAGACGGCATCCTCGTCGTACAAGCCGGCGATCATGTCCAACGGCTCGCGGGTCATGGTGCCGCCGCATATCGAAGTCGGCACCCGGATCGTGGTCAACACCGTCGACGGCACCTATCTGGAACGCGCCAAGAGCTGATTGCCGCCGCTGCCGCCGTCCCCGTTTCCGGAATCCAGGCGACCGCCCCGATGCCCGCACCCCGCTCCGCCGTGATGAACGTGATGACCCGCGCGGCGACCAAGGCCGGACGGGCTCTGGTGCGCGACTTCGGCGAGGTCGAGCAGCTCCAGGTGTCGCGCAAGGGACCGGCCGATTTCGTGTCGACCGCCGACCACAAGGCCGAGCGCACCGTGGTCGCCGAGCTGAAGCGAGCCCGGCCGGATTACGGCCTGCTGCTGGAGGAGGGCGGCGAGCAGGCGGGCAGCGACGGTTCGCGCCGCTGGATCGTCGATCCGCTCGACGGCACCACCAATTTCCTGCACGGCATCCCGCATTTCGCGGTGTCGATCGGGCTGGAACAGGATGGCGAACCGATCGCCGGCGTGATCTACAACCCGATCAACGACGAGCTGTTCTGGGCCGAGCGCGGCCAGGGCGCCTGGCTCAACGATCGCCGTCTCCGGGTGTCCGGCCGGCGGCGGCTGGAGGACGCGCTGCTCGCCACCGGCGTGCCCTTCCTCGGCCATGGCGACGGGGCGGAGTTCCTGGCGGAACTGAGCGCGCTGATGCCGCGCATCGCCGGCATCCGGCGGTTCGGCTCGGCGGCGCTCGATCTGGCCTGGGTCGCCGCCGGCCGGTTCGACGGCTTCTGGGAGACCGGGCTGAACCCGTGGGACGTCGCGGCGGGGATCGTGCTGGTCCAGGAGGCCGGCGGCTTCGCCACCGAAATCGGCGGCGGCCACAAACCGATGACCGGGCGAACCATTTTGGCCGCCAATGCCCATCTGCACCTGCCGGTCGGCCAGGCGCTGCGCGCCGCTCGCCAGACCACCCGCCCGCCTGCGGCCTGATTTCCGCCGCCGGCCGTTACTTGCCGTCGGGTCAAGAAAAACCCGCCCACTATTGCATATTTCGAGACGTTGCAGCGCACGCGATCCCGGAAAGCGGTTGTCCGGCAGGGTGGGCTTGGTCTATGGTCCTGACGGAGAAGCCCTGGTTCTTCTCATGGCGACGGTGGCACACGGACTTGATTGCGACAGTTCGCGGCGCGATCCGGAATTCAGGAAGCAGATCGCCGAGGCTGAGCATCGTCCTGATCGGACTTCTCGGCATGCTGGCCAGCGCCCAGACCGCCGCCCAGCCCTCCGCTCAGCCCTCCGCCGAGTCAGGACTTTCCTGGTCGGTCACGCCGCCGCCGCTGCCGCAACGCCGGACATCAGCGCCGCCGGACGCCGCGGCGACCGACCCGGGCATGACGGTGACGCAGGCCGCGGCACCGGATCGCCCCCCCGGAGCGCCGTCCTGGACGCCGCCGCTGCCGGGCCGCAGACCGTCGACGCCGGACCGGATCGCCACCCCGGACCAGCCGGATGCAGCGGCCCGGCCGAACGGACCGGCGGTGGCGATCGTACCGCCGCCGCAGCCGGACGTCGGGGATGCCCTGCCGCCGCCGGGGCCGCCGCCGGGGCCGCCATCCGGGGCCGGCCCGGCGTCACCGCTGCCGGAAGCGGTGCCCGCCCCCGAACCGCCGCAGCTTGGCGACGCCGCGCCGCCGCCGCCGCCCGACATCCTGACGACCCGGCCGCCCGATCCCCAGCCGCCCGATCCCCAGCCGCCCTCGACCCCGGCGCCCTCGACCGCGTCCCCGCCGCCGACCGAATTCGCGGCCATACCGCCCGAGGTGCCGCCCAGCGGCGATGCCGCGACCATCCCGTTCGGCGGTGCGACCGCGGATCTGCCGAGCGACGCGCAGCCGGTCCTTGACGGGGTGGCGCGGCGGATGGTCGAGGATGCCGGAACCCGGCTGATGGTCCGGTCCTATGCCGGCGGCACGCCGGAAGCCGCCGCCCAGGCGCGGCGGCTGTCGCTGAACCGGGCGCTGGCCGTGCGCCGCTATCTGGTCGAGCGCGGCGTCCGCGGCACCCGGATCGACATCCGCGCCCTCGGCAACATGGCCCCGGACGACCCGCGCGACCGCATCGACCTGACGCTGAGCACGCGCAATTGAGGCGGCCGACCGGAGACCTCCGCCATTGGATCAGACCCTTGCCTCGGATCACCCACCTGCCCCACGAGATGCGATGTCGCGGCTGACGCGATACCTGACCCGAATGACCGTTTTCGTGGCCGCCGTGATCGTGATCGCGGCGATCCTGTTTCCGTATCTGGTCGACGCGTTTCTGGCCTCGCCGGTGCTCAACGGCGTGATCCTGGCGCTGCTGCTGATCGGCACCGCCTATACCTATCGCTCGGTGCTCAGCCTGCGGCCGGAGCTGGCCTGGCTGGACAGCGTGCAGACCGCGCGCCAGGTCCGGCTGCCCGGCGGCCCGACCCGCCGCGGCCCGCCGCCGCCCCAGCCCCGCCTGCTGGCTCCGATCGCGCGGATCATGGGCGAGCGCCAGGGACGGCTGGCGCTGTCGGCCATGGCCATGCGCTCGCTGCTCGACGGTATTGCGGGACGGCTCAGCGAAGAGCGGGAGGTCGCCCGCTATCTGATCGGGCTGCTGGTGCTGCTCGGCCTGCTCGGCACCTTCTGGGGCCTGCTGCAGACCATCGGCTCGGTCGGCGGGGTGATCAGCGGGCTGCAGATCGAGCAGGGCGACGCCGAGGTGATCTTCGCCCAGTTGCGCGAGGGGCTGCGCGCGCCGCTGTCGGGCATGGGGCTGGCGTTCAGCACCTCGCTGTTCGGGCTCAGCGGCTCGCTGGTGCTGGGTTTCCTCGAACTGATGGCCAGTCAGGCCCAGAGCCGGTTCTACAACGAACTGGAGGACTGGCTGTCGGGCAATGCCCGGCTGGCCACCGCAGGAGTGGGCGCGGATGGCGAGGGGTCGGTGCCGGCCTATGTCCAGGCGCTGCTGGAAACCACCGCGGAGAACCTGGATACGCTCCAACGCACCCTGACCCAGGGCGAGGACCACCGGCGGCAGGCCAATACCAGCCTGATCGCCCTGACCGAGAAGCTGACCACCCTGTCGGACCAGATGCGCACCCAGCAGACGCTGCTGGTCAAGCTGGCCGAGGGGCAGATGGAGCTGCGCCCGGTGCTGGCCCGGCTGGCCGATGCCGCGGGCGAGGGCCGGTTCGGCATGGACGACGCGACCCGCGATCATGTCCGCACCATCGAGCTCCATCTGCGCCGCCTGCTGAACGAACTGCCGCTGAACCGGGACCAGACGGTCGCCGAGATACGCAGCGAAATCAAGCTGCTGGCCCGGACCATCGCCGCCCTGGCCGAGGAGCCGCCGCGCTGACCGGGAGCGCACGGAACACGAGGAGGGCCGTGCCGACATGACCTCGTTCCACCAGCGCAGCAGCCGGTACGGGTTCAACATCTGGCCCGGCTGGGTCGACGCCCTGTCGTCGCTGCTGATGGTCGTGATTTTCGTGCTGATGGTGTTCATGGTGGCGCAGTTCTATCTGTCCAACCTGCTCACCGGGCGCGAGGAGCTGGTCGAGCGGCTGAACCGCCAGATCGGCGAGCTGTCGGAACTGCTGGATCTGGAGCGCGGCGACAATGCCGATCTGCGCGCCCGCTTCGCCGTGCTCTCGGCCGATCTGCAGGAGGCGGTGGCGGCGCGCGACGCGCTGCGCCAGCGCGAGGGGGCGCTGATCGCCGATCGCGACGCCCTGGCCGGACGGCTGGCCGAAGCCGAGCGCACCGTCGAGGCCGATCGCGAAACCATCACGGTGCGGCTGCGTGAGATCGCCAGCCTGGAAGCCGATCTTGCCGCCCTGCGCGCCGCGCGCAGCGACCTCGAAACCCAGGTCGCGGCGCTGGGACTGGCGTTGCGCGCCGCCCAGGCCGAGGCCGAGCGGCTCGGCAGCAACCTGGAGGAGACGGCGCGCGAGGCCGCCGCCGCCGCTGAAGCGCGGCAGGCGCTGACCGTCGAGCTGCGGATGACCGCGGAGGATCGCGACCGGCTGATGGCGGAGATGACCGCGCTGCGCGACCGCAGCCAGGAACTGTCGGCCCGGCTGAGCGACGCCGAGGAGCGCACCGCGCTGGCCCAGCGCGACATCGCCGAGCGCGAGACCCGCATCGCCGCGCTGTCCGCCACCGCCGAGGATGCCGGCCGGGAACTGGATGAACGGCGCCGGCTGGCCGCCGAGTCCGAAACTCTGGTGGACCAGCTCAATCAGCAGATCGCCGCCCTGCGCGATCAGCTCGCCCGGGTCGGCGCGGCGCTGGAAGCCTCGGAGGCCCAGGTCGGCGCCCGGGACATCGAAATCGCCAATCTGAACGCCCGGCTGAACCAGGCGCTGATCCGTCAGGTCGAGGAATTGCAGCGCTACCGGTCGGAATTCTTCGGCCGGCTGCGCCAGGTCGTGGCCAACCGGCCGGACATCACGGTGGTCGGCGACCGCTTCGTGTTCCAGTCCGAGGTGCTGTTCCCGACCGGCTCGGCCCGGCTGGAGCCGGGCGGCGAGGAGC
>CAZTNV010000071.1:0-14292 GCA_964615535.1 uncultured Mycobacteriaceae bacterium | reverse complement strand
GGTGGGGCTCGCGAGCTTCGCGGCGGCGGCGGTGTCGGGCGGCGACCCGATCCGCACCGGGGTGGTCGCATTCTACTATTCCATGCGGACGGTGGTACTGCCGTTCCTGTTCATCTTCAACACCGAGCTGCTGCTGATCGATATTGGCGGGCCGTTCCATCTGATCGTGACCGTGACCGCGGCGACCATTGCCATGCTGGTGTTCGCCGCTGCCACCATGGGCTGGTTCTTCGCACGCAACCGGATCTGGGAGACGGTGCTGCTGCTGCTGATCGCGTTCACCCTGTTCCGGCCGGGCTTCTGGATGGACAGAATCTTTCCGCCGATCGAGACTGCCGATCCGGCGCAACTGGTCGAGCTGGCGGCGGAGGCGCCGCCCGGAGCCACCCTGCAGGTGGTGTTCGAGCGCACCGACTTCAGCGGCGCCACCAGCACCGTCACCCAGGTGCTCCAGCTCGGGCCGCCGGGGCCGGGCGAGGAGCGGCTGCGCCGGGCTGGAGTCGACACCATTACCGTGGAGGACGGCCGGACCGTCGTTGAACCGGTGTTCATGGGGCCGCTCGACAGCCCGGATTTCGATCCGGAACTGGTGGTCCAGGAGATCCAGGTGCCGGCGGAGGCGCCCGACAAGCAATGGATGTTCATCCCGGCGCTCATCCTGCTCGGCCTGATCATCCTGGTCCAGCGCCGTCGGCAGAACCGGGAGCGGTCGCCGGCTCCCGCCGCGACGACCCGGCCCGACCCGGCGATACCCAGAGGATCGCGCTGATGTTCCGGGACATTCTCCTGCCGATCGATTTCAACCACGACAGCTCGTGGACCAAGGCGCTGCCCACTGCACTCGAACTGGTGCGGAGCTACGGTGCCCGGCTGCACGTCATCACCGTGGTGCCGGCTTACGGCCTGGCGCTGGTCGGCGATTTCTTCCCGGCGGATTTCGAGCACCGCGCGATCGAGTCGGCACGCGAGGTCCTGCATCGCTTCACCGCCGAGCATGTGCCCGAAGGCGTGCCGGTCCAGCACATCGTTGCCCACGGCACGGTCTATCGGGAGATTCTGGATGCCGCGAACGGGATCGGCGCCGACCTGATCGTGATGGCGTCGCACCGGCCGGGGCTGGGCGACTACCTGCTCGGCCCGAATGCGGCGCGGGTCGTGCGCCACGCGGCCTGCTCGGTGCTGGTGGTGCGGGAATGACCGGCGGGTGCCCCGGTCGAGGCGCCCCGTCAGCGCGCCCCGTCAACGCGGAGGACGCTCAGCGGAGGCGGACGGCCGTGCCGTTGGCGCTGACCATGAGCATGCCGTTCTCCTTGCCAAGCACCTCGTAGTCCAGGTCGATCCCGACCACCGCATCGGCGCCCAGCCGCTCGGCGGCATCGGCCAGATCGGCCAGGGCATGCTCGCGGGCATCACGCAGGGCGTTCTGGTAGCCGCCGGCCCGGCCCCCGACGATGTCGCGAATGCCCGAGAACAGGTCGCGGAAGACGTTGACGCCAAGAATGGCCTCTCCGGTGACGATGCCGAGATACTGGGCGATCGTCCGGCCGTCGACACCGTCGGTCGTGGTCAGGATCATCCGGGTCTCCCCTGCCAGGATCTGCGGGGTCTGAGTTGCCCCGGCTCACGCGAAATGGCGCCGGACCCGCCGGTTATCAAGAGAGCCCGCCCGCTCGGCGGCGGTTGCCCGGATCGGTAGCGGTCATACGGTGGTTTCGCGGCGCAACAGGTCCATCACGCTCGGACCGAAGCCTTCGATCTGGTCAAGGTCGTCGACGGTCCGGATGCGGCCATGCTCGGTGCGGTACGCGATGATCCGGCCGGCGAGCACTCCGCCGATTCCCTTGATCGCGATCAAATCGGTCCGGCTGGCCCGGTTGAGATCGACCTTGCCGGCGCGGTCCCCGTCCTCGGCGCGCGGTTCTTCCGCACCGGCGGGTTCCGTCACCTCGTCCAGTGCGATCGCTTCGGTCTGTGCCTGCCGCGCCGCCGCCGGACCGGACGCCGAGCCGGTTTCGCGCTCGGGGCGATGCGCGATCATGGAAGGTGGCCGTCGGACCGGCTCGGTGGGGTTCTGCCCGGGCCGCAGCAGGCGGTCGAGGATCAGACCGGTGGCAGCGCCCCAGGCGGCATGCGCCGCCATCATCACCCCGTCCCATGGCGGGCGATGTCCGGTCGCCGGCGGCAAAATCCGCAGGTCCGGCGCCCGGCCGAGACACCCGACCGCCCAGAGCGCCAGCCCATAGGCGACGCCGGCCGAGATCGGCGGCATCGGCCGGTCGTCCAGGATTTCGGCATAGGCCGCACCGGCTACCGCGCCATGGCCGAAATCGGCCTCCGATGCCGGCTTGCGCCAGCCGCTTTCATCCCGCTCGCCCCTCTCGCCTTCGCGGTGCGACAGGGTTCGGACCACGGCCTCCGTCGCCGCCGTGATCGCCACCGTGGCGACAAGGCCGGCGACGGCGCCGGCAACCGTACGGTTCATGGCAGTCTTCCAGGCATCGATCGGCCGCCGGACTCCGCCCTGCATCCGTTGCGCCCCCCGCACCGGCAGCATGGCGGCCCGTCGCGGCTATCGAAGAGACAACGGCCCGATGCGGTGCCCGGTTCCGCCGCCGGCCGGCCGGCAGTGCGCTCACGCCGCGGTTTCGGAGGGCTGGCGGGGCACGCTGCGGCCGCTCGGCAGCCGGGTGTCGCCGTCGCCACGAGCCGGGTCGAGCTGGTCCTGCTCCAGGTTGATGGCTCGCCGCAGATTGGCACGGCTCAGATCGGCGTCGTGCAGCCGGGCCCCGAACAGATCGGTGCGCAGGAATTTCGTCCCGGTCAGCTCCGCCGCGGTCAGATCGGCCTGGCTGAGATCGGCGCGGCTGAGATCGGCGCCGGTCAGCCTGGCCTCGACCAGTTTGGCCGAGAACAGGGTGGCGCCGTCCAGTTTCGCGCCGCTCAGATCGGCGCGGCTCAGATCGGCCTCGACCAGACTGGCCCTGGTCAGATCCGCGCCGCTGAGATCGGCGCCGGACAGGTCGGCGCCGCTGAAATCGGCGCCGGCAAGATCGGCCTTGGCCAGCTTTGCGCCGGCCAGCATCGCCCGGCTCAGCAGCGCCCCGGCCAGGCTGGCACCGGTCAGCGTGGCCTTGCCGAAATCGGCTCCGGCAGCGCGCGCGCGGCTGAAATCGGCATTGGCGAGGTTGGCCAGAGACAGATCCGCGTCGCCCAGCTCGGCATCGCGGAAATCGGCTTCGTCGGCACTCACCCGCACCAGGCCAACCCGGCCGAGATCGGCCCCGGCCAGGCGGGCCTTGGCCAGTGTCGCGCCGCTGAGATCGCTGCCGCGCAGATCGGCCTTGCGCAGATCGGCGGCGGCAAGATCGGCGCGGGCGAGATCGATCCCGCGGAGATCGGCCCCGCCGAGACCGGCGCCGCCCAGCCGCGCACCGAACAGGTTGGCCTCCGTCAGACGGATGCGGCGGCGTTCAGGTGTGCCGCGGCGTGGCGGCCGGGGGATCGGGTTGCGGCCGATCACGTCGAGCGCGGTCTGGACGTCCGCGCCCATGAAGCTGCGCACAGGTCCGCCCGGTTCGGCCAGCGCTTCGGTGTCCGGCACCCGGTGGGTGGTCTCGCGGATGAACGCGGCCAGCAGCTCCATCACCCGCCAGTAATCCTCGACCGAATGCCGGGCGATGCGCTCCAGGGCGTAGATCGCGCCGACCCGGCATTCCAGCCGGTCGGGCTCGCCCAACTGCGCGACTGCGGCCGCATAAAGCCGGGTCATCTCGCGCTCCCGCACCAGTCTGGCCTCGGCGGCCAGCGTCCAGAGCCGAAATCCGGCCAATCCCGCGGCCACGCAGGCGGCGAGGGCCGCCCCGGCCACAGCCAGTAATGGCGCAAGATTGCGGGCAATTTCGTGGTTCTGGAACCAGAACTGCGGACTGAACCAGTCGATCGTCTGCATCAAACGCTTCCCGAACGTGTCGGCCGGCCGCGCAATCCGCTGTAGTTCGCACATTGCCCCGCGACGGGAAGTCGTCGGCGACTTCCGCGGCCCCGCAGTCTACTCGGATGGCCCAAACGTTTCCAGGTGATGGAGCGACCGGAACGGCCATGCCACCGGGTTTGCCCGGCAGCGGACGAAACGCAGTCATTCCCGGTGGCCGATCATCCCGGCGAATGCAAATCTTTTTGACATTCGCCGGGCGAGGCCGCGCCGGTGGCCGAAACTCCCAACCCAGGCCGTTCGGAATCCGATCGCATGGCCGGACAGTCTGCGCCCTGATCCACTCCCGCGGGACCCGGCAGTGGGCGACTCAGCCGAACCGGCCGGTGATATAGGCCTGGGTGCGCTGGTTCTCGGGATGGGTGAAGATCACCTCGGTACGATCGAACTCGATCAGTTCGCCCAGATACATGAAACCCGTGAAATGAGAGGTCCGCGCCGCCTGCTGCATATTGTGGGTCACGATCACGATGGTGTATTCCGACCGCAACTCGTCGATCAGCTCCTCGATCCGGCCGGTCGAGATCGGGTCGAGCGCCGAGGCCGGTTCGTCCATCAGGATCACTTCGGGCTTGACCGCTATGGCGCGGGCGATGCACAGGCGCTGCTGCTGGCCGCCGGACAGGCTGTTGCCGCTTTGATGCAGCTTGTCCTTGACCTCGTCCCACAGCGCCACCCGCCGGAGCGCGGTTTCCACACGTTGCGCCATCGCCTGCCGTGACAGGTTCTCGTAGAGGCGAACCCCAAAAGCAATATTGTCATGGATGGTCAGGGGAAACGGTGTCGGCTTCTGGAACACCATGCCGATCCGGGCGCGCAGCCGGGTGAGATCCTGGCCGCCGTCGAGAATGTTCTCGCCATTCATGATCACTTCGCCCACCGCCCGCTGACCGGGATAGAGCTCGTAGATGCGGTTGAGCACCCGGAGCAGGGTCGACTTGCCGCAGCCGGACGGACCAATGAAGGCGGTCACGCAATTCTCGCGGATCGGCAAGTTGATGTCTTTCAGCGCCTGGAATTTGTTGTAGTAGAAATTCAGGTCCTTGATGCTGATCTTGGTGTTTCCGCAGTTTTTGGCTTCGGCGTTCCGCTCGCCGGAACGCCCAGACATCGGAGAGTTCTGATCGATCATGGTTCCCGTCACTGTCATTGCGATTGCGGCATGCGTGTCAAGCCGCCGAGGCTGCGCGCGACGATGTTCAGGATCAGCACCGCAGCGGTGATCAGCAGCGCGCCGCCCCAGGCAAGCTGGCGCCAGTCGGCATAGGGGCTGAGAGCGAACTGGTAGATCGTCACCGGCAGATTGGCGGTTGGGCCGCTCATGGTGCCGCTCCAGAACTGGTTGTTGAGCGCGGTGAACAGCAGTGGTGCGGTCTCGCCGCTGATCCGCGCGATCGCCAGCAGCACCCCGGTCAGCATGCCCTGGAACGCCGCGCGATAGATGATCATGGTGGTCACCCGCCACTTGGAGGCGCCGAGCGCCACCGCCGCCTCGCGCAGCGTGTTGGGCACCAGCGACAGCATGTCCTCGGCGGTGCGCACCACGATCGGGATGGCGATGATCGCCAGCGCGACCATGCCGGCCCATCCGGAGAATTGTCCGACCGGTGCCACCATGATCGTGTAGACGAACAGGCCGATCACGATCGACGGCGCGCTGAGCAGGATGTCGTTGACGAACCGCACCGCCTGGGTCATCGGGCCGTGGCGGCCGTACTCCGACAGATAGGTGCCCGCCAGAATGCCGATCGGCGCCGCCAGCAGAATGGCCAGGATGGTCATGATCAGGCTGCCGACGATGGCATTGGCCAGCCCGCCCGGCAGGCCCGGCGGCGGCGTGGCTTGGGTGAACAGGTCGAGCGACAGCGCGGCCAACCCGTTCTGGAGCAGTGTCCACAGGATTGCCGCGAGCGAGAACAGACCGACGCCGGTCGCCAGCAGCGCCAGCGTCAACACGACGGTGTTGACGATGCGGCGACGGCGCAGGATTGACTCAGAGGCGTTGATCATCCGGTCATCCCCCGTATCTGGCTTGAAGGCGCATCAACAGTATTTTGGCGATGGCCAGCACGATGAAGGTCATGACGAACAGGATCAGCCCGAGCAGCAGCAGGGCCGACTGGAACACCGGGTCGAACGCTTCGCCGAACTGGCTGGCCAGTCCCGACGCGATGGTCGTGCCCGGAGCGAGCAGGGAGGCCGACACCCGAAAGGCATTGCCGATCACAAAGGTGACGGCCATGGTTTCGCCCAGCGCGCGGCCCAGCCCCAGCATGATGGCGCCGACCACGCCGATCCGGCTGTAGGGCAGGATCACGTTCCACACCACCTCGGTCGGGGTCGCGCCCAGCGCATAGGCGGATTCGCGCACCGCCGGCGGCACCGTCACGAACACGTCGCGCACCACGGCCGTGATGAACGGCAGCACCATCAGGCCCAGGATCAACCCGGCGGTAAGAATGCCGATCCCGAACGGCGCCCCCGAAAACAGGATTCCGATGATCGGCAGCGGCCCGAACACGTCGATCAGGAACGGCTGCACCGTGCTCTGCATGATCGGCACCAGCACGAACAGGCCCCACATGCCGTAAATGATGCTCGGCACGGCTGCCAGCAGTTCGATCGCAGTGCCGATCGGCCGCTTCAGCCAGACCGGACACATTTCGGTCAGGAACAGGGCAATGCCGAAGCTGAGCGGAACCGCGATCAGCATCGCCAGCACCGAGGTGACCAGCGTGCCGTAGATCGGGGCCAGGCCACCGAATTCCTGCAGCACCGGGTTCCAGTTGTCGGTCGCGATGAAATCGAAGCCGAAGGTCCGCAGTGCCAGAAGAGATCCCTCGATCAGCGACACCACCACGCCGCCCAGCAGCACCAGAACGAGCACCGCCAGCACCCAGGTGAGCGAGCGGAAGATTATGTCTCCGGGTGACCGTGCGGCCACTTTCCGGTCGGCGCTCCTAATCTTTTCGATCGCAATCATGGATGGGCTTTCGGATGCCTTTTTAAACCGTCACAAACCAAATCCTAAGGGCCGAGTCGTCGGGGGGAGCTAGGGACCACAGGGGCGGAGGCACCGGCCGGCGCTCCGCCCCCCTGCTCCATTGGCCGGCCCTCCGGGCAACGGCCGAAGGGTCAGCGGGTGCTGCCCGAACCTTGAGCCGAACCTTCGGGTTGAGCGGCCATGCCCGGCTGCGCTGCACCATTTCCGGCAGTGGACTCGCCGGTCCACACCGGCTGGCCGTCGGGTCCGACGATCTCCTCGCGCCAGTACTCACGGATGGTGTCGGCGAGGCTGGCCGGGACCGGCACGTAGTCCAGCTCGCGTGCCAACTCGTCGCCGTTCTGGAAGGCCCAGTCAAAGTAGCTGAGCGCCGCCCGCGTGTTTTCGGGGTTCTGCGTCTGCTGCGGCACCAGGATGAAGCTGGCGCCGGTAATCGGCCAGTCGTTCTGACCGCCCTGGTTGGTCAGGATCACATAGAAGTCTTCGGCCTCGCCCCATTCGGCATCCGCCGCTGCCGCCTGGAACGTCTCGATGCTGGGCGAAACGAACTGCTCTGCGCGGTTCCTCAACTGGGCATAGGGCAGATCGTTCTCCTCGGCATAGGCGAACTCGACATAACCGATCCCGCCGCTGGTCTGCTGGACCATCGCGGCGACCCCGGCATTGCCCTGCCCGCCGACCCCGGTCGGCCAGCGCACCTGGGTGCTGGAGCCGACCTCGGACTGCCACTCCTCGCTAACCTTGGACAGGTAGTCGGTGAACAGGAAGGTCGTGCCCGAGCCGTCGGCGCGATGGACCACCGCAATGCTCTGGTCGGGAAGCTCCAGATCGGGATTGAGCTCGGCGATCTGCTCATCGTCCCACCGGGTGATCTCGCCGCGGTAGATGTCGGCCAGGACGGGGCCGGTCAGCCGCAACTCGCCTTCCTCAATACCCTCAAGGTTGAGCACCGGCACCACGCCGCCGATGATCGCCGGAAACTGCACCAAGCCCCGCTGCTCCAGCAATTCCGGTTCCAACGGCATGTCGGAGGCGCCGAAATCAACCGTGCGCGCCTGGATCTGGGCCAGCCCGCCGCCCGATCCGATGGACTGGTAATTAAGGCTGTTGCCGGTCTCCTCCCGATAGGCCTCGGCCCAGCGCGAATAGATCGGATAAGGGAATGTCGCGCCGGCACCGGCGATCGTTGTCTGGGCCAGTGCCGTCGCATCATGCGCCAAAAGGATTGCCGTTGCCGCCGCCAATTGCAGCGCGCTTGTTCTCATACCCGAAAACATCGCTTCGCCTCCAATGAATTGCCGATGATCCGCCTTCTGGAAAAATTCTAGGACCAGAGTATCAATCTCAAAGATCGGTCGCCACGGGTTTCAAATAAATTTAACAAACATCGCATCCATTGTTACTCGTCAGCAATAATTAGTCAATGAAAATGAGTAAACTACGCGATATAATGGTTTTGCAAGCGGTTCTAACTCTCGGGAGCGTTGGCCCCAGGCATGCCATTCCCTGAATCCCTGGTACCGGCAATATCATCTATTTTTTCCACACGCCATTACTCCGCTAACGGACAAACAAATCATCGCACCCGCCGAATGGTCGGTACGCTGACACTGTGACCTCAACGGATGTCCGGTATCCGAGTTCCCGCGGGAGTCCGGCCGTGGCGGATAAGGTGCGTCACGCCGGCCGGCCCGTCCGCGATCGGCCGCGACGATCGGTCGGACGAACCGGACTTCGGCTCAGGCGAGATCCGGCGACGGGGTGGGCCGGCGGCGGGGATCGGCCAGCAGCCCCCGCTCGATCGCGGCGATCAGGGTTTCGGGGCTGACCGGCTTGTGCAGCAACCAGAAACCGCTGGCCTTGGCCTCCCGCAACCGTTCCGGCGAGGTGTCGCCGGTCAGCAGGATGCCGGGGATGGCCATGCCGAACGCGCTGCGCAGCCGCTGGATCGCCTCGCTGCCGGTCCGGCCGGACTCCAGTCGATAATCCGCAACGATCAGGCCGGGCGGAGTCCGGCCGGGCGCCAGCCTGGCCAGAGCCTCCTCGACGTCTTTCGCGGCGGCGACCCGGTATCCGACCAGTTCCAGCGAAAGGCGCAGCGCTTCCAGAAGATCGCCGTCGTCGTCGATCACCGCGATCAGGGCGCTGGCGCGATCCACCGGCAGCGGCGGTTCGATCATGGTCCGGGCTTCGTCCGCCTCGGTTTCCGCCAGCGGAACGATCACCTCGAACACCGTGCCGCGGCCGACCTCCGACCGTACCGCGATGCGATGGCCGAGCAGCCGGATCAGGCGGTCGACGATGGCAAGGCCCAGCCCCAGCCCCTTGCTGCGATCGCGCGCCGGATTGCCGATCTGGTTGTACTCTTCGAAAATGGTGGAGATCTGATCGCCGGGAATGCCGCTGCCGGTGTCCCAGACCTGGATGCGCAGGAACCGTCCGGCCCGGCGGCATCCCAGCAGGATGCGGCCGCGCTCGGTGTATTTCAGCGCATTGATCAGCAGGTTGCGCAGGATACGCTCGAGCAGGTCGGGATCGCTGTACACCGTCGCGGCGCTGCCAACGATATGCAGATCGAGGCGACGGTCTTGGGCCTGGACGGCGAACTCGTCGGCCAGCCGCTCCAGAATTGCGTCGATCGGGAAATCGGATTTCCTGGCCTCGACGATCCCGGCATCCAGCCGCGAGATGTCGAGCAGCACGTCGAGCATGTGCTGCTGGGCCTCGATCGCCTGGCCAATCCGCGTGACGATCGGCTCCATGTCGGGATCGCGGTTGCGCCGCGCCAGCACGTTCTGGAACAGCACCAGGGCCTGGAAGGGCTGGCGCAGATCGTGGCTGGCCGCGGCCAGAAAGCGGGTCTTGGCGGTGTTGGCGCGCTCTGCCTTCTGCTTGGCGTCCCGCAACTCGTCCTGGGCTAGCGTCTGGCCGGTGATGTCGTTCGCAAAGACCGCGATCGTCCGAATCTCGCCGCCGGGCCCGATCACCGGACAGAAATTCGTGTCGCACCAGCGCCCGGCATGGCGGGCGGTGAAGCGCACCGGCTTTCGGGTGGCCAGCGCTTCGTCCCAGCGGATCTTGCTGTGGGCGGCCGTCTCCGGCGGCATCAGGTCCCAGATGCAGCGGCCGATCAGCGCGTCGCTGGTCCCGCCGAGGCGTTCGGCGCCCGGCTGGTTGATCAGCTCGATCGTGCCGTCGGCCTCGACCAGCGCGATGGACTCGGTGCTGGCGTTGAACAGCGCCCGCAGGCTGGCGTCGGAAGCCGCCAGGGCATGGGCCAACGCGGCGTCCGCGGCGAGGGTTCGCCGCTCGGCCTGCCGGTACGCCAGCACCCTCTGGGTGACGTCCTGGGCATGGATCAGGATCGCCGGCGGCGTCGGGCCCGGTTTGCCCAGCGGGATCAGATCGAAAGTCCAGAACCGCTCGCCGCCGCTCGCCGCGACCGGCAGGTCGGGCAGTCGAGCGGGCCGGCCGGTGCGGTGGATCTGTTCAATCCCCTCGATCAGGTGCCGCAGCAGGGGTGGGGGAAAGACATCGGCGATGGTGCGGCCGACCGGCGGCGCGTCCATTGCCTCCCGGATGGCTGGGTTGGCCAGAACGAAGCGATGATCCGGTCCTTGGACCACGGCAAAGCCGGCCGATGCGAGGTTGACCGCTCTGGCCAGCAGCGATGTGTCCCCGACGGCATGGCCGAAACCGACCCAATCGATGTAGCGATCCGATTGCGAGTCCGGCGGAGCCGCACTTGCGGTCTCCGTCGCCTGCCGCTGTTCGTTCATGGCCTGGTCCTCGGACGGTCAAGCAGGCTGCATCTTTGATCTGGACTCTGGCCGATCTGCCCAGACGAACCAAGGAAAAACTCCTTTTTCTTCACAGGAAAGATGACCTTTCATCATGAAAAGTTGCCGGTGCCTATGATGTCCTTCCAATTGATCCAGGGTTGATCGCAGCAAAAATGATATCAAAGTACAGATTGACCGCCGGATCACGATGATAGCATTGGATTTGCACATTCAAAGGATGGGAATTTGACGATTTCTGAGAAGGCGATTCGGTTCAAGAGACAGTTGACCGAGTATTGGTTATCAGTGACTATAAACTTGAAGGCAGGACGAATGGCCAAGGTCGTGCTGCCGCCATGCGCCGGCTGAATGGCGTCTCAGGCGGGCAGTGCCTTGCCGCCGCGCAGGATCGCTTCGGCCTCCTCGGTAAAGCCGCCCTCGGGGCGGTGCAGGACCAGCCCGAAGGCCAGCACGGCGGGCGAGCGGGCGTCCTTGCGCGCGCGCACCACCAGCCGCCGCGCCGGCCGGCCCGGTTTGGGCCAGAGCGGGATCAACTCGACCGCCCCGAAGCGCGGGCGGAGTGCCGCGCAGATCGCATCCACCCGGTCGGCGCGATGGATCAGAGTCAACCCGCCGCGCGGTTTCAGCAGGCGGCAGGCCGCCGCAATCCAGTCCTCGAGCGCCGCCGCGCCTTCCTGATGGGCGAGGGCCTTGGTCGCCTCGGGCGGCGGGGTGGCGGCGCCGGCGGGCAGGAAGGGCGGGTTCATCATCACGTGATCGAACCCCGGCACCCCGGTCTCGCTGGCTGCCGCCGCGGCCAGCTCGGGCGGCGGGCGGCGAACATCGCCTTCGATCACGGCGAAGCGGTGCGCGACGCCGTTTGCCGCGGCATTGTGGCGCGCCAGCGCCGCCAGGTCGGGTTGAAGTTCGAGGCCCACAATCCGGCAGTCCGGCACCCGCGCCGCAAGGCACAGCGCCGCGGCGCCCACCCCGCAGCCGAGATCCAGCACACGCTCGCCCCGCAATGCGGGCACCGCGGCGGCCAGCAGCACCGGATCGATTGCCGCACGGTAGCCCGAGGCCGGTTGGCACAGGACCACGCGGCCCCCCAGCAGCCGGTTCTCGGTGATCGCGGTTGCGACGGAAGGCGCGGTGACGCCGGTCTCACCGTCGGGCAGCATCGGCACGGTTTTCCGGCATCTCAATCCTGGCGCGACAGTTCGCCGGCCTCGATCAGCACCCGGCGGGCCAGGTCGTAATCCTCGGGGTGGACTGCAAGCCGGCGGGGAATGGCGTTGATGCTGCCCTCCATGACCGAGGTGTAGCCGTCCAGCACGATTGCCGGGATGCCGGCATCGGTCAGAAGGGCGGTGAGCCAGGACAGTCGCACCGCATCGGTGGTGCGGAGAAGCTCTTTCATGGCGGCGCAATCTCGTCTATGCATCGCAGGGAAGTGATCGGGAAGCCAGCTTGACCGGCCGGACGACTATCCTATGCTGGCTGGCACGGCGGATCTCGTCAACCAAGTCGGAGGTACCCAGGTGAGCGCTGTCGTTCAGGCCGAGGCCGCCGCTCCGCGCGCCGATACGGCGCTCGACCGCCTCACGGCTCTGCTGCGCGACGATCTCCAGGCGGTCAACCGCACCATTATCGAGCGGATGGACAGTCCGGTCGAACTCATTCCGCAGCTTGCCGGCTATATCGTCGCCTCGGGCGGCAAGCGCCTGCGCCCCCTGCTCACGCTGGCCTGTTCCCGGTTGTGCGGCCACGAGGGCGGGCGCCAGATCGGCCTGGCCGCTGCGGTGGAATTCATCCACACCGCGACCCTGCTGCACGACGACGTGGTCGATGACAGCGACCTACGCCGCGGCCAAGCCTCGGCGAACGAGCTGTTCGGCAACAAGCCGAGCGTGCTGGTCGGCGATTTCCTGTTTGCCCGCGCCTTCCATCTCATGGTCGAGGACGGCTCGATCGAGGTGCTGCGCTGCCTGTCGGAGGCCTCGGCGGTGATCGCGGAGGGCGAAGTGCTGCAGCTCTCCGCCTCCAACGACACCGCGACCTCGGAGCAGACTTATTTCGCGGTCATCCAGGCCAAGACCGCGGCGCTGTTCGCCGCCGCCTGCCGGATCGGCGCGCTGGTCACCGGGCGCGGCGCGGCCGACGAGCGGGCGCTGGGCGAGTTCGGCGGCAGGCTCGGCATGGCGTTCCAGTTGATCGACGACGTGCTCGACTATTCGGCGCTCCAGGCCACGCTGGGCAAGACGGTCGGCGACGATTTCCGCGAGGGCAAGATCACCCTGCCGGTGGTGCTGGCCTTCGCCCGCGGCACCGAGGAAGAGCGCGGGTTCTGGCGCCGGGTGCTGGAAACCCAGGACATCCGCGACGGCGACCTGGACCGCGCCATCGCCCTGCTCGACCGCCACGGCGCCCTGGCCGACACGGTGGCCCGTGCCCGCACCTTCGGCGCCGAGGCCCAGACCGCCCTGATGCGCTTCCCCGCCGGCCCGATGCGCACCGCCCTGCTCGACGTGGTCGACTTCTGCATCGACCGGGATTATTGAGGGCTGTTCAAGAATTCATCGGCCTTCAGAAATTGCCAGCAGTGCCGGTCTGGCGCCGGCTTCCCGCAACGCCCATCTACCGTTTTCGCGGGGTTGAAGTTTCGCCGACAGGGGTCTATAACCCCCGCCGCGGCATCGGAGTGTAGCTCAGCCTGGTAGAGCACCGTCTTCGGGAGGCGGGGGCCGGAGGTTCGAATCCTCTCACTCCGACCAGTCGGGCAGACCGTCCAGCCGGTTCTGCCGGCCGGTCGATGGCGCAGGTGTCGATAGCGCAAAATCGGCATGTCATGCGTGGTCCGATCCGGCGTTCACGCGCTGCTTGGCGGTGACGGCCGGCGTCGGCGCGATCAGAACAATCATCATCCGCTTCGGCCGGCCGCTTGACCGGACATCCGGGGCATTCTCGTCGGCAGTCCGCACTTTGCACCCATGCTGCGAAGTGCCCCCGAACCATTCATGCTGCTTGACGATTTCGATATTTCCATTATTTTGGGTTTATCAAAATGTTAAAGGGCGGCAGGCTCCGGCCGCCCCGCCGGCACCGGCCCGGCTCCAACAGGATCGCGCCCCGATGACCGACAGAACGCTGACGGAAAAATCCTCACCTCCCGGACTCGCCCCGGCGGCCGGCATCGGCCTGTTCGAGAAATGGCTGTCGGTCTGGATCGCGCTGTGCATCGCCGCCGGTATCGGGCTCGGCACTCTGGTGCCGGGCGTGTTCGAAACCCTGGCACAGTGGGAATACGCCTCGGTCAATCTGGTCGTCGCGGTGCTGATCTGGGCGATGGTCTATCCCATGATGGTCAGCGTCGATTTCGCCAGCCTGCGCCATATCGGCGACCGGCCCAAGGGCTTGGTTCTCACCATCGTGGTGAACTGGCTGGTCAAGCCGTTCACCATGGCCGGGCTGGGCGTGCTGTTCTTCGAAATCCTGTTTGCCGATCTGATCGCGCC
>CAZTNV010000070.1:0-14538 GCA_964615535.1 uncultured Mycobacteriaceae bacterium | reverse complement strand
CGGCTGACCGATGTGGGGATCAACCCGCGGCGCACCGGGCTGCTCGACACGCTGATCGAAATGGGCGCCGGCATCGCGATCGAAAACCGCCGGGTCGAGGCCGGCGAGCCGGTCGCCGATCTGGTGGTGCGCGGGGCCGAGCTGCGCGGCGTCGAGGTGCCGCCGGAGCGGGCGCCCAGCATGATCGACGAATACCCGGTGCTGGCGGTTGCCGCCGCCTGTGCCGCCGGCACGACGCGGATGCTCGGCCTGGGCGAACTCAGGGTCAAGGAGAGCGACCGGCTGGACATGATCGCGGCGGGCCTTCGGGCGTGCGGCGCGGCGGTGGAAACCGGCCCGGACAGCCTGACCGTTCACGGCACCGGCGCGCCGCCGCCCGGCGGGGCCACTGTGGCCACGGCGCTGGATCACCGGATCGCGATGAGTTTCCTGGTGCTGGGCATGGCGACGCCCGAGCCGGTCGCGATCGACGATTCCGGCCCGATCGACACCAGCTTTCCGGGATTCGCGGACATCATGAACGGTCTGGGCGGCAGGATCGGAAGACTGCGGGAGTGAAAGCGGGCGCCGTGCCCGCGGCGTCGGCCCTGGACCCGATCCTGTCACCCCCATTTCTGATCGGGCAGCGGCCCCATGGGCACCGTATTCGGCCGCAATCGCGCGGGAGAGGGTGGGCATGCCGGAGATATCGAGCGATCACGTCACCGTGCTGACCGGAGCGACCTCCGGAATCGGCCGGGTCGCCGCGGGGACACTGGCGCGGCGGGGCGGCACCCTGATCCTGGTCGGCCGCAACCCCGAGCTGGGCCGCGCAGCGGTCGAGCAGTTGACGACCCAGACCGGCAACCCGGCCGTGTCGTTTCAGCGGGCCGATTTGTCGTCGCTGGCGGACATCCGCCGCCTAGCCATGGCGATCCGCGAGCGGCACGATCGGGTCGACCTGCTGGTCAACAATGCCGGCGCGATCTTCACGCGCCGGCGGACGACCGCGGAAGGGCTGGAAGCGACCTTTGCGCTCAATCACATGGCGTATTTCCTGCTGTCCCTGCTGCTGCTGGAGCCGATGCGCCGGGCGGCGCCGGCGCGTCTGGTCAACGTCGCCTCCGAGGCCCATCGCAACGCGAGCCTGCCGTTCGACGATCTGCAGTCCGAGCGGCGCTACAGCGGCTGGGGAGCCTATCAGCGCTCAAAACTGGCCAACATCCTGTTCACCCGGGAATTCGCCCGGCGGCACGCCGATACCGGGATCGTCGCGGCCTGCCTTCACCCCGGCTTCATTGCCAGCCGGTTCGGCGACGAGAATGGCGGCCTGTTCCGTCTGGCGCTCGGCCTGGCCAAGCGCGTCGCGGCGGAGTCGGCGGAGGTCGGCGGCGGCCGGGTGGCGGATCTGGCCACGGCCGCCGATCCGGAGCCGGGCGCCTACTACGTTCGCAACCGCCCGGCGCTGCCGGCGGAGGCGGCCCGATCGGACGAGGCCGCGGCGCGCCTCTGGGCGATCAGCACCGACTTCGCCCGCCCCTGGCTCGAGCCATAGCCGAATCGGCCGCTGCGCCCGGCCGATAATGTGCAAGGTGTCGCAGGCAGCAAGGACCGGCCGAGTGTTGACCGAATGCTCGCAGTGGTCGATGGTGGCCTTTTGGTTCATCGCGCAGTCGTCGGCCCATTCGGCAGGGCTTTTCCTTCGAGACAGGATTTGCGGCGGTCGCCCGATCCCGTGATGGGCCCGGCCATCGCCCGGCATGCGCGTCCGTTCTGCCGGATGAGGGGCTGAGAGAAGCAGCGATGTTGATCGCCCAGATTACCGATCCGCATGTCCCGCCACCGGGCGAATTCGCCTTTGGAGAGATCGACACCGCCGCGTTCCTGGCGCGCGCGGTCGAGCATCTGACCCGGCGGCCGACGCCGCCCGACGTGGTGCTGGTCACCGGCGATCTGACCGATGCGGCGCAGCCCGAGGCCTATGCGCAGCTCCGCGACCTGCTGGCGCCGCTGGCGATGCCGGTTTTCCTGATTCCCGGCAACCATGACGAGCGGCGCCCGCTGATCGATGCCTTCCCCGACCTGGCCGGTCGGACCTGCGACGGTGGCTTCATCCAGTACGTGATCGAAGGATTCCCGCTGCGTCTGATCGCGCTCGACACCCTGATCGAGGGGCGGATGAGCGGCGTCGTCTGTGCCCGGCGGCGGGCCTGGCTGGCCGAGCGGCTGGCCGAACGCCCGGACCAGCCGACTCTGCTGTTCATGCATCACCCGCCCTTCCCCACCGGGATCGCCGCGATCGACATGATCGGCCTGGCCGAAACCAAGGAGCTGGGCCAGATCATCCGGCGGCATCCCATGATCCAGCGGGTGCTGTGCGGCCATTTGCACCGGCCGATCCAGGCGCGCTTCGCCGGCACGCTGGCCAGCGCGGCGCCCTCGACCGCGCAACTGTTCGCCCTCTATCGCGGTCCGCACGCCTCCTCGGCCTATGTGCTGGAGCCGCCCGGCTACCAGCTCCATGCCTACGGCCCGGACACCGGGGTGGTCAGCGAGACGGTGATCGTCGGCGACTACAAGCGCGCCAAGCCGTTCGAGGACGAGGAGGACGAGGTGTATTGACGCGGCCGCCCTCCGGCCGCGCCGGATGCCCGGATGCCGGACCCGGCCGGCCCGGTCACGCCGGATCGATGCCCAGCCGGCGGTCGCGGTCGCGCAGCCAGATCACGAAGGGGATGGCCAGCACGACCATCCACGCCTTGCCGATCACCTGCCCTTCGAGATAGTCCAGGCTGCCGAAGGCGAGATAAAGGAACGCCATGCTGTCGATCACCAGCCCGACCATGCTGCTCGACACCACGGCCAGCACCAGCCCGCGCCGGTGAAGCGGGGTATACACCGCGAAATCGGCCAGTTCCGACAACAGGAAGGCGACGCTCGACGCCAGCACCAGCATCGGCGGCGCGACCAGGGCCGACAGCGCCGCCCCGACCAGGATCGCCGACAATGCCCATTCGACGCCGAGCCGGCGTTGGACCAGATCGCGCAGCACCAGGGCCAGCCCGATCATCACCACGCCGGTCGGGGCCATGATTCCCGGCCCTACCGGGATCAGGCAGGGTCCATCGGGAACGCAAACCGTGCCGACATTGCCGATCAGCCAGTTGGCCGCCGGGATGCAGGCGGCGAACGCGGCAAGGAAGACGAAGCCCTCGACTTTGGTCAGGTTCATGTCGGCGATTCCCTGGCGGATCGACTCAGCGGCGCGGCGGCGCGGGTTGACCCGGATTATCCGCCGGTTCGGTTAAGCCTTGTTCAAGGTAACCGGCATACCCCCGCGCGCGCAACGCGCAGGCGGGGCAGCGGCCGCAGCCATGGCCCCAGGCATGCCGGGTCGAGCGGTCGCCGAGATAGCAGCTATGCGTGTCCTCGCGCACCAGCTCGACCAGGGCCGACCCGCCCAGCGACTCGGCCAGACGCCAGGTCGCCGCCTTGTCGAGCCACATCAACGGCGCATGCAGCACGAAACGCCGGTCCATGCCCAGGGTGATCGCCACCTGGAGGGCCTTGAGGGTGTCGTCGCGGCAGTCCGGATAGCCGGAATAATCGGTCTCGCACATCCCCCCGACCAGATGACGCAGGTCCCGGCGATAGGCGACCGCGGCGGCAAAGGTGAAGAACAGGAGGTTGCGGCCGGGCACGAAGGTGTTCGGCAGCCCGTCCTCGGTCAAACGGATCTCGGCGTCGCGGGTCAGCGCCGTGTCGCTGATCGCGGCCAGCGCCCCGATCCCGATCACCCGATCGTCGCCCAGCCGCGCCGCCCAGCCGGGGAACCGCGCCCTGAGCCGTTCCAGAAACGGCAGACGGCAGGCCAGCTCGACGGCATGCCGCTGACCATAGTCGAAGCCGATGGTCTCGACCCGATCGAACCGGTCGAGCGCCCAGGCCACGCAGGTGGCCGAATCCTGACCGCCCGAAAACAGCACCAGCGCGCCGCCCGATTGCCGCTCCGCCATGGTCCGGTTCCCCATTGTGAAGGTCCATTGATCGTCCGGCCCGCGGCCACCGGATCAGAACGGCGTTCGTACCGCGCCGTCAAGCAGCCCGGCATTGGCCGGCGCGAACGGATTGGCGAAGGTGACGCCGCCCAGGGTCCGGCCGTCCTGCATGTCCTCGGTCAACAGCAGCGTGCACCCGGCCTGCCGCGCCGCCGCCCATAGCAACGCGTCCCAGAACGACAGCCCATCGGTTCGGACGGCGCGGATGGCCCGATCAAGCTCATGAATTGTGGCGAAATACACCGGAAAGGTATTTCTCCAACTTTCAACATAGTTGGCCGCCTCAATAGAGGGCAGTTTTCCTTTTCTGGTCGAAACATGAAAAAACTCGGCGAGGCTCTGAACGCAAAGAATACAATCGCCGCGCGCTGCCTGCTTGAGCAAGGCAGCCGCTGCCAAGTGCTTGCTGCCGGCATCCAGGTCTACCGAATAGACCAGAATGTTGCTGTCGAAGGTGAATCTCACCGCTCGTACAGCTCTTCACGGTTGACCCTTACGCCTCCCAAATGAACCCCCCGATCCAAAAGCTTAATCATGCGCTCGATCGCCGCCGCGCGCTCCGGGGTCATCGGCGGCGGGCCGGGGGGAGCAAGGGGCACCGGAGAATACTCCGCCCCGGCCACGGCCTCCACCGGAGACAGCCGGGCCAGTGGCCGGCCGGCCCGCGTGATGATCACGTCTTGGCCCTCGGCCACCGCGGCCAGCAGGGATGCGAGACTCACCGCAGCCTCGTCTTCGGTCACGGTTCTCATGATCGCTCCACCGACATTTCTACCGTCAGTACATGCACCGGTCTGCCGCCCTGTCAAGCGCGTCGTCGCCTTCCGGCAGCACCACCCCGCCTGGTGGTGAAACCCGATCGCCGGCGGACGTGGCGCAACAATCCCAGGTCCCGCGCGTTCAATCCCATGACTGGCCGGCCGATGACTGGCCGGCGGTGACCGGGCCCGATCGCCATGCCAGGGGCGTCACCGTGCCGGTGGCGTCGGACCGTTTCGCGGCGGGAAGTGTTGCGCAGGATGGCAATGCAGCGAAGCCACTGGGGACGGACCGCGCCCGCCTTGCGGTCGCTGGCCGGGCTGGGCTGGCAGCGGCTGACCACCCGCCTGCCACCGCCATCCTCGCTGATGCGGCGGCTGGCGGCCTTTCCGGTCCACGGCCTCCCGCTCAGCGCCAAGGTCGCCATTCATTGGAACGAGCATCAGATTCCCTTCATCAAGGCGGCGGACGACGAGGATCTGGCGGTAACGCTGGGGCTGGTCCATGCCCATCTGCGGCTCGGCCAGATCGAAATCCTGCGACGCATCGCGCAGGGCCGGATCGCGGAAATGATCGGTCCCGCCGCGGCCGATCTGGACCATGTGCTGCGCCTGCTGGAGTTCGGCCGCTCCGTCCCGGCGACCCTGTCGACCATGCCGAAGGACACCAGGGCGTGGCTGGACGGTTTCGTTCGCGGTCTCAATCACCATTTGGATGTGGCCGCCGAGCTGCCCCACGAATTCGCCCTGTTCGGCCTGGAGCGAGAGCCGTGGACCGCCGTCGATGTGCTGACCATCGGCCGGCTGGTCGCCGCGGATTACAACTGGCTGGTCTGGTTCGACCTGCTCCGCCTGCGCGACCGGCCGGACTGGCCGGCGCTGTGGCGGCGGCTGATCGAAGCCGGATCGGCGCCGCCGGTCGGTGCGGTGGCCGGCCGGGAACCGCTGCCGCCGCTGGCCGACATCCTGTCCGGTATCGGCCGGGCGGGCAGCAACGCCGTGGCGGTGGCGGCCGGCCGCAGCGCCTCGGGCAGCGCCCTGATCGCCAGCGATCCCCATCTCGGTCTCACCCTGCCCAATCCCTGGCTGATCGCGGGGTACCGATCGCCCTCCCATCACGTCGTCGGCCTGATGATCCCCGGTCTGCCGTTCGTCGCGGTCGGGCGCAATCCCCGGATCGCCTGGGGCGGCACCAATCTGCAATCGGCCGCCAGCGACCTGTTCGACGTCTCCGGCCTGCCGCCCGAGGCGATCACGGAGGAGCGCCAGACCCTGCGCGTCCGCTGGTCGCGCCCGCGCACCATCACGGTGCGCCGGACGATTCATGGCCCGATCGTCACCGATGCCGGCAGGCTGGCCGCCCGGCCGGGAGAAACGCTGGCCCTGCGCTGGATCGGCCACCGATCGAGCGACGAGATGACCGCCATGCTGCGGGTCAACCGGGCGCGCGACTGGGACGAGTTCCGCGACGCGCTGACCGGTTTCGCGGTGACGCCGCTGACCATGATCTATGCCGATGCAAAGGGCCGGGTCGGACGGCTGACCGCCACCCATCTGCCGCGCCGCCCGCTCGACCCGCCGGCCGATCTGGTGCAACCGGTCGCCGCGGCCGAAGCCTGGGACCGCATCCTGACCTGTGCCGAATTGCCGGCCGCGTTCGATCCGCCCTGCGGCTTCGTGGTCTCGGCCAACGACCTGCCGCCGGAGGCGCCGCCGGCACCGATCAGCCATTTCTTCTCGGCGACCGACCGTGCCCGGCGCCTGGGCGATCTGCTGTCGCGCAATCGCCGGGTCTCGATCACCGATCTCCGAACGCTCCAGCAGGACGTGTTCATGGCCTCCGCGGCGGCGCTGCGCGACGCCGTGCTCGATCGGCTGAGCCGCCTGCCGCTGGCCTCGCGGCTGAGCCCGGCGCAACGGCGGATCATGGGGCTGCTGGCCGAATGGGACGGTCACTACCGCGCCGACTCGGCCGGCGCGCTGGCCTTCGAATTGATCATCGACCGGCTGGCCCGTGCGGTTTGCGACCGCGCGCTGCTGCGCACCTATGCGATGATCGGACAGGTGCCGCGACTGGTTCGCGAGGACGTGATCGCGGCCGCGGCCGAGCGGCTGGAACCGGTGCTGGATCGCGCCTTGCGCATGGCGTCACGAGGGCTGGACCGGTACGGCACCTGGGGCGGCATGCATCGGCACGAGCGTGTGCATGTCGCCGGGCTGATGCCGGGGCTGGGCCGCCGCTACCGGTTCGGCGATCATCCGGTGGCCGGCAGCAACGGCACGGTCCTGCAGACCGCCCATCCGGTGACCGGACGCCGGCATGCCACGCGATTCGGCGCGGTGGCCCGCCACCTGTCCGACATGGGCGATCCCGACGCCAATCATCTCGTGCTGGCCGGCGGCCAGGACGGCTGGCTCCGGTCATCCACCTTCCTCGACCAGAGCGCCCTGTGGCGCCGCGGCGAGACCATCCGGGTGCCGCTGCGCCCGGAGACGGTCCGGAAGACCTTCCCGTATCGCATCGACCTGTCGCCCTGACGGCGGTCTCGCCCCGGCGGCGGCTTTTCCCCAGGCTCCGGGTTTCGTCATGATCGATTCTACTCCCCTGCTCCGCCTCCATGCCCGCGCGCGCCTTAGGCGGCTGGCGCGGCTCGATCCGGTGGCGGCCCAGCGGCGCGAATTGCTGCGCCTGGTCCGACGGGCGGCCCCGACCCGGTTCGGCGCCGGGCACGGCTTTGATCGCATTCGCGACGTCGTCGATTTCCAGGCGCGGGTGCCGCTGCGCCGCTACGAGCAGTTCTGGGAGGAGTATTGGCGGCCGGCGTTCCCGATACTGCGCGACGTCACCTGGCCGGGCACGGTGCCGTTCTTCGCACTGAGTTCGGGCACCACCTCCGGCCGGGACAAATACATACCCTGTACCCATGCAATGATCCGGTCGAACGCGCGGGCGGGGCTGGACGTGCTGAGCCATCATCTGGCCGCCCGGCCGGACAGCCGGGTTCTGGGCGGCAAGAGCTTCATGCTGGGCGGCAGTTCGCAGCTCACCGAAGAGGCGCCCGGCGTGTTCAGCGGCGATCTCAGCGGCATCGCGCTGGATCGGATGCCGTGGTACGGCCGGCCGTTCCGCTTTCCGCCGCTCGACATCGCACTGCTCGCGGACTGGGAGGACAAGCTCGAACGGCTGGTCGAGCGGGTGCCGCAGGAGGATATCCGGGTGCTGACCGGCACGCCGTCCTGGCTGCTGATCCTGTTCGACCGGCTGGCGGAACGCCATCCCGAACGCGGCAGCGGCGCCGCGGCGTTCTTTCCGAAGCTGGAGCTGCTGGTCCATGGCGGGGTCAATTTCGCGCCCTATCGCGGCCGGTTCCAATCCCTGCTGGCCGGCAGCCGGGCCGAACTGCGCGAGGTCTATCCGGCCAGCGAAGGGTTCATTGCGGCGGCGGATCGCGGTTATGGCGAAGGTCTGCGGCTGATCGTCGATAATGGCCTGTTCTTCGAATTCGTGCCGGTGGAGGAGCTCGACCGGCCGAACCCGACGCGTCACTGGGCCGCGACGCTGGAGACCGGGGTCAATTACGCCGTGGTGCTGAGCACCTGCGCCGGGCTGTGGGGCTATGTGCTGGGCGACACGGTGCGGTTCGTGGAGCGCGCGCCGCCGCGGCTGCTGATCACCGGCCGCACCAGCTATTGTCTCTCGGATTTCGGCGAGCATCTGCTGGGCGAGCAGATCGAGCAGGCGGTCGCCGCGGCGGCCGAGGCGATCGGCGCGGCGGTCACCGACTACGCCGTGGGAGCGGTGCATGCCGACCGGCCGGGCGGGCTGGGCGGGCATCTGTATGTCGTGGAATTCGCAGAGGGTCCGGTGACGGCGGCGCGGCTGGCCGTCTTCGCCGCGACGCTCGATGCCCGGCTGGCGGCGGCCAGCGAGGATTACCGGATGCGCCGGGCCGGCAATGTCGGTCTGGCTGCGCCGCGCATCGAGCCGGCCCCGCCCGGCGCCTTCGCCGCCTGGATGAAGCGCCGCGGCAAGCTGGGCGGCCAGAACAAGGTGCCGCGCATCATCAACGACCCGGCGCTGTTCGACTCGCTGCGCCGGGCGGTGGCGCGGCCCGCGCGCCGGCCGCATTAGGCCGGCCCTTAGTGCGGCGGCGGCACCGTGCCGGCACGGTTCAGCCGGTCGATCAGCGCGCGCGACAGGCCCTGGATCGCTGCCGCCGCTGAGTCCTCTGGGGTTTGCCCCGGCGCAGCGACGGCCGAGCTCTGCATGTGTTCGAGCAGCGCCTGGCTGGGCTCGCCGGTCGGCCGCAGCCCGGCATCCGACTGATAGGCCAGGATCGCATCGCGCAGCGCCGGACCGGTTCCGTCCCCGCCCGATCCTTCCCCGCCCAATCCTGCGGCGCCGTAGCCGTGACGCCGCAATTCCTGCCGGATCTGGTCGATGATCAGCTCGCTGCCCTGCTGCTCCCCGTCCGGCTGGGTGGCGCGCTGCTCGCGCTGGCGGATGGTCCGGAGCAGGTCGCGGCTCGGTTCGCCGGTCACGTCCAGCCCGGCATCGGCCTGATAGGTGCGGATGGCCGTCCGGGTGCGGTCGCCGGGCCGCCCGTCAACCGGCCCGGCATCGTACCCTCGCTGGTTCAGCTCGCGCTGGATGTCCGCGACCACCGAGCGGTCGACCTCCGGCCCGCCGCTCGCATCGGCAGGATTCAGGGACCGGATCAGCGCAGCGTCGGGCTGGCCGGTGACCGGCAGACCGGCATCGGCCTGATAGCGCCGGATCGCCGCGACCGTGGGGGGATCGAGTTCGCCGTCGACCGCGAGAATGTCGTAGCCGCGCCGGCGCAGGGCCGATTGCACCTCGATCACCTGCCCGGTCGAGGGCAGCTCGGCCGCGCCGGCCGGCGGCGCGCTTTCCGACCGATCCTGGGCGGTCAGACTGGCATGGAGATCGGCGGTCGGCTCGCCGGTGACCGGCAGCCCGGCATCGACCTGATAGGTGCGGATCGCGGCACGGGTTTGCGGCCCCATCACCCCGTCCGCCGGCCCGGCATCGTAGCCCCGCCGGTTGAGCAGTTGCTGGACGTCGCGAATGGTGAAGGTCGTCGCCTCGCCGCCGGCGGTGCCCGGTGAGGCACCCGGTCCGGTCTGGGCGGGTTGAGTTTGGGCGGGTTGCGCCTGCGCAAGCTGGACCGGATCGGCGGCCGGCGCCGCGAGGGTGGGCAGGGCGATGCCGGCCCCCGAGGCCGGCCCGGCCAGCCCGGCATAGAGCAGGACGGGAAAGGCGATGCGCGTGATCACCGGACGAAGTCTCCTCTCGGCCAGGTTCCACGGCGGCTGAGGGATGCGGCCGGGACATGGGGCCGACCGGGCCGACCAGCGGCCGGAAGAACCGAAGACCAAAGCTTGTCATCACGAACGGTTTTGCGCTGCAAAGGTTCCCCGACCGGCCCGGCACCACCTTTCGGACAGGGACGTCATGCGCCGGTGCGGTTGCGCGGCGGCGCGGGAATTTGCGAAGCTCGCTGCCTTAACCGGCCGGGCGGCGGCGCCCGGCCATCCCGTCCTCCCCCGAGACGGAGTCCGGACATGGCGAAGCAGTTGCTCCATCTGGTTTTCGGCGGCCGGCTGAAGGATCCGCGGTCGGTCGATTTCATGAACACCGCCGAGCTCGACCTGGTCGGCATCTATCCGAGCTACGCCGAGGCGTTCGAAGCCTGGCGGGCCAAGGCCAATGCGACGATCGACGATGCGCATATGCGCTATTTCGTCGTCCACCTGCACCGGCTGCTCGATCCATCGACCGAAACGCCGCCAGAAGCCTAGATCGCTGCCGGTAAGGGCTGAACCCGCATCGTCGGCGGTTCAGCCCGGACCGGCTGCGCGATCCGCCGCGGGCGCCGACGCCGCATCCGAGGCCGGTGGAGCGGCCGGGTTCAGGTCGCGCACGCTGAGTTCCCGCAGCGCTCCGGCCGTCGCCGCCAGCAGGCCACGAATGTCATCGACGCTCAGGGCGCCGATGCAGCCGATCCGGAAGGAGTCGAGAGTGGCCGTGCGGCCGGCACCGATCACGTAGCCGCGGCGGCGCAGCGCCTCGTAAAACGCCTCGAACCGGTAGCGCCGGTCACGCGGGCCGTGAAACGCCGCCACCACAGGTGCCTGGAGGAGGTCGGGCAGCACCGTGTGGAAGCCGAGGCCGCGCATGCCCTCGACCAGCGCCGCATGACCGGCCCGATAGCGCTCGCCGCGCCCGGCCACCCCGCCTTCCGCCGCATGCAGATCGAGCGCGCGGTCGAGTGCCGCCACCGCCTGGGTCGGCGGCGTGTCCTGCCACAGCCCGGTGGTTTCCAGGCCCTCCCACTGGTCGTAAAGGTCGAGCGCCAGCGAGTGGGCATTGCCGCGCGCCGCCGCCAGTGCGGCCCGGGCGGCGAGCACGAAGGCAAAGCCCGGGACGCTCTCCAGCGCTTCGCTGGGCGTGGCGATCAGCGCTTCGCAGGGCAGGGCACCGAGATCGACCGGCAGGGCGCCGAAGCCGGCCGAGGCATCCACGATCAGGCTGCGGCCTTCGCGCGCCACCGCCCCGGCGATCGCCGCGAGGGGATTGAGCATCCCGGTGGCGGTCTCGCACTGGACCAGGCCGACATGGCTGATCCGCGGATCGTCGTGCAGCGCCGCCTCGACCGCGTCGGGGTCGGGCGGCGCGTCTTCCGGCGTCCGCAGGATCAGGCAGTCGCGGCCCATGACCGACGCGGCCAGGGCCATGCGGCGGCTGTCGGCACCGTTGACCAGGACCAGAATGCGGCCGTGCGGCGGCACCAGCGTGCCGATCGCGGCTTCGACCGCGAAGCCGCCACCGCCCTGGATCGGAACGCACACATGGGTGTGATCGCCGCCCGCCAGTTCGACCAGACGCCGCCGCACCCGCGCCGTCAAGTGCCGGAACTCGCCATCGCCCGCGCTCCAGTCGCGCAGCATGGCCTGTCGCACTGCCGGCGCGGTGGCCGGCATGCCGGGGGTGAGCAGAACGGGATCGCGCGAGGAAGGCGGCATGGACAGGTCGGAGGCGGGTGCGCGATGGTGCCGGGAACGGACGCCGTGAGCTTACCCCGGCGAACCGGCCCAGGTCATTACCGCAAAGCCCGGCGCCGAAGGGCAGGTCGAGGAAGGGCGGGTCGGCAGAGAGGCGGCATTGGTGGGCCCGGCAGGATTCGAACCTGCGACAACACCGTTATGAGCGGCGGGTTCTAACCACTGAACTACGGGCCCGCAACTGCCACCACCGTTCGCGCCATCGGCGTTCACGCCCCCTGCGCCTTCGCCGAGAATCGCCGTGAAACACCGTGGTTCGGAATACCAGATCCCGGAAAGCCGGGAAAGTGGTCCGCAGATTCCGGCTTTAGAATGAGCATCGGGGGCGGCAACCGCAAGGCAGGATGCGCCAAGGCCGGCGTTTCCCGGCGGTCTGGCCGGGGGACGCTCCGGGCGCTCTAGCGGATGCGGCCGGACGGCGCCGAAGCGGTGCGAACGGCGGTTTCCAGAAAGTCTTCCAGCGCCCGAATGCAGGCCTCGTCGCGCCACAGCCGGTGCTTCCGTTCGGCGATCCGCCGCCGGAGCGTTGCCCGCCAGGCCGGGTCCCGGCCGAGTCGGACGGCGATCTCGACGTAGTCGTCGAGCGAGTCGGCGATGGTCTCGGCCACCTCCATCCGGCGCAGGATCGCCATGGTATGGCGGCCGCGCATCAGCGCACCCGGCAGCGTGACGATCGGCAGATCGACGGACAGGCTTTCCAGGGTCGAGTTGCAGCCGGACCAGCCGATGCTGTCGAGGCCGGCATCGCACAGCGCGGCCGTCGCGACGAAGCGATCGGGCGCGGGCTTGGGCAACAGACGGCAATGCACATCCGCATCCAGGCCGCGGGCGGCGAAGGCGCGGCTCAGGCGGTTCTGAAACCGCGCGGTCACCGTTCCGCTGCGGTCGTGCGCGATGAACAGGAACCGGCTGCCCTCGACCCGTTCGGCGATCCGCGGAAACACCGCGTCGTGGTCGGGCAGGTATTTGAACAGCGACTGGCAGCACCAGTAGACCACGTCGCCGTCGTCGATTCCGAATCCGTCGCGCGATATCCGGCCCGATGACAGCGGCGGAGGCTCGCAATACAGGGCAAGGTTGGGTAGGCGAACCAGCGTCTCGGTGTAGTGCCGGGCGGCATCGGCCGGCTCCATCAGATCGCTGCCGAGGAAATAGTCGATGGTCGGCAGGCCGCTGGTTTCCGGATGCCCCAGAGTGGTGCACTGGACCGGGGCAAGCCGCCGTCCGGCCAGGCGGGGGACCATCGGATCCTGGCCGATCTCCGGATAGATCAGCACGTGCAGGCCGTCGCCGCGGATCAGGGTACACCAGTCCTCGGCCGACAGCGGCCCTTGAACGAAACGGTCGAACAACGCCTGGGCGCGCGCCGTCTCGGCATCGCGTTGGGCCGCGGTGTGATAGCCGAACAGGCGGACCCTTGACCGGTCGAGCCGGGCCGCCCAGCCGGCGACCGGAAGTTTCCACACCGCGTGATCGCGGAAGAACCCGCTGACGATGCCGACCCGGATCGGTTCGCCCGGTGCCGGCGCGGTGGCCGGCGGTGGTGCGGCGCTCATCGGGTCGGCCCGGCGCAGCAGCTCGGCGATCATCCGGCCGTACCGGCTTTGCAGATCGCGGTCGTTGCGGCCCTGACAGGCGAGAAGGCAGGGCTGGGCGGTGCCGATCACCCGGGCGGCGCGGGCGGACTCGGCCGCCGGGCCGTCCAGCCATGCGGCCAGGGCGTCCAGGCCGGCGGCATAATCGGCGCGGCGGCGGTCGACATCGCCGGGGCTGTCATACAGGATCGGCAGCCTCGCCATGACCAGCCGCATCCGCGCCTCGACCAGATCGGGATCGAGCGCCAGGGCGCGGCGATAATGCGCGGCGGCATCGTCGCGGTCGCCGCGATCCTCCAGGGCAACGGCCAGGTTGTAGAGCGCTCCGGCCGAATCCGGGGCGATCGCCACGGCTGCCCGATGGCGGTCGATCGCCTCGTCCAGCCGGCCCAGATCCTGAAGCGCGCTGCCCAGATCCGAATGGTAATCGGACACGCCGCCATTCAGCGCGATCGCGCGGCCGATCAGGGTGACCGCCATGTCCGACTGGCCCTGTTCGCGCGCAACCACGCCCAGCAGATGCAGGGCATCGGGATGATCGGGCTGGAGCCGGAGAATCTGCCGGCACAGCCCGGCGGCCTCCGTCAGCCGGCCGGCCCGGCGATGAGCAATCCCGGCCATCAGGAGGTCGGCGGGGTTCATGACTCCGGACCGCAATGGAAGGGGGGTGGGGGGCCCCCGGATCAATCACGAAACCGGATCAATCACGAAACCGGTCGGAAATCACCCTTTAATTCTTGGCCTTGTCGACCAGCCGGTTGGCGCCGATCCACGGCATCATGGCGCGCAGCCGGGCGCCGACCTCTTCGATCGGATGCTCGGCCGAGCGGCGGCGCAACGCCTTGAAGCTGGTCTGGCCGACCTTGTTCTCCAGCATCCAGTCGCGGGCGAACCGGCCGGTCTGAATTTCGGTCAGGATCTTCTTCATCTCGGCCTTGGTGCGGTCGTCGATCACCCGCGGCCCGCGGGTGTAGTCGCCGTATTCCGCGGTGTTGGAGATCGAATACCGCATGTTGGCGATGCCGCCCTCGTAGATCAGGTCGACGATCAGCTTGACCTCGT
>CAZTNV010000069.1:0-14573 GCA_964615535.1 uncultured Mycobacteriaceae bacterium | reverse complement strand
CATCCGCCGACCTTCGGGAATCCCCAACCCCATTAACCTGAAGCGATTGCCCTGCCTGAGTCAAGGAGACTCTTGACGGCGACTCGGGCTTGACTCATGGTGGCGTCATGAGTCGACTCAATTCTGACGAAAAGGCTTCGCTTGACCGGATTCTGGCCGGCGACTGCCTGGAAAAGATGGCCGAGCTTGCGGCCGGATCGGTCGACTGCGTTTTCGCCGATCCGCCCTACAATCTCCAACTCGGCGGGGAGTTGTTACGGCCGAACAACAGCCGTGTGGATGGGGTCGACGAAGCCTGGGACCGGTTCGCCGATCTGTCCACCTATGACAGCTTCACCCGCGCCTGGCTGGGCGCAGCGAGACGCGTGCTGAAAGATGACGGCACGCTGTGGGTAATCGGGACCTATCACAATATTTTCCGGGTCGGTGCGATTTTGCAGGATCTAGGTTTCTGGATTCTCAACGACATCGTATGGCGCAAGACCAATCCGATGCCGAATTTCCGCGGCACACGATTCACAAATGCCCATGAGACGCTGATCTGGGCGGCAAAAACGCCGAACAGCCGCTACACCTTCAACTACGAGGCCATGAAGAGCCTCAATGACGACCTTCAGATGCGCAGCGACTGGCTGATCCCCCTGTGCGGCGGCCCGGAGCGGCTGAAGGGCGAAGACGGCCGCAAGGCACACCCGACGCAGAAGCCGGAGGCGCTGCTCTATCGCGTCATCCTGGCCTCGACCCGGCCCGAAGATGTCATTCTGGACCCGTTCTTCGGCAGCGGCACCTCCGGTGCGGTGGCCAGGCGGCTCGGCCGGCATTTCATCGGGATCGAGCGCGATCCGGCCTATGCCGCCCTGGCCGAGACGCGGCTGGCGGCGATTGCCGGACCGGCCGATCCGGCCCTGATCGGCGGTCTGGGCCGGCGGCAGGAACCGCGCATCCCGTTCGGCTGGATCGTCGAGCGCGGCCTGCTGAACCCCGGCGATGTGTTGTACGACCAGCGGCGGGATTATGCCGCGCGCATTCGCGCCGACGGAACCCTGGTTTCGTCAAATCAGTTCGGCGACCATCGCGGCTCGATCCATCAGGTCGCTGCGGCCCTGCTCAACGCACCAAGCTGCAATGGCTGGACGTTCTGGCATTTCGACGAAGCGCCCGGCCGGCTGAAGCCGATCGATCTGTTGCGGCAAAGGCTGCGGGCGGAGCTGCACTGACATGCGCCGCCGCCCGGTTCGAGGCTGTCCGGACCCTCATTCCGGGTCGCGCAGCCGGCAGACCACCGGCACGTGATCGCTTGCCTTCGGCTCGCCGCGGGGTGCCCGGTCGATTTCACAGCTTTCCAGCAGATCGGCGGCCTGGGGCGAGACCAGGAAATGGTCGATACGAAGGCCGTGATCGGCCGGCCAGGCACGGCCCTGATAATCCCAGAAGGTGTAGGCGCCGAATTCCGTCGGATGCAGGGCACGAAACGCATCGGTCAGGCCGAGATGGAGGATGGCGCGGAATTTGGCCCGTGTGGGGAGCTTGAACAGGGCATCGCCGATCCAGCCATCGGGATCATAAACATCATCGGCGGTCGGGATCACATTGTAATCACCGCCCAGGACGAAGATCTGCTCGGATTCGAGCAAATCCAGCGCGCGAGCGCGCAAGCGGTCCATCCAGGCCAGTTTGAAGGCGTATTTTTCGATGTCGTCGGGCGGATTGCCGTTCGGCAAGTAGAGCGACGCCAGCCGCAGGGTGCCAACCGTGGCCTCGATATAACGCGCCTGCTCATCCTCCGGTGCGCCGGGCAGACCGCGCATCACGTCCTCGATCGGCCGCAGGGACAACAGGGCGACGCCATTGTAGCTTTTCTGCCCGTGAATGGCGAGATTGTAGCCTAAATCTTCAAATTCCAGACAGGGGAAGGCTGCGGTTTCGCACTTGATCTCCTGAAACAGGACGATATCCGGCCGGGTACGCCGCAACCAGTCCAGAACATTGGGCAGCCGCGCCTTGATCGAATTGACGTTCCAGGTGGCGATGCTCACCATGACCGGTCGTTTCTACCGCAGTCAAACCGAAAAGGAATTGCCGCAGCCGCAGGAGGAACTGGCGTTGGGATTGCGAATCTGGAATGACGCGCCGATCAGTTCCTCGATGTAATCGATTTCGGCTCCGTTCAGAAGATCGAGCGACACTTCGTCGATCGCCACGGTCACGCCATCGCGCTCGAACGTGACATCGTCGTCGCGCACCGTGTCATCAAAGCTGAAGCCGTACTGGAATCCCGAACAGCCGCCGCCCGACACCGTCACGCGAAAGATCAGTCCGGCGCCCTGTTTCGACGCCAACTCGGCGATCCGGCGCGCAGCCGACTCGCTGATCGACACGGCCTTGCCGGGACCGCCGGGCGGCAAGCCCGTGGCGGGGGTCGCGGTTGCTGCTTCCATCATGGCCAGGGTCCTCAAAACCACGGCGGGCGATGCCTGCCCGAGCTGTGCAAGGATGTAGGCATGGCGGCCGGGCTGTCAAAGAGTCCTTGATCCGATCCGGCCGGCTGATCCGGCGGGCCGGTTGCCAGGGCCGGTCGCTGCCGCTAGGCTCGCCGGATCATGCTCGCACCCTATGCCACGACGCCCGAAGTCAGCCGCGGACGGCTCTACCCGGAGCCCGAAAGCCCGACCCGGACGCCGTTCCAGCGCGACCGCGACCGAATCCTGCATTCCGGGGCCTTTCGGAAGCTGGAATACAAGACTCAGGTGTTCGTCTATCATGTCGGCGATTATTTTCGCACGCGGCTGACCCACAGTCTTGAAGTCGCGCAGATCGCGCGGTCGATGTGCCGGTGTCTTGGCCTGAACGAGGATCTGGCCGAGGCGGTGGCGCTCGCCCATGATCTCGGCCACACCCCGTTCGGCCATGCCGGCGAGGAGGCGCTCGATCGCGAGATGGCCGGTCGGGGCGGCTTCGCCCACAACGACCAAACCTTGCGCATCCTGACCCGGCTGGAACGGCGCTATGCCGATTTCGACGGGCTCAATCTCACCTGGGAAACCCTCGAGGCGGTGGTCAAGCACAACGGGCCGTTGCTGCCTCTGCCCGAAGGCAAATTGCTGCCGCCGAGCATCGCCGAGTTCCATGCCGTCTGGGATCTCGATCTGGCCAGCCAGCCCGGCCCCGAGGCCCAGATCGCCGCGCTGGCCGACGACATCGCCTACACCAATCACGATCTGGATGACGGGTTGCGCGCCGGCCTGTTCACCATTGCCGATCTGCGCGGCCTGCCGTTGACCGGCGAAATCATCAAGCAGGTGGAATGGCACCATCCGGATCTGGAGCGGCGGCGGCTCAGCCATGAAACCATCCGGCGGCTGATCGATCGCATGGTCACCGATGTCCTCGACGAGACGCGGCGGCGGCTGGCGGCGTTGGCGCCGCGCTGCGTTGCCGAAATCCGCTGGGCGGCCGGCCCGATGGTGGGGTTTTCCGATGCGCTAAGGCCCGGCGAGCAGGCACTTCGGGCGTTTCTGTTCGAACGGATGTACCGCAATTTCCAGGTCAACCGCGAAACCAGCAAGGCTCGGCGGGTGGTTCAGGATCTGTTTCGGCTGTTCATGGACGAGCCCCACTGTCTGCCGCCCGAATGGCATGCCGAGGCGATGCGCGCCGAGTCGCAGCGGGGCAGGGTGGTCGCCGATTACATTGCCGGGATGACGGATCGGTATGCGCTGGTCGAACACCAGAGACTGTTTGATCTGACGCCGCGAATGTGATTGGAAGATCGAAGGCTTGTCGTCCATTCTTCGGGATCGGCATGAGCCCGCCGCGGAGATTTGGCGAGTTCGGGGGGGGCGCCGCGGAGGCCGGGCCATCATCGGCTCGGGTGTGGATCGGGCCTGACGTGCAATGACGGCCGGCCGGCAGGCTTGAAACCGGCACCGGCCGAAGCGGACGGGAGACCCTGGACATGCAAGGCGAGTGGCGGCTGGACCGGGTTGGCCAGGAGCTGGACCGGGACGAGAACTGGGAGCCGGACGCCTTTCCCGTAGACTCGCCGGCGGAGGCGCGGCTTTCGGGAGAGCGGCCGGGGTCCGATGGGGTGGCGCCGTCGAGGCGACGCCGGCGCCGGGTGATTGTTCTGGGTCTGGTGCTGGTGGCCGGAGCCGGCGCAGCCTATGGCCTCCGCGATCTTTATTTGCCGCAGGCCCAGTACCACTCGGATGCCGATGCGCCTCTGATCGAAGCGGATGCCGGGCCGACCCGCATTCAGCCTGAAAGCCCCGGCGGGCTGGAGGTGCCACACCAGGATCGTCTGGTGCTCCAGCAACGCAGCAATGCCGCCCCCGCCGTGCAGCCCGAACGCGTGGCGCCGGCGCCGGAGGAGCCTTTACCACGGCCGGACTTCGCCGCGACTCCGGCCCCGGCGGCCGGTTCGACATCGCCCCCGTTGTCCTCACCCCTGCCGCCGCCGCCCGCTCCGGCAACGACGCCGCAACCGCTGGCGGCTCAGCCGGATGCGCCGGTGACCACCGCGCCCGAGGTGACGGTCGCCGGACCCGGCGACGCAGCACCAGCCATGGCTGCAAACGGCCCGCCGGCCGCCCAGGCAACCGCATTGCAGTTGCCCGAACCGCCTGCGCGGCCGGCCCCGGCCGCGCAGGCGGGCGGCCTCGAAGCGCTGATCGCGCGGGGCTCGCCGGACGAGGTGCCGCCGCCGCAAGACCAGGGCGGCCGCAGCGATCGGACCGGTACCGAAGCCGGGCCGCAAGGCCGGTCATCGCTGACCGAAATGATCGCTGCCGCCGCCGACGGGACGAGCGGCGGTGAACCGGCAGCCATCGAGCCAGATCCGGCGAGCGCGGCGCCGGGACCCGACGCCGCCGCAGGGGTTGCCCGTGCGGCCGAGCCGGACTCCACGGCGACGCCCCCGGCCGAGCCGCCCTTCGCGGCACCGCGTCCCGGTGTGCGGCCGCCGGCGTCATCGGCGGGACCGCCTTCCGAACCGCCCGCCGCCCCGGCCCGGCCCGGCGGCGTCGCGCCGGCGCCGGATCTGGCGGCGGCAGCGGCGTTTCCGCGCGCTCAGACCGATTCCGGAAGCGGCACTCACCGCGTGCAACTGGTCGCGGTCCAGTCCGAGGCGGATGCCCGGTCCGAATGGCAACGGTTGCAGCGCCGCTACCCGGCGCTGATCGGCGGCCTGGAACCGGTGATCCGGCAGGTCGATCTGGGCGCCCGCGGCATCTGGTACCGCGTGATGGGCGGATCGATGGACCAGGACACCGCGCAGCGCCTGTGCGCCGCGCTGCGCAACGCGGGGGCCGACTGCATTGTCCGACAACGCTAGGCGGCCGCTGGCCGTCGTCTTCGGCTGCGCCGGTCCGGCGCTCACCGGCACCGAAAGGAGCTTTTTTCGCGAGGCCGATCCGCTGGGCTTCGCGCTGTTCAAGCGCAACTGCCACGATCCGGCGCAGCTTCGCCACCTGTGCGGCGAGCTGCGCGACACCGTCGGGCGGGCCGATGCACCGATCCTGATCGATCAGGAGGGCGGCCGGGTCCAGCGGCTCAAGCCGCCGCACTGGCCGAAGGACCCGCCGCCTGCCCGGTTCGGCGCCCTGGCCGAGCGCGATCCGGGCCGGGCCGAACAGGCGGTGCGGCTGATGGCGCGCGCGATCGCCGCCGATCTGGCCGCCGTCGGAGTCTCCGGCAACGCCTTTCCGGTGCTCGATCTGGCGATCGCCGGAGCCAGCGACGTGATCGGCGACCGGGCCTTCTCCGGCGATCCCGCCGTGATCGCACGGCTCGGCGCGGCGGCCTGTCTGGGCACGCTGGATGCCGGGGTGTTTCCGATCATCAAGCACCTGCCCGGCCATGGCCGGGCCCTGGTCGACAGCCACAAGGCGCTGCCGGTGGTCGATGCCGACCTCGCAGTGCTGGAGGCGAGCGACTTCGTGCCGTTCCGGGCGCTGGCCGAAATGCCCTGGGCGATGACCGCCCACGTCGTCTATCCCGCGATCGATCCCGAACTGCCGGGGACGCTGTCGGCGGTGGTGATCGAGCGGATCATCCGCGGCCGGATCGGCTTCGACGGCGTGCTGATCACCGACGATCTGTGCATGGGCGCGCTGTCCGGCCCGATCGGCAGCCGTGCCCGGCTGGCCATCGAAGCCGGATGCGACATTGCCCTGCACTGCAACGGGGTTCTGGAGGACATGGCTGCGGTCGCCCGTGAGGTGCCGCGGCTGGGCGAGGTCGCGGCCGACCGGTTGGCCCGAACCCCGGTGCGGATTGCCGCCGCCGGATCGTTCGAGTCGCGGAATCTCCGTGCCGAAGTCGCCGCGCTGCTCGCGGAGGCGTAGAGGAACCGCATGCTCGAGGCCATGCTCTATACCGTTTCGATCTGGGCGTTGCCGCTGCTGCTGGCGATCACGCTGCACGAGGCGGCGCATGGCTGGGTGGCGTGGAAGCTGGGCGACGACACCGCGTATCTGCGCGGCCGGGTCAGCTTCAACCCGTTGCGTCATGTCGATCCGGTCGGCACGGTGATGGTTCCGGCGCTGCTGCTGTTGCTGCCCTCGTCGATCCTGATCGGCTGGGCCAAGCCGGTGCCGGTCGCCAGCCATCGGCTGCGCTCGCCTCGGCGCGACATGGTCCTGGTGGCGCTGGCCGGGCCGGGCACCAACCTGCTGCTCGCCATCGCCGCGGGGTGGCTGCTGCGCTGGGTCGACCTGGCGCCCTCGCCGGCCGCCGGATGGCTCGAACGCAATCTGGAAAATGCGATGATAATCAACGTATTGCTGGCGGTGTTCAACATGCTGCCGGTGCCGCCCCTGGATGGCGGCCGGGTGGTGGCCGGCCTGTTGCCGGCGGGGCTGGCCGCAGTCTATGTCCGTCTGGAGCCTTACGGTCTGGCGCTGCTGATCGGTGGCCTGCTGGTCTTGCCGATGATCGGGCGGTATCTGGGCACGGATCTCAATCTGTTCGCGCCCCTGGTCCTGCAGCCGGCGCATTGGCTGTTTGCCGGCATCGCCGGGGTTATGGGGCTGCAATAGCCGCAGGCTCGGAGGGCCGGACCCGCAGGGACCGGGAGTCGCATGATTGATGACGCATTCGAAGACCCGCCGCCCGAGCCGTCCGGCGCCCGGAGCGACGAGGAGTTCGTTCTTCGGCTGGCCGCCTATGAGGGGCCGATCGACGTTCTGCTGGATCAGGCGCGCGGCCAGAAGGTCGATCTCACCCAGATCTCGATTCTCGATCTGGCCGATCAGTATCTCGCTTTCGTCGAGCGTGCCCGCCGGCTCCGGCTGGAACTGGCGGCCGATTATCTGGTGATGGCGGCATGGCTGGCCTATCTGAAATCGCGGCTGCTGCTGCCCGCCCCGCCGGAATACGACGAGCCGAGCGGTGAGGTTCTGGCCGAGGCGTTGGCGTTTCAGCTCCGCCGTCTGGAAGCGATGCGTGCGGTGGCGCAGCGGCTGATGGCGCGGCCGCGGCTGGGGATCGACCGATTCGCCCGCGGTGCCACCCCGGAGGCGGCCGAGCCGGGGCCACCCGGCGCCTTCACCGCCACGCTGTACGATCTGCTGAAGGCCTATGCCGAGCATCGGCGGCGCACCGATCCGGCCGGCGGGCTGCACATCGAGGCGTCGCAATTGATGTCGATGGACGAGGCGCTGCGCCGGCTGGCCGAGCTGCTGGGCGGCCGGCCGGGCTGGTCGAGCCTGATCAGTTTCCTGCCCACCGGGCTGACCGATCCGCTGGTCGCGCGCTCGGCCCTCGCGGCGACCTTCGCCGCCTCGCTGGAACTGGCGCGCGCCGGGGCGATCGAATTGCGCCAGGAGTCGACGTTCGGTCCCGTTTACCTGCGCCGTCTGGAGCATCCGGCATGACCGTCGAGACAGAAACCGGGATCGCGACCGCAGCGGACATCGAAACCGGGACCGGTTTCGATCGGGCCGACCATACCCGCCTGATCGAAGCGGTGCTGTTCGCCTCGGCCGAGCCGATCGAGGACGCCGCACTTCGGGCGCATCTGCCGGAGGCGGCCGATCTCGGCGCCGTGCTGGCCGATCTCGCGGCGCTCTACGAGGGGCGGGGGGTCAATCTGGTGCTGGTCGCCAGGGGCTGGGCGTTCCGCACGGCCCCCGACCTGGCGCCGCGGCTGCGCACCGCGATGCCGACACCGCGCAAGCTGTCGCGGGCAGCGGTCGAGACTCTGGCGATCATCGCCTATCACCAGCCGGTGACCCGGGCCGAAATCGAAAGCATCCGCGGCGTCGCGACCAGCAAGGGCACGCTGGACGTGCTGATCGAGGCCGGCTGGGTGCGCCCCGGCCGGCGGCGCCAGACGCCCGGCCGGCCTCTGACCTGGCTGACCTCCAAGGCGTTTCTCGACCATTTCGGCCTCGACTCGCTGGACGACTTGCCCGGCGTGGCCGACCTAAAGGCCGCCGGCCTGCTCGACAGCCGTCCGGCGATCACCACCCTGCCGGGCGGCCGGCTGATGGACGGGACGGCACCCTGGACGGAGGGGGGGGAAGAAGACCCGGCCGAACGGGAAGCGGAAGAAGGAGAGGGCGGCGAGGAAGATGGCGAGCAATGATCCTTTCTCATCCCTTGCTGACGAAAAGGGCGGGCAATGCCGAGGACGTTCACGGTACGGGCGCCGTGGGACGAGCCGTCGGGGAGCTGGTCGACCGATGGCGAGGCCATGCCCGGCCCGTTGAGAACAGTTTGCAAAACCGCCCGACACCCGGTGTACTGTCCATGCCATTCAAGGCGCTGCGCCATCGCGCAGCGCGCCGCCGTATGGCCTTGGTGTTGCACTATCCGGTAAATTTGATCGGAACCGATGATCGCCCCATCCGCCAGCCTTTCTCCCATCGGCCAGATCTCGGCTGCGGCCGAACCGGCGCTCGAACTGGTCCGGGTGAGCCATGCGTTCGGCAGCGCGGTGGTGGTCGAGGATGTCAGCCTGTCGGTTGGGCAGGGCGAAATCCTGTGCCTGGTCGGACCGTCCGGCTGCGGCAAGTCGACCCTGCTCAGGATCGCCGCCGGGCTGGAGGAGCTGCAGCACGGCGTGGTGCGGATCGCCGGCCAGGTGGCGGCGCGGCGCGGCGCCGCCCTGCCGCCGGAAAAGCGCGGCGTCGGGCTGGTGTTCCAGGACTATGCGCTGTTCCCGCATCTCACCGTGCTGGACAATGTCCGGTTCGGCCTGACCGGGCGGGACGGCGCGGCGCAGCGCCGCCGTGCCCTGGAGGTCCTGGAGCAGGTCGGCATGGCGGATTATGCGGGCGTCCATCCGCACATGCTGTCGGGCGGGCAGCAGCAGCGCGTCGCGCTGGCCCGCGCGCTGGCCCCGGCGCCGCGGGTGGTGCTGCTCGACGAGCCGTTTTCCGGGCTGGATGCAAAGCTGCGCGGGCAGGTGCGCGACGAGACCCTGCATGTGCTGAAGCGAAGCGGCACCGCGACCCTGATCGTGACCCACGATCCCGAGGAGGCGATGTTCCTGGCCGACCGGATCGCCTTGATGCGGGCCGGGCGGCTGGTCCAGGTCGGGCCGCCGGTCGCGCTGTATTGCCGCCCGGCGGATGCCTTTGCGGCAGGCTTTTTCGGCGAGGTCAACCGGCTGAGCGCACGGGTCGAGGCCGGCGGGGTGGCGACGCCGGTCGGTCGCGTGCCGGCACCGGATTTCGCGGACGGGGCGATCGTGGAGGTGCTGATCCGACCGGAGGCGCTGACCCTGGCGGCCGATCCGCCGGCGGCCGCGCCGATCAGGGCCCGGGTGGACGCCGCCCGGCTGCTTGGTCGCACCAGCCTGATCCATCTGGCGGTGCCCGATGGGCGGGACGGTATGGTACATATGCATGCCCGAATGCCCGGCGTGTTCCTGCCGAACGAAGAAAGTTTCGTGTCAGTTCTGCTGGACCCGCGACAGGCGTTTGTTTTCCCGGCAACCGGCGCCATGTACAGGGGCGAAACCGGTTAGCGCGCGCGAGCACCGGGCTTGACCGGTGCGGTCCGATGGTTTTGTATCGAGCAGAGAGGGTCACGCGATGGGTGGTTTCAGCATATGGCACTGGCTGGTGGTGCTGCTGATCGTCCTGCTGCTGTTCGGGGCCAACAAGATCCCGCAGTTGATGGGCGATTTCGCCAAGGGCATCCGCAGCTTCAAGGCCGGGCTGAAGGAAGAGGATGCACCGGCCGAGCCGGCGGAGCCACGGCAGATCGATGCGCAGACCGCGTCGGTCCAGCATCCGGCCGGGCAGACGTCTTCGCAGACCGGCGCTTCATCAACCATCCCGCCGCGCACCAACGAGCCGGCCCGGCACTGATCCGGGCCTGGCGGCTCGGGATACTGAGCGGGCGGTAGCGGTCACGCGGCGCTAGGGTATCCGCGCGGAGTGTGATGAGCTCATGCTCGACATTGGTTGGTCGGAACTGTTCATTGTCGTGCTTGTGGCCCTGCTGGTCATCGGCCCGAAAGATCTGCCGCGCGTGATCCACGGGCTTGGCAAATGGGTTCGAAAGGCGCGCGCGGCGGCGGGCGAGTTTCAGCGGCACTTCGACGAGATGGTTCGTGAGGCCGATCTTCAGGAGGTGCGCGATGACGTGCGCAAGCTGAAGATGATGGGCAAGCTCGACGCGGTTCAGCAGATGAACAAGCTGATCGATCCCGATGGGCAGATCGCGAAAGGCGTCGATCCGTATGGCGGCTTCGTGCCGGGCAAGCCGGTCGATCCGACTCCGGCCAAGCCGTCGGGGTCCGGGCCGGCGGAGTCCGAGCCGGCGGACCCGGTCGGCGACGAGATTCTGGATCGCGGCGCGCCCCCGGCCGATCGCAGGCCCCAGCCCGTCGCGGTGTCCGCTCCGGTGGTGACGCAGCCGCCGCCGGTCGCGCCGACGCCCTCTCCGGCCCAACCTTCGGCCCCCGCCGCTGCCGGCGAACCGCCTGAGCCTGGGGGAGCCTCCCGTGGCAGCGCCAACTGACAAGGACATCGAAGACAAGCAGATGCCGCTGCTCGATCATCTGATCGAGCTGCGCAGCCGACTGCTTTACTCGGTGATCGCACTGATCGTCACGTTCCTGGTCTGCTTCTATTTTGCCGGATCGATCTACGATTTTCTTGCCGCACCGCTGGCCGAACAGTTGACGGAACGGGGCGAGGGGCGGCGGATGATCTTTACCGACCTGACCGAGCCGTTTTTCACCCAGGTCCGGGTCGCATTCTTCGCGGGCGCCTGCCTGGCGTTTCCGGTCATCGCCTCCCAAATTTGGGCCTTCATCGCGCCCGGCCTTTATCGGAACGAACGGAAGGCCTTTCTGCCCTTCCTCGCGGCGACCCCGGTGCTGTTCCTGATCGGCGCGGCGATCGCGTATTACCTGATCTTCCCGCTCGCCTGGCAGTTTTTTCTCAGCTTCGAGCAGGCGGGTGGCGAAGGCACTCTGCCGATCCAGCTCGAAGCCAAGATCAGCGAATACCTGACCCTGGTGATGCGGCTGATCTTCGCCTTCGGCCTGGTCTTCCAGTTGCCCGTCGCGTTGACCCTGATGGCGCGGGTCGGACTGGTCACCTCGGCCGGACTGGCGAAATCGCGGCGCTATTTCATCGTTGCCGCATTCGTGGTCGCAGCGATCATCACGCCACCCGACGTGTTCAGCCAGGTCAGCCTCGCCCTGCCGATGATCCTGCTCTACGAGGTGTCGATCTGGCTGGCCAGGCTGGTGGAGAAAAACCAGGCGCGGGCCCAGGCTGCCGCGGCCTCCGGCCAAGCCAATACCACCTCGAGCTGAGCGGGCCGGCGCCCTGTACGGTCCGGAGCGCCGGTCCAGGGAGTCAGGACCGGGGAAGGATCGGGCCCGGGTTCTGAAGGATCATTTGCGAATAGGCGGGAACGTGCTGAAACAGGCACTGCTGGGGCCACGGGATCGCTGTGCCGGCGATGCTGATCCCCTTGGCTTTCGCCTGCTCGGTCGTCATGATTTCGGTGGCGCCGTCTACCGCGTACTCATAATAGAAGCCGTTGGCCAGGGGCGAGTTCCGGACGTCGGCATAGGGGCCGGCTTCCAGTGCGCCGGCGATTGAGAAGCCCTCGGCAATTTTCAGCAGCAGGCTGATCTCGATCCGGTCCAATTCCGGATAATAGGTGTCGTAGTTGGTGGCGATGTCCTGGAGATGCGGTGAGGGCGGCGTGAACCCGATCACCTGGGTGGCCCAGGCATGGGGGACGATGTCGAGCGTGTTCCACAGCATCGTGTTCCATTTCTGCCAGGCCTGATCGCCGTTCGTGCCGCCGAACGGAACCGCGTTGAAGGCCTGGGCAAATTCGTGATTGCCCGGCGTCGCTCCGGCGGTTGGATAGACCATCGCCTGGTTGGCGGTCCAGCTTGACCCGGCCAGCATGGGGTTTTCGGTATCGAAACAGGCCAGCGCGAGGGTCGGCGACAGGGCACCGGCCAGCGAATGACCGGTGAAGGTCAGCGTGCTGCCGGCCGCCGGCGCCTCTTTGAGGAACTGGACCAGACTCTTGCCGGTCGACGGGTCGGTCAGGCCGAGCAGATTGGAGACGCCGGTGAAGGTTCCGGTGGAGATGCACGGCGTGTTGCGGTTCGGGCGGTTGAGCGGCGAGTGGTGGGTGCCGTGCCAGTGGCCCAGCGCATGCTGCCACTCGACCGTGGTGTTGACGGCCGCGTCTTCCTTGATCCAGTCGAAGTTCGAGGTCGGATTGGTCGCCGCGATCGCGACGATGTACCGGCCGAGGCTGTCGCTCCGGAACACCGCCGCGGCATTGGTGGCGGTGAAGGAGGCCGTCCTGGCGTGAAAGTCGATGCCTTTGAGCTTCGGGGTGGCCACGGTGACGGCGGGACCCCAGACGACGCGCCAGTCTGAGCCGAGTTTCGCCTGAGTTGCCGGATCGGTCAGGGCCTTCTGGAGATCGGCCACGAATTGAGCGGTCAGGGCTGCCTCCGCCGCCGCGATCCCGGCGGGGATGCCAGCGGCGATGCTTTCCGTCAGGACCACGCCACCGATGGAATTGGACAAATTCGAGAATGCGAACGTTGACTGCCACGGATCGTAGATGTCGGGCATTCCGGTCTCCATGATCTTGTTGGGACGGGCTGGCGGAAGAGCGACTCTTCAGGCGAACAGGACCGGCGGTATTCATGGCCGGACGGGTCTTCGCCATCGCAGTTCAGTTACATTCGGAACAGATTTTTCTTGTATGGGTGGTCAATAATGAGCAGCCGGATATGCTGTTTCAAAAGAAGAAAATGTTGCGTCCTAACTCAGGAAACGTGTTCCTCCTGTGACGGAGTATCCGCGAAGAGATTTGCTTTTTTCCCGAGAAGAATCCCAAATGCACAGATGTTATGGTTTAAAATGCGTGTAACCTAAAAACGCAATAGTCGCAATCCGGTCAAGCCTGGGCGCGTCCCGCGGGCTCGAATGGACGGATGGTCCGGCCGCGAAGACCGGAATTCCGTCCCGATGGGGATTGGCCGGGCTGGATTCGCCGGGGTGCCGCGCCTATAACCGGCCGACACCGCTTCCGCTGCCGATTGCTCCCGACATGCACGACCTTCGCTGGATTCGCGACAACCCGGATGCTTTCGACCGCGGCCTGGCGCGGCGCGGACTCGAGCCGCAGGCCGGCGAGGTGCTGGATCTGGACGAGCGGCGGCGCGCGCTGCAAACCGAGTTGCAGCAGCTTCAGAGCCGGCGCAACGAAGCGTCGAAGGAAATCGGCCTGGCCAAGCGCCAGGGCGGCGATGCCGTGCTGCTGGTCGAGGAGGTCGGCCGGCTCAAGCAGCGGCTGGGCGAAATGGAGGAGGAGGAGCGGCGGCTGGGCGAGGCGCTGACCGCGCGTCTGGCCGAACTGCCCAACCTGCCGGCCGAGGACACCCCGGACGGCCGCAGCGAACAGGACAATGTCGAGATCCGCCGCTGGGGCGAGCCGCGCCGGATCACGGGCGCGCAGGAGCATTTTGCGCTTGGCGAGGCGCTCGGCCTGATGGATTTCGCTGCGGCGGCCAGGCTGTCGGGCACCCGCTTCGTCGTGCTGCGCGGCCAGCTCGCCCGGCTGGAACGCGCGCTCGGCCAGTTCATGCTGGATCTGCACACCGGCGAGCACGGTTACACCGAGGTCTCGCCGCCGCTGATGGTGCGCGATGCCGCGGCGTTCGGCACGGCGCAATTGCCGAAATTCGGTGAGGATCTGTTCCGGACGACCCGCGGCGACTGGCTGATCCCGACCGCGGAAGTGCCGCTGACCAATCTCGCGGCCGGGGAGATCCTCGAGTCGGAGGCTTTGCCGCTGCGCTATGCGGCGTTGACGCCGTGCTTCCGCTCGGAGGCCGGGGCGGCCGGGCGCGACACCCGCGGCATGATCCGCCAGCACCAGTTCTACAAGGTCGAGCTGGTCGGCATCACCACGCCCGAGCAGTCGGCGGCGGAGCACGAAAGGCTGACCGAATGCGCCGGCCGGGCGCTGGAGCGGCTGGGGCTGGCCTACCGCGTGGTGGCGCTGTGCACCGGCGATCTCGGCTTCGGCGCGCGCAAGACCTACGATCTGGAGGTCTGGCTGCC
>CAZTNV010000068.1:11218-14649 GCA_964615535.1 uncultured Mycobacteriaceae bacterium | reverse complement strand
TCGTCTGGGCCGATCCGAAGCCGGACGGCACGCCGCCCAGCAACTGGCTGTCGGTGTTCGGCGGCAGCGCCTGGCAGTACGAGGCCCGGCGCGGCCAGTACTACCTGCACCATTTCCTGCGCAGCCAGCCCAACCTGAACTGGAACAACCCCGAGCTGGTCGAGGCGATGTTCGGCGAGGTGCGCTACTGGCTCGACCGCGGCGTCGACGGGCTCCGGCTCGACGCGATCACCACGCTGGTCCACGACCCGCTGCTGCGCGACAACCCGCCGCGCGACCCCTCGCGCTCGGGCGTCGACATCCCCGGCATCAGCAACAATCCGTACCTGTTCCAGGATCACATCTACGACCGCGACCGGCCGGAAATCCTCGGGCTGTTCGCCCGGCTGCGCGCGCTGGTGGACTCTTATGGCGGGTTCATCCTGGGCGAGATCGCCGATGTCGACAGCATTGCCACCACCGCCAAATACACCTGCGGCACCGACCGGTTGCACAGCGGCTACAATTTCCAGCTCACCCGCCACGTCTTCGGCGTCGACCGGCTGGCGGCGGTGGTCGGCGGGCTGGAAGCGGCGATCGGCGACGGCTGGGTGACCTACGCCTTCGGCAATCACGACGTGCCGCGCGCGGTCAGCCGGTGGGGCGCCCTGCCCGAGCTGGGCGGCGACCGCGCCGCGCTGGCCCGGCTGCTGCTGGCCAGCCTGTTGACCCTGCGCGGCGGCATCTGCCTGTATCAGGGCGACGAGCTGGGCCTGACCGAGGCCGACATCCCGTTCGAGCGGCTGGTCGACCCCTGGGGCATCGAGTTCTGGCCGTCCTTCAAGGGCCGCGACGGCTGCCGCACGCCGATGCCGTGGCAGGCCGACGCGCCGCAGGCCGGCTTCACCGCCGCCGGCACGCCCTGGCTGCCGATCCCGGCGGAGCACCGGCCGCTGGCGGTGGACCGGCAGGAGGCCGATCCCGCCTCGCCGCTCCACGCCTGCCGCCGCCTGCTGCGCTGGCGAAAGGGGCACCCTGCGCTGATCGCCGGCACCATGACCCTGCGCGATGCCCCGCCGCCGATCTGGGCGTTCGAACGCGCGGACGGATCGGAACGCCTGCTCTGCGCCTTCAACCTGTCCAACCGCCCGGCCGAATGGACGCTCGAACCGGGCTGGCGGGCGCTGGCCGACGGCCACGGCTTCGCCGCCGAGTTCAACGGCACGCGAATCGAACTGCCGCCGTTCGGGGTGTTCTTCGGGGTGGAATGATGGCGGGGCGGAGGACAGGTCGGGGCGAAAGGATGAACGCTTCGGCCAAATGAAAGAATTTCGAGAGTTGGCCGCATCTAAGAATAGTATTTCTAGGGCATTCTGGATCGTTCCCGTCGGCAAAAGACCGGGCTGGGTTATCCTCCAGCAGCCCTGGCTCTCCAGGACCGCTGGGCGGTACGGCGGGTCAGGTCGATGCGGAAACGGTTGCTGGTGCGGAGGAGGGTGGGCTGGTGCCGGCCCCCGAGCTCGGACGAGCCGTTGTGGATCGACGAGCAGGAGAAGGCGGCCGATGCCCGTCGCCCGGCCAAGGCGGCCCGATCACCCAACCCGGTCCTCGCGGTCGAGGTAGCGGCGCAGGGCGTCGGTGACCACCGTGTTGAGGGTGATCCCGCGCCGCTGGGCGAAGAGCGCGGCGCGGCGGTGGATCTCGCGGCCGGGGCGGACGTTGAAGCTGCCTTTGAGCGGCACGTCCGGCGTCCGGCCCTCGGCCCCGCAGAGTTCCAGGTAATCGTCCACCGCTTCCTGGAACGCCGCCTTCAGCCCCTTGGCGTCCGTGCTTTCATAGGTCACCAGATCGCGGATGAACTCCAGCCGGCCGTGCAGCACCTCGTCCTCTTCGCCGTATTCGACCGAGCCGAGATAGCCCTTGTATTCCAGCATCGTGCTCATATCGGACCCGCCTCGGTCAGGAGCCGCAGCAGACCGTCGGTGACGGACATTTCAACGATAATGGCAGGCTGTGACCTGGGCGACTATCGCCTTTCGCGGGGCCTCGAAAGGAGAAACTCCGGCCAAACGAGCGCGCTCCGGACCTGCGATCCGATTCCTCAATGCGAATGCCTTGGCTCCCCCCTTGTGCGGATCACGTCCAGATAGGCGGTGGCGAAGTCCAGGCAGGCGCCGGTGGCGAGTTGGCCGGCGGAGCGGCGGTAGATGTCCTGCCACGGGGTCTGGCTCGCCAGATCGGGCGGGCGCCAGGCGGCGCGGCGTTCGGCCCATTCGTCCTCGGGCACCAGGGCGTTGACCGTGCGCTCGTTGAAGTCGATCCGGATGCGGTCGCCGGTGCGCAGCAGGGCGAGGCCGCCGCCGGCCGCGGCCTCCGGCGAGGCGTTGAGGATCGAGGGGCTGGCCTAGGTGCCGCTCTGGCGGCCGTCGCCCAGACAGGCAAGCGCGGTGATGCCGCGCCGGATCAGCTCGTTGGGCGGCTGCATGTTGACCACCTCGGCCGAGCCAGGATAGCCGAGCGGGCCGCAATTGCGGATCACCAGGATGCAGTTCCCGTCGATGTCGAGCGCCGGATCGTTGATTCGGGCGTGGTAATCCTCCGGCCCCTCGAACACGATGGCGCGCACCTCGAAGGCGCTCTCGTCGCCCGGCCGCTTGAGATACCGGTCGCGAAACTCCGGGCCGATCACCGAGGTCTTGAGGATCGCCCGGTCGAACAGGTTCCCGGTCAGCACCATGAACCCGGCCCGGGTCATCAGGGGATCGCCATAGGGCCGGATCACGTCGCGGTTCCAGCACGGCGCGTCGGCGTGGAGTTCGGCCAGGGTGCGGCCGCTGACGGTCATGGCGCCCATCCGGATGCGGCCCGCTTCCATCAGCTCGCGCAGCACCGCGGGCATGCCGCCGGCATTGTGGAAACCCTCGCCAAGATGGTGGCCGGCCGGCTTGCAGTTGACCAGCAGCGGCACGTCGAAGCCGACGGTCTGCCAGTCGTCCAGCGTCAGGTCTAAGCCGGCGTGGCGGGCGATGGCGATCAGATGCACCGGCGCGTTGCTCGATGCGCCGATCGCCGAGGCGGCGACGATGGCGTTCTCGAACGCCGACCGGGTGAGGATCTTGGACGGCTTCAGGTTCTCGTGGACCATTTCGACGATCCGCCGGCCGGTGGCATAGGCGATCTGGCCGCGCTCGCGATAGGGCGCCGGAATGCTGGCGCAGCCGGGCAGGGACATGCCCAGCGCCTCGGCCAGGCAGTTCATCGACAGGGCGGTGCCCATGGTGTTGCAATGGCCGATCGAGGGCGCCGAGGCCGCGGCCATCTCCATGAATTCGCGATAGTCGATCTCGCCCGCGGCATGCCGCTCGCGGGCCTCCCAGATGATCGAGCCGGCCCCGACCAGTTCGCCCTTGTAATGCCCGTCGAGCATCGGCCCGCCCGACAGCACGATCGCC
>CAZTNV010000068.1:0-11208 GCA_964615535.1 uncultured Mycobacteriaceae bacterium | reverse complement strand
GTCGCGGCGGCCATCAGCAGCGCCGGCGTGGTCTTGTCGCAGCCGGTGGTCAGCACCGCGCCGTCGAGCGGATAGCCGTGCAGCACCTCGACCGCGCTCAGATAGGCCAGATTGCGATCGAGCGCGGCGGTCGGCCGCTTGCCGGTCTCCTGCAGGGGATGGCAGGGAAATTCCATGGGGATGCCGCCGGCGTCGCGGATGCCGTCGCGAACCCGCCGGGCAAGATCGATGTGATGGCGGTTGCACGGCACCAGATCGCTGCCGGTCTGGGCGATGCCGATGATCGGGCGGTTGGATTGCAGCTCTTCGCGGGTCAGGCCGTAGTTCAGGAACCGCTCCAGATAGAGCGCGGTCATGCCCGGATCGAGCGGATCGTCGAACCATTGCCGGCTGCGCAAGGGTTTCCTGCAGCGATCTTCCGAAGCGTTGCCGGCTGGCATGGGCGGCTCTCCGGGATGCGGTTCGCGCCGGGACCGGGCAATGGTCCCGACACCAATGGGCGATTGCCGTCGGCTCATCATGAGAATAGGGCGGATCGGAGAGCGATGAACCCGACGGTGCGCGGGTTTGCGACTTGCGGCTGAGCCGCCCCGGCCGCAATTCCGGCCGCCATCCCGTTCGCCGCATCCAAAGCATAGGATCGCTTGCCGATAGATCGGCCAAGCCAATATCTAAAATGCTGACCAATCAGAGAGTCGCCGGCTCATGGACGAGGACGTCAACTTTTTCCAGCGCGCCGGTGAGGCGATCGGCGAGCTTTTGGCCCGTCTGGCGGCCCTGTTCGATGCCGCTTGGCAGGCCGTGGGTGGTGTCATTACGTCGTTCTTTTCCGGGCTGGCGAACGGGCTTGGCGTTGTGGAGCCCGGTCTGCTGACCTGGGTCCTGCTGTTCCTGGCGCTCTGGCTGCTGTACCGGGCGGTGCGCGGGCTGATCCACGGGGCGGTGGTCAGCGCTCTGGTGATTGCCGCTCTGGGCATCGGCATCATTGCCTGGGTCGCGGCCTGAACCCGGGCAGGGTTCTGCGGTGCTGGAAGGAGGCAGCGATGAACACGGCGTTCGAGGGCTCCGCGGCCATCTCCGATCCGATGGAGTTCTGCAGCCTGTCCGGCCGTGCGCTCGACGAACTGTTCGGCCGCGCCGCCGCGGGACCGGTGCCGCAGGGCGACGCCGAGGGCGTTCTCCTGATTCTGCCGGGAACGCCGGTCAGCGCGCCCCTGGCCTGTGCGGTGCGACAGCTCGTCTGGCAGGGCAAGCGGTTCGACGCCGCCGGCGGCTCGATGGTCAACCGCGTCCTCCCGTTCAGCCTTCCGGCGGTCGAGGCGCGCGTGCGCACCGAGTCGAGCCGGTTCGACGGCAAGCCCTGTCACGTGCTGGATTATGCGGACACCTCGCGGATCGCGCGCGGCATTCGCGATGAACTCCGTGAGGTCGGGCTCGGCCTGTATCTCGGTCTGGTCTATTGGCGCGGGCTGAGGATCGGACGGTTTGCGCTCAAGGTCGGCAACGGGGCAGGGGCGTGATCCCGCCGCGCGTCTGATGGAGCCGGTTCGGCGAGGAGTGCTGCGCGCCTCTTGGCCCGATACCGCCTTGCGCCTATAGTCCGGCGGCCATGACCACCGCCGCCCTGCCCAACACCTTCCGCCACCGCCATCTGCTGGGGATCGAGCCGCTCAGCCCCGGCGAGATCATGCTGCTGCTCGACATGGCCGACGGCTATGTCGAGCAGAACCGGCGGCCGGACAAGAAGATCGCCAAGCTGCGCGGCCGCACGGTCATCAACCTGTTCTTCGAGACCTCGACGCGGACCCGCACCTCGTTCGAGTTGGCCGGCAAGCGGCTGGGCGCCGACACCATCAACATGTCGGTCAGCACCTCCTCGATCAAGAAGGGCGAGACCCTGATCGATACCGCCATGACGCTGAACGCCATGCATCCCGACGTGCTGGTGGTGCGCCATCCCGATGCCGGCGCGGTCAGCCTGCTGGCCCAGAAGGTCGCTGCGGGAGTCATCAATGCCGGCGACGGCAGCCACGAGCACCCGACCCAGGCACTGCTCGACGCCCTGACCATTCGCCGGCGAATCGGCCGGCTGGACGGGTTGACCGTGGTGATCTGCGGCGACATCCTGCACAGCCGGGTGGCGCGGTCGAACATTTTTCTTCTGACCACCATGGGGGCGCGGGTGCGCGCGGTGGCGCCGCCGACCCTGCTGCCGGCCGCGATCGACCGGCTGGGGGTCGAAGTGTTCCACGATCTGCGCAAGGCGCTGAAGGATGCCGACATCGTGATGATGCTGCGGCTGCAGATCGAGCGCATGCATGGCAGCTTCGTGCCCTCGACCCGCGAATATTTCCATTTTTTCGGGCTGGACCAGGAGAAGCTGGCGCTGGCCAAGCCGAATGCCCTGATCATGCATCCCGGCCCGATGAACCGCGGAGTCGAGATCGACTCGGTGGTCGCCGACGATATCCACCGCAGCGTGATCCTGGATCAGGTGGAACTGGGCGTGGCGGTGCGCATGGCCTGCCTGGACCTGCTGGCCTGCGGGCTGGAGGACGCGACATGAAGAGGGTTGGTTGATGAGGAGGCTTGGATGAGTCCGGGCGCCAACCCGTCGCGCAACGCGCCGCTCACCGCCTACCGCAATGCCCGCCTGCTCGATCCGGCGACCGGGCTGGATTGCGCCGGCGGGCTGCTGACCGATGGCGACCGCATCGTCGATTTCGGGCCCGGCCTGTTCGCCGAAGGCGCTCCGCCCGATGCCGTGGTGGTCGATTGCGCCGGGCATTGTCTGGCGCCCGGCCTGGTCGATATGCGCGCCAAGATCGGCGAGCCCGGCGAAGAGCACAAGGAGACCTTTGCCAGCGCCAGCCTGGCGGCGGCGGCGGGCGGTATTACTGCGCTGGCCTGCATGCCCAACACCGATCCGCCGATCGACGACGTGCACGGCCTGGAATTCATCGCCCGGCGTGCCCGTGAAATGAAGCGGGTCAAGATCTTCGCCCAGGCCTGCGTGACCCGGGGTGCGGCCGGCAAGGATCTGACGGATATGGGGTTGCTGGCCGAGGACGGCGCGGTGGCGTTCACCGACGGCATCCGGGCGGTCGCCGACTCGCTGGTCATGATGCGCGCGCTCAGCTACGCCACGACCTACGACCTGCTGATCGTGCAGCATCCCGAGGACCCCCGGCTGGCGCAGGACGGTTGCATGAATGCCGGGGAGATCTCCACCCGACTCGGCCTGCCCGGCATTCCGCGCCAGGCCGAGGTGATGATGATCGAACGCGACCTGCGCCTGGTCGAGCTGACCGGAGCGCGCTATCACGTCGCCCATGTTTCAACCGCGGAGGCGGTCGAGGCGGTGCGCCAGGCCAAGCAGCGCCGCCTGAGGGTGACCTGCGACACCGCCCCGCCCTATTTCGCGCTGACCGAGGTCGATGTCGGCGACTATCGCACCTTTGCCAAGCTGTCGCCGCCGCTGCGCGGCGAAATGGACCGCCGTGCCATCGTCGACGGGCTGGCCGACGGCACCATCGATGCCATCGCCAGCGATCACAATCCGCAGGACCAGGACACCAAGCGGCTGCCCTTTGCCCAGGCCGAGCCGGGGATCATCGGGCTCGAGACCCTGCTGCCGCTGGCCCTGGAGCTGTACCACAAGGGCCGGGTGAGCCTGCTGGACGTGGTTGCCAAACTGACCTGCCAGCCGGCGACGCTGCTCGGCCTGCCGCTCGGCCGGCTGGTCCGGGACGGGCCGGCCGATCTGGTGCTGTTCGACCTCGACGCGCTGTGGCGCATCGACGTCAACGCCTTCCGCAGCAAATCCAAGAACTCGCCGTTTGACGGCCGGCCGGTGATCGGCCGCGTGCTGCGCACCGTGGTGGACGGGCGAACCGTGTTCGAGCGGGCTTGACGCGGGCCCGATGGGCCGGTGCAACGCCGATGGATCACGCCGCCGATGCGACGCCCGCGACAGTTTGGTGCTTGCGGTCAAAGACCATGTTATTATCATGGTTAAAGATGCGGCGTTGCTTCTCGCTGGCTTTGATCGAACAGGGAAGGATACCAGGCTGTGCCGAGGATCGAGCAGACCGTCCAAAGATTGCCGAATGATGGTGCCGATCGTCATTCGACCGAGCGATACATCGTGACCAGCAAGACGCCGGGCGGGCGGACGACCTGCGAGCAGGTGACCGTCGAACACCTTAACGACCGGCCAAACGGTGTTGGCACGACCACCCGCGTATCGCGCAAGGCCCTTTAGCGGCGCCTGTCCCGACCGGGATCGCCGCGGTGTCCCCTCCTGCCACTTTGACGCACTATCCATGATAACCATTCCCTAGGAATGGTTATCATGGACATACTATCAGAAGTTGGGGAAATTTTGACGGGATTCGGACCATGGCCGCACTGGAAGCGATGATGCATCCAAAACTGCAGCGCTTCCTGCGGTACTGGCTGGACAAGGCTTGGCCCAATCGATTGCCGGGTCGTCGCGCCATCGATCCGGTGGAGATTCCTGATCTGCTGTCGGGGCTTTACCTGATCGATATCGTGCCGGCCGATCTCGGCGTCAGGTTCCGGGTGCGGCTGGCGGGTCAAGACCACGCCAATGCCCTCGCGCAGACCCTGTGCGGGCGCTATATCGACGACCTCTTCGAGCCGCCCAAGGTCGACGCCATCACCGCCAGTTTCAAGCTTTCGATGAAAACCCGGTATCCCTATTACGACAAATTTGTTTTGCCCGTAAAGCGGCGGGAACTCTACTGCGTCGAACAGTTGGTGGCACCGTTGGCAGCCGATGGCAAGACGGTGGACATGTTGATCGGAATGGCGATCTACCGGTTCGATACGTGTTCGGCTTTCCCTCCGAAACGACCGGCGACCCGGCCGCAAGCGCCAACCTGCACATCGAGTGCCGAGCATCAATAACCGATTTGCGCCACATCGCCACCCGGGTTCTGGCTGGGGCCCGAGTCCCGTCGGAGTCCGGTTCTTGACAGGCGCCTGAACCTTGGCTGGGGGACGTGGATTCGAACCACGGTTAACGGAGTCAGAGTCCGCTGTCCTACCGCTAGACGATCCCCCAGCGGAGCGCGGGGATGTAACATATCCGGTACGGCATGTTAAGCAGGTTTCCCCGGTATGGAACTCATTTGGTTGGAAAAGACGGCTCGGCAAGGGCAGAAGCGGTCAGGCGCTCGGCAGAACGGCGCCGCCCGCGCTCGGGCAGCGCCGCTCCTGCCGGTGTCGGCGAACTACTGCACCGTTTCGCCGTGCAGGGCCAGGTCGAGACCGTCGCGCTCGGTCTCCGGGTTGACCCGCAGGCCGACGACCAGATCGACGACTTTCAGGATCACGAAGGTCAAAATGCCGGTATAGACGATGGTGAACAGCACGCCGTAGATCTGCGTCAGCACTTGGCCGGCATTGCCGTCGATCAGGCCAACCGGGGAATCCGCGCCGGTCACTGCCATGGTGGCGAAGACACCGGTCAGGATCGCGCCGACGATGCCGCCGACGCCATGGACGCCGAACACGTCGAGCGAATCGTCATAGCCAAGCGCCTTCTTGACCGCGGTCGAGGCGATGAAGCACAGCACGCCCGACGCCACGCCGATCGCCAGGGCACCGACCGGTCCGACGAAGCCCGCGGCCGGGGTGATCGCGACCAGACCGGCCACCGCGCCGGACACGATACCCAGAATGCTCGGCTTGCCCTTGCCCAGCCACTCGGCAAACATCCAGCTCAGCGCCGCCGCGGCGGTTGCGATCTGGGTCACCGCCATGGCCATGCCGGCCGAGGCGTTGGCTGCCACGGCCGAGCCGGCATTGAAGCCGAACCAGCCGACCCACAGCAGCGAGGCGCCGATCACGCTGTAGACCAGATTGTGCGGGGCGAAGTGCGGATTGCCGTGGGTGCTGTAGCCCACCCGCTTACCGAGCATGATCGCCGCGACCAGACCGGCGATGCCGGCGTTGATGTGCACCACGGTGCCGCCGGCGAAATCGAGCACGCCCCAGCCGGCGCCGCCCATCATGCCGCCGGGACCCCAGACCATGTGGGCGATCGGGGCATAGACCAGCAGCAGCCAGAACGTCATGAACAGCAGCATGGCGGAAAACTTCATGCGATCGGCAAAGGCTCCGGTGATCAGGGCCGGCGTGATGATCGCAAAAGTCATCTGGAACGTCATGAACACGGTCTCGGGGATGGTGCCGCTCACCGCGTCCGTCGCGAGCCCTTGCAGGAAGAGCTGGTCAAGTCCGCCGAAATAGGGAGCGGTCGCGCCGCTGCCTTCGGTGAAGGCCAGGCTGTAGCCGATGACCATCCAGAAAATCGTGGCCAGACAGCAGATCGCGAAGCTCTGCATCACCATGGTCAGCACATTGGCCTTGCGGACCATGCCGCCATAGAACAGCGCCAGACCGGGAATGGTCATCAACAACACCAGGGCAGTGGCGGTCAACATCCACGCCGTGTCGCCGGAGTCCAGGGTCGGGGTCGGGGCCACTTCCGCCGCCTCGGTCGCGGTCTGTGCCAAGGCTTGGGCGGCGAACCCGATGATGGCGCCGAGCGCCGCCAATGAGAGTGCCGGTTTGATCAATTTCACATTATCCTCCAGGCGCGCCAGCCCGGCACGCACATCATGTTGCTCCGCCGCGTGGCCGGACGGACCTTGCCCGCATTTCCACGGCCTTGTGGTTCGGCCCTGGGCAAGTTGAGCCCCGAAAAACCGGGCTTTCCGGCCACGGCCGCCTCAAATGCAATAAACGTGCAAATGCCGGGGCCAGGATGCCGAAGGTCGCAGCGGGCCTTCATTGTGGGGCCGTGCTGCCGAATGGTGTCACAATCTAGACATGCTGATTCAGGAGCAGGATGCTCAAAAAAGTCGCATGTTGCAGAACAATTGCCTGCCCTATGGGCAGTTTTCGCCGGAGCGGTACAATATTGCCATGATCCTGGTCACTGCTGCCCGATACCCTATACCGCAGGAGAGGGCCGCGGATCTCAGCTTTCGATCCGGCCGGGGCGCTCGCGGCCCAGGGCGGCGCCGAGCAGCATGTAGACCTTGCCGACATCGGAGGTCATCAGGGTCGCGCTCAGCATGTCGCCATGATCGCGGGTCACCGCCTGTTCGAGCAGTTCTTCGAACTGCCGCAGGTAGCGCTGGACATAGCCACGGAACTCGCCGTCCTGCTCGTACCGGCTCCGGATAGTATCGAGAGGGATGCTGTCGCGCAGCGCCAGCAACCTTCGGGTGAACAGGCTGCTATCGCCCTTGTGAAAGCTCTTCCAGGTCTTTTCGGGGATTTCCTCGTCGAGCAGGCGGTTGAAATCGACCGACAGCGAATGCAGGCTTTCGAGGACGAACTTGGCCGCCGAAAGGAAGGCGTCGCGGCGGGCATGGAACTCGCCGTCGCGAATCTTCTCCGCCCGCTCGAGCGCCTCGCGCGATGCCTCGGCGAGCGCGCCGGTCTGACTGGCGAACGCTGCCGCGGCGTCCCGCATGGCGACGGCGGCACGGTCGGCGGCTTCGGTCAGGCCGTCCGAACGCCGGGCCAGCGTGCCCGCGACCTCCTCGATCCGGTCGCCGATCTGGCCGGTGGTGCCGCCGACCTCGATCAGCCGTTCCTGCAATCCGGCCATGGCCTGGGCAAGGCTGTCGACCATGCCGATCCGTGCCGCGGTGGCCGAGCCGATATCCTCGTGCAGGCGCGCTCCGGCGTCGCGGATCTGATCGACCGTCTCGGCCGCCCAGGCGGTCAGATCCGGGCTGAGCGCGGTGACCGCATCGCGGGCGGCGACAAACCCGGCGACCGCCCGGTCGGCCTGTTCGGTCAGCCCGCCGGCTTCCGTCCGCAACGCCGCCGCAGCCTGCCCCACCTGGTCGGCGATCCGGCCGGCCAGGTCGCCGATCTCGGCCAGATCCCGCCCCAGATCCCGCCGGGTGCCGAGGCCGAGTTCGGCCAGCCGTTCGGCGACCTGCTCGGCCTGGCCCAGCGCGCCGCCGGTGACCTGCGCAATCGTCTCGCCGACCGCCTCCAGCCGACTCGTGGTCCGGTCCAGCGCATTGGAGACCTCCTGCGAGCGGGTGCCCACGGCCTCCTGCACCGTCTCGACCCTGACCAGAGCGTGGTCTGCGAGCCGTTCCAGCTCGCCGGTAATGCCGCGGAGCTGTTCGCCGGTTTGCCGGGCCCTCGCATCGAGTTGTGCGGCCTGCCCGCCGAGCGCCTCGCCGGCTGCCAGCAGCATCCTCACCGCCTGCTCCGAACCGCCTTCGAGCAGGGTCAGCCGATCCTGGAACTGGCCGGCCGCTTCGGCCAGGCCCGCCGCGACGCCATCGGCCGCGGCGACCGCACGCGGTGTCGCCGCTTCGATCTGCTGCACCAGAGTGCCGAGGCGATCCAGCTCGGCCGTGGTGGCGCCCGCGATCTCCTGGCTGCGCTGGGTCAGCCGGTCGGTCGTGGTGCCGAGTTCGGCGACCGCCTGTAGGGTCGAGGCGGCAAGGGCTTCGGCCCGTTCGGCGAGACGGGTTGCCACGCCGTCAAGCTTCGACTCGGACTCGCCGGCGGCCTCGATCAGTCGGGCGCCGTGCTGGCCGATCCGCTCTCCGGCCGTTTCGATTCGCCCGGCCGCGGTTTCGGCGGCACCGGCGATCGCCTCGGCATGGCCGCGCAGCGTCGTGGCTGCCTTGCTCACCCGATCGCGTGCCGCACCCGCCGCCGTCGACAGATCGCGCTGGTAGCGTTCGAGCTGGCCGGTGATCGCCGTGGCCTGCTCGGCGATGGCGGCCGAGAGTTCGGCCATCCCGCGGACCTGACCGTCCAGCGTCAGGCGCAGCGCCTCGGCTTCGCGGCCGGTCCGCTCGGAGGTTCCATCCAGCCCGTCGGTGTGGCGCGACAGCAGCGCATCGATCTCCTGGGCTCGGGCGGCCGCCCGGGCCGCCGCGCCATTCAACGCATCAAGCTGTTTGTCGAGCCCGGCGGTCAGGAGGTCGAGCCGCTCTGCAAGCCCGGCCGAAGCGGCGGCAAGAGTTTCGGTCTGCCGCTGGAAATCGGTCCCGAGTCGTGCCGATTCGGTGGCCGCCCGGTCTAGCACCGCGCCCAGCGACTGGTCGCAGCGTTCGATCGCTGCCAGGGTGTCTCGCAGGCGTTCGGCGGTGCCGGACGAGGCCGCTGCGACCTCTCCGATCCGCTCGCCGAACGCCGCGGCGGACTCGACCGCATCGCGCAGCCGGTCGGCGGCGCCGTCGGCGGCGCCCGAGAGATCCCAGGTGCGCTGCTGGAGAGCATCGGTGATGTCGTCAACCCGCGTGGCCGCCCGATCGGCCGCCTCGGTCAAATCCTGGATGCTGCGGCGCAGCACGGCGCCGATTCCCTCGGCCCGGTCGGACGCGGCGGTGGCGATCGCGCTCAGCCGGCCGGTCACCTCGGGACCTTCGGCGCCCTCCGTCAGAGCCAGTTGATCGAGCAGGCTGCCCCCGGCAGCGGTCAGCATTGCGGTCGCGCGCGCCAGCCGGTCGTCCAGCGCCGCAACCCGATCGGCCGCGGCGCCGGTCGCAGCGTCGAGCGCCGCCACCCGCTCGACCAGCAGGGCATCAAGACGGCCCGCCTGGTTCGCGGCGCGGCCCATCGCCTGATCGATCGACTCGATGCGCTGGGCCAGGGCCGCCGCGACGCCGATCAGCCGGCTGGTGGCGTCCTCCGTCCGCACGGCCAGCGCACCGGTGCGGGCCTCCAGCTCGCGGCTGAGATCGCCCATGCGAATGGCGACGGCATCGATCGGGTCGGCGACTCCGCCGAGTCCCCGGCGCGAGAGATCGGCATCACCGGCGCCGGCTGCGCCGCGGACCGCACCCACGACCAGCCAGACCAGCACCAGAGGCGTCAGCAGGCCGGTCAGGATACCGCCCAGCTCGGCCGGCGACGGCCCTGCCGAACCGCTCCAGTCTGCCAAGACGGACAGGTAGACGCCGCAGGCGGCCAGCCACAGGATGGAGATGAGACCACCCAGCAGGACTGCCGGTCGGCGGCGCGGCCCCGGCTCCAGCCGTGGTGCCGACGGGCGCAGCCCTCCCGGTGCCGTCGGCCCCGGGTCCGTCGACCGGCGGGCGGGACGAAGGCGCAGCAGGGCACGTTCCGCGGAGGTTCCATCCCTGGAGGTGTCGGTCATGACGGCTCCTCTGTTTTCGCTCGCGACAACCGCCGGCGCTGTTGGATCGATCCGATCGCAACCTTGCAAAAGTAACAAAGCTCGAAGACATCGGCCATGCCAATGGTTGAAGCGTTGGCAGAGCCGACAGTCACACCGTGCCGGACTGCTCGACTCTGCGGCGGGACGGCTGACGGGCACTGTTCCATCCGGCAAGCATTGTCATGCAATCAAAAGCGAAAAGCCCCGGCAGTGCCGGGGCTTTGGACGGGAGGAGGGGCCGCAACGATGATCACCGTTGCGGCCGGATGCTGGGTTGCCGGTTTCTGGCCGGCCGGAGCCGGTCTTGCCGGTTCTATTGACCGCCCGGCTGAGCTTCGGGCTGCTGAGCGCTTTGGGGCTGGCCTCCCGGTTCCTGCTGGCGGGCCGCCTGGATCGCGCTCGTCAGCGTCTGGTCATCCGGCACATCGCTATACTGCCCGTCCGCCATGGCCGGCATGTCCTGGATCTGGGCTTCGGTCAGGCTGGTCCGAAGATTGTCGCCCTGGCCCATCTGCAACTGCTCGAACGGAATCGCGACATCGCGGCCGCCGATCCCAAGCAGGCCGCCACGGGTCAGCACGACAAAGGGGCGATTTTGCTGGTCCAGAACGATTCGATTGATCGAGCCGATTTCCTGATCGTTGGCCCCGACGACGGTACGGTCTTCGAGTTCGGAAATCGGCATCTCATAGAGCTGGCCGCTGGGCATCGCCGCCTGCTGGTCCTGCTGCTGCGCCTGCTGGCGCTGCTGCTGCGCCTGCTGGTCTTGCTGCTGCGCCTGCTGGCGCTGCTGTTGGTCCTGACCGGGCTCTTCGACCTGCACCTGCGGCTGGCCCTGCTCCTGGACACGAACCTGAGGCTCGCCCTGTTCCTCGACCTGGACCTGCGGTTCGCCCTGCCGCTGGACGGTGACCTGCGGCTCGCCCTGCTCCTGGACCCGCACCTGGGGCTCGGTTGCGGATTCCGATGATTGCGGCCACTGATTCCGATCGAAGCCGGCCACCGATTCC
>CAZTNV010000067.1:0-14720 GCA_964615535.1 uncultured Mycobacteriaceae bacterium | reverse complement strand
CTCGGCCACCGTCGCCTCGGCCGTGGAGCAGCAGGGCGCAGCCACCCGGGAGATCAGCCGCAACGTTCACCAGGCCTCGCAGGGCACGGCGGAGGTGTCGAGGAACATCGTCGGGGTGACCCAGGCGGCCAGCGAGGCGGGCAGCGCCTCCACCCAGGTGCTGGGGGCGGCCACACAACTTTCCCGCGAATCCGAGACGCTGCGTCACGAGGTCGACACCTTCATCGCCAAGATCCGCGCCGGCTGACCGCACCGGAGCCGCCGGGACGAGGCGATCCCTTGGCAACCCGCGCCGGGCTTGTTGGCGCGGGTTGCCCGCTGCTATAGGCTGGATCTGCACGACACTGCCGCCGGTCGGACACCGGCGGCGAAGGTTTCGCCCGAAAGGCTGACGCCCCCCGCCATGGCCCGACCCGATCCCGATCAACCCTTGCTGCCGTCGGTGCTCGACCGGCTGCTCGACGACGATCCGGACTCCTCGCGCGATCCGCCCAAGGCGCGCGGGCAGGCGCTCAGCGAGTTGCGCCATGCCGTCGGCCGCGATCTGGAGGCGCTGCTGAACACGCGGCAGCGCTGCAAATCGGCTCCCGCCGATCTCAAGGAACTCGGCCGCTCGCTGGTCGAGTACGGCATTCCGGATCTGACCGGCACCAATCTGGCCACGCCCGAGCGGCGCGACGAATTCCGCGCCGCGATCGAGGACGTCATTCGCCGGTTCGAACCGCGCTTCGTCCATGTCCAGGTGATCATGCTCGACAATGCCGAACCGGCCGACCGGACCCTGCGGTTTCGGATCGAAGCGCTGATCCATGCCGATCCGGACCCGGAATCCCTCGTCTACGATTCCTTTCTGGAACCGGTGACCCGCAATTTCTCGGTTTCGGGTTAGCGCGATGGCCGATGAGCTTCTGCCCTATTACAATCGCGAGCTGACCCACATCCGCAAGCTGGCGGCCGAATTCGCCGAGGCGCATCCCAAGATCGCCGGCCGGCTGCGGATCAGCGCCGACGCCATCGAGGACCCCCACGTCTCGCGGCTGATCGAGGCCTTCGCCTTTCTGAACGCGCGCATCCGGTTCAAGCTCGACGACGATTTTCCCGAACTGACCGATGCCCTGCTGGGCGTGCTCTACCCGCATTATCTGGCCCCGGTACCGTCGATGGCGATCATCCAGTTCGCCGGGCAGCCGGACCTCAAAGTGCCCTTCGCCGTGCCGGCCGGGACCGAGCTGGAAACCGAACCGGTGAGCGGCCAGCCCTGCCGCTACCGCACCTGCTATCCGGTGACGCTGTGGCCGATCGCGCTGGACGCCGCCGCGCTGACCGGACGGCCGCTGGTGGCGCCGGCCAATCCGCGGGCGCCGGGCGCGGTGGCCAGCCTGCGGCTGACGCTTCGCTGCCGCGCCGCCGACGTGACCTTCACCGACCTGGCACCGGATTCGCTGCGCTTCTTCCTGCGCGGCCAGCCGCAGGAAATCTTCTCGCTCTACGAGCTGATCCTGAACAACACGGTGTCGGTGGCGCTGGCCGATTCTGCGGTCGATCCCGCGCCGGTGATTCTCGAGCCCGACTGCATCCAGCCGGTCGGCTTCGCCGCGGATGAGGGCATGTTTCCCTATCCGGCGCGGTCGTTCATCGGCTACCGGTTGCTGACCGAGTATTTCACCTTTCCGGAGAAGTTCCTGTTTTTCGACCTGACCCGGCTGAGCGACAAGCTGCTGATCGAGGCCGGCAACAAGCTCGAGATCTTTCTCTATTTCAACCGAACCTCGGCCGATCTGGAGCGCGGGGTGAAGGCCGAGACCTTCGCGCTCGGCTGCACCCCGATGGTCAACCTGTTCCGCCAGCGCGCCGAGCCGATCACGCTGAGCCAGACCGTTGCCGAATACCGCATCGTGCCCGATGTCCGGCGGCCGAACGCGACCGAGATCTTCAGCGTGGACGAGGTCGCGGCGACCGCGCCGAACGGCGACGAACAGGTGTTCCTGCCGTTCTATGCGATCAAGCACGCCGCCGACCAGCGCCGCCAGCGCACCTTCTGGCACAGCGCCCGGCGGCCGGCCGGCGCCGCCGATCCGGCCACCGAGGTGTTCCTCAGCCTGGTCGATCTCGACTTCAACCCCTCGGCCCCGGCCGACTGGACGGTTTCGGTCGCGACCACCTGCCTCAACCGCGATCTGCCGGGCCGGCTGCCCTATGGCGGCGGGCGTCCCAATCTGCATCTGGTGGAAGGCGCGGCGCCGGTGGTCGGGATCGCCTGCATCACCCCGCCGACGCCGACCCTGCGCCCGTCCCTCGGCCGGCAGGGGGCATGGCGGCTGATTTCGCATCTGACGCTCAACCACCTGTCGCTGACCGATATTGCCGGCGAGGGCGCCGAGCCGCTGCGCGAAATCCTGAAACTCTATGATTTCCGCGATTCCGCGGAGACCCGCAAGATCATCGACAGCCTGCTGGGCGTCGCCAGCGCCCGCGCCGCGGCGCGCGTGTCGGCGGGCGGCATGACCGCGTTCTGCCGCGGCATGGAGGTCACGGTGACCTTCGAGGAGGAGGGCTTTTCCGGCAGCGGTCTGTTCCTGCTGGCCTCGGTGCTGGAGCGGTTCCTGGCGCTCTACTGTTCGATCAACTCGTTCACGCGGCTGACCGCCAGGATCAAGGGCCGCCCGGGAGTGTTGCGCCGATGGCCACCAAGGGCCGGCGACCAGGCGCTCCTCTGATCGAGGAGCTGTTCCGCCACCCCTATCCCTTCTCGTTCTTCCAGGCCGCGCGCCTGCTGGAGCGGGCCGGCCGGCGCGAGGCCGAAAACCCCCGTTTCGAGGGCCGCGCCGCGGTCGGCCAGGATGCCGATCCGGCACGCGAGGCGGTGCGCTTCCGCGCCTTCCAGGCGCTCACCTTTCCGCCCGCGGAGATCATGGGACTGGCCGAACGGCCGCCCGATCCGCAAGCCCGGCGGCCGGCCGGCCCGCCCGAGTTGACGGTGAGCTTTCTCGGCCTGACCGGCCCGAGCGGCGTGCTGCCCCAGCATTATTCCGAGTTGGTGATCCGCAGCATCAAGTCGCGCAATTTCGCCGTGCGCGATTTCTTCGACATCTTCAATCACCGCACCGTCTCGTTGTTCCTGCGCGCCTGGGAGAAATACCGGCTGCCGGTCGCCTATGAACGCGGCGGGGAAGGCGGCCAGGACCAGATCAGCCGGGCGATCTATGCCCTGATCGGCTTCGGCACCGGCCGGCTGCGCGGCCGGCTCTCGGTCGATGACGAGGCGCTGCTGCACTATTCCGGCCATCTCGGCCACTGGCCGCGCTCGGCGGCGGGGCTGGAGGCCATGCTGTCGGACTATTTCGAGCGGCCGATCCGGATCGACCAGTTCCAGGGCCGCTGGCTCAATCTGGCGGAGGACGAAACCAGCCTGCTGCCCAATCCCGCCCTTCCACGCGGCCGGTTCTGCCGGCTGGGGGTGGATGCGGTGGCCGGCACCCGGGTGTGGGACGTGCAGGCGGCCTTTCGCCTGAAGATCGGGCCGCTGACCTACGAGCAGTTCGTCCGCTTCATGCCCGGCGGCGACGCGCTGACCAGGCTCTGCCACCTGACCCGGCTCTATGTCGGCCCCGACAAGAGCTTCGACGCCCAGCTCACGCTGCGCAAGGAAGAGGTGCCGTTCTGCACCCTGGCCACCGCCGGCCCCTACCAGCCGCGGCTCGGCTGGAACACCTGGCTGAAGCACCGCGAGTTCCGCCGCGACGTGTCGGATGCGGTGTATGTGCTGGATAATCTGTAGGCGAGGTCGCTCGCCGATCGCCTTGCCTCCGACTCGGGATTTGCTCCAACGGCCAGCCGCTTGGCACTCAGGAACCAGTCGCAAGAGGCGCCATCAATTGCATTTGTAATCATGCTGGGCTACGCTGCTCGTCAAACGATAAGCGAAGGAGCGCGCATATGGCCTATTTCGTTGAGGATATGACCGATTTTGGGTTGCGCGCGAACCGGATCAAGACGCGCGCGGCCGATACCGTCTATGCTCTGGTGCTGCACCAGACCGGGTTCAGCCGCGGCAACAACCCGGAGAAATACCGCAAGGTCAAGGCCCATTACGTGATCATGCCCGACGGGCGCATCCTGCAGCATCATCCGGTCGAGGCCTATCTCTACGCGTCCAACGGGTTCAACCGGCGCAGCGTGGCGGTGGAATTCGTCGGCAACCTGCCCAACACCAACGGCAACCGGTACAAGCCCGAAAAGTTCGGCGCCGACGACCTGACCCAGGCGCAAATCGGCGCCGGCCAGCATCTGGTCAAGCACCTGATCGACCGGATCGGTCTTACCCATGTGCTGGCCCATCGCCAGGCGACCGCCCAGCGGCAGAACTGCCCCGGACCGGATATCTGGTACACGGTCGGGCAATGGGGAGTGCGCGAACACGGGCTGGGCGATGGCGGCCCTGGCTTCACCATCGACAGCGGCAAACCGATCCCCGACCTCTGGCGCAACTGGGGCGTGTGGGGCTGAGCCTCCGGTTCCGGCACCGTTCCACCCAGCGAGGGCCCCCATGTCCGACACCGACACCGACACCGCCGCCAATACCGGCATTTCCGGCCGCCTGATCGAGTTCCAGTTGATCGAGGACGGCGCCACCGATCATTACCGCGACAAGGAGGTCGCGCCGCACCGCCTGCTTCTGCTGTCGGAGCCGATCCGGATCGACGGGGTGGCGGCCATGGTCGATACCGTGATCCGCCTCTGCGAGCTCAACCGCGCCCGCATCCATCATCTGGTCCTGGTCTGCCACGGCAATGCCGGCGGCTTCTGGATCGGCAAGGACTGGCTGTCAGTCGCGCGGCTCCGGCTGTTCGAGGCCGATCTGGCCCGCCTGACCGGCTGGTTCGACCGTTCCGCGCCGGGCTGCGGCGCCTCGGCGACCATCCATTCCTGCGAGGCCGGCACCGAGCCCCGGCTGCTGGCGAGGCTGGCCGAGATCTGGGGCGGCATCGGCATCGCCGGCTATCTCGACCGATACTACAAGGAGGTGTTCAAACCGCTCGAACCGCCCGGCCTGGTCACCTGCAAGCTGCGGCTCCGCGGCGTCGTGTTCGCCGATCAGGAGCTGTGATCCGGCCCGGCCGTCAGCGTCGTCGTCTTGTCGGGATAGGCGCACAGATCGCACACCGGGCAGATCGGGCAGTCCGGCTTGCGCGCCTTGCAGATGTAGCGGCCGTGCAGGATCAGCCAGTGATGGGCGTGCAGCTTCCAGCGCTCCGGCACCACCCGCAGCAGCTCCTGCTCGACCTTTTCCGGGGTCTTGCCCGGCGCCAGCCCGGTGCGGTTGGCGACCCGGAAGATGTGGGTGTCGACGGCGATGGTCGGTTCTCCGAACGCGACGTTGAGCACGACATTGGCGGTCTTGCGCCCGACCCCCGGCAGGGCCTCCAGCGCGGCACGGTCGCGCGGCACCTGTCCGCCATGTTCGCGCACCAGGATCTCGCTGAGCGCGATGACGTTTCGGGCCTTGGCGTTGAACAGGCCGATCGTCTTGATGAACCCGCGCACCCCCTCCTCGCCCAGCCGCAGCATCGCCTGTGGCGTGTCGGCCACCGCGAACAGCGGCGCGGTCGCCCGGTTGACCCCGACATCGGTCGCCTGCGCCGACAGCACCACCGCGACCAGCAGCGAGTAGGGGTTGAGATATTGCAGCTCGCTCTTCGGCGCCGGGTTGGCTTCGGCCAGGCGGCGGAAGACCTCGTCGATCTCGGCGTCGGTCATGCCCGGCACTTTATCGCCGGGCCGCTCCGAAGGCGCGGTTTTTCCGGCGTGGCCGCCGCCCGGCCGCGCATCAAACAACGAAAGCTCCCCGGACCGCCGGTCCGGGGAGCTCCGCAGTGCCTTGAAAATCCTTTTGTTCCGGCTCACCGCGACCAGGGATCGGTCTCCCACAGCGCCCGGAACCGCTGGTCCATCCGTGCGAGTTCGGCGGCGAAGGCATCCGGCCCCAGCACCCGCAACGGCTGAAACGTCGCCGGGGTGTTGGCCTGGGCAACGAATTCGGGATCGTTGACGGCGTTGGTGATCGCTTCGACCAGGCGGGCCCGAATTTCGGGCGGCAATCCCCGGGGCGCCGCGATGCCGCGCAGCGAGGCCAGCACGATATCCACACCTTGTTCCTTGAAGGTCGGCACGTCGGGCAGCGCCCCCGCACGTTCCTCGCTCATGATGCCGAGGAACCGGATCGGCTGGGTTTGCTGTACCCGGATGCCCTCTCCGAGATTGGTGCCGCCGGTCGCACTGATCCGGCCGCTGATCACGGAATTAATGACGTCGTCACTGCCCGAAAACGGGGCATGGGTGAGCCGGATGGCGGCTTGCCGCTGGAGCATGATGATTGCCAGATGATCGTCGGAGCCGGCCCCTGTCGAACCGATCACCACGCGGCCGGCATTCTCCCTGGCATGATTGATCAGGTCGGTCAGGTTGGCGAAGGGACTGTCATTTGCCACGGCCATCATCGACGGATCGTCCACGATGTTCACCAGCGGATCGAATCGGTCAAGACTGAACCGGGCCTGGCGTTCGATCGGGATGGTGACGACGTTCGGACTGTTGACGAAGCCGATCGTGTAACCGTCCGGCGCCGCGTCGGCGATGGCGGCGAAGCCGATCTCGCCGCCGCCGCCCGTGCGGTTCACGACCTCGACCTCACCATTCAGCTCTCGGGCGATGAACGGTGCCAGCATGCGGGCGGTCACATCGGTCGATCCGCCGGCCCCGAAGGCGACAACGAGCGTCACCGGCCGGTCGGGATAGGCCTGCGCCGCCGTCGTGCCCAGTGTGGTCGTGCCGAGCATCAAGCCGGCCGCAGCGGCCATGAGCGTGAAGTACCGTCTCATTGTCCAGTTCCTCCTGTAAAAGTGCGCCCGGCGACGGACCCAGCCGGCAGGGTGCTGAAACCGGCCGGCGCCGGGTGCGCCAACCATTCTGCGAACTCGGTGCGCCTTCACGGTCCCTCTCCTTTCAGACGTCGCCGATCCCGCGTGGTGCCGCCGGTTCTGGTTCGAGTCTCGACGGGTCCGGGATCAGCCGGCGCGGATCTTGGAGATGAAGTCGTTGACGACGCGGTTCAGGGTTTCGGATTCGTGCGACAGCTGCTTCGCCGAATGCAGGACTTCGGACGAGGCCGAGCCGGCCTCTTCGGCCGCCCTGGTCACGCCGACGATGTTGCCGGAGACGTCGTTGGTGCCGGCCGAGGCCTGCTGGACGTTGCGGGCGATTTCCCGGGTTGCCGACCCCTGCTGTTCCACCGCTGCGGCGATCGCCGAGGAGATCTCGTCGATCTGCCTGATCGTCAGGGCGATACCGGCAATCGCCTCGACCGCTTTCCTGGCTTCGCCCTGGACGCCGCCGATCTGCTCGGCGATCTCCTTGGTGGCGTTGGCCGCCTGATTGGCCAGATTCTTGACCTCGGTGGCGACCACCGCGAAGCCCTTGCCGGCCTCCCCGGCGCGGGCCGCCTCGATCGTGGCATTCAGCGCCAGCAGGTTGACCTGGTTGGCGATGGTCGCGATGATCTTGACCACGCTGCCGATCTTGTGGGCCGATTTGTCGAGTTCCTGAATGCCGATATTGGTTTGATTGGCCTGCTCCACGCCGCCGCGCGCGATGCGGGCGGCTTCCCCGACCTGCCGGGTGATCTCACCGATCGACGAGGTCAGTTCTTCGGCCGCGGCGGCGACCGTCTGGACGTTGGACGAGGCCTGCTCGGCGGCCGCGGCAACGGCGGTGGCCTGACGGCTCGCCTCCTCCGCAATAAAGGACATCGATCCGGCGGTGGCTTCGAGTTCGGTGGCGGAGGCCGAAACCGTCCCGACCACGTCCTTCACGGAGGCTTCGAATTCCGAGGCCAGACCGAGCATCGCATTGCGCCGCTCCACTGCGCTGCGCTGCTCGGATGCCTTGGCTTCCTCCTCCAATTGGCGGTTGCGGATCATGCCTTTCTTGAAGATTTCGACCGCGCGCGACATGGCGCCGATCTCGTCCTTCCGATCGGTTCCGGGGACCTCGGCATCGCCATTGCCGCCGGCCAGCGCCTGCATCGCCCGGGTCAGCCGGTTCACCGCGCCGCCGATGTTGCTGGCGATCAGGAACGCGACGATGCACACGGCGATCAGCACGACCGCCGCGGTCACGGCGAACGCCTCGAAGACGGCCGTGACCCAGGCGCTGGTTTCCTGATAGGCGACTTGGGACTGCTGACGCTCGAACGCTTCGAACTCCCTGATCCGGGCGACCGATGCATCGTAGCCGGACTGCAGTTCGAGCTGGAAATCGTAGGGATCGACGCCGGCCAGCAGCAGATTGAGGAAGGTTTCCGCGGAGCCGGCATATTCGGCGATCTTGCCGGCGACGGCGGCGAACGCCTCGGCCTGCGCGTCGTCCGCCGCGGGCCGGTTGCGGAATTGCTCGGCCTCTTCGAGGACCGCCGACAGGGCGTCGTTCAGCGACTGCGTCTCGCTTTCGATGGTCTGCTCCGATGCGCCCGCCGAGCGGAAGACGATCACCTTGTAAACGCCGGCATGAATCCGGTTGATGCTGTCGGCCAGCGCGCCGGCTTCCTCGGTCACCGCAAATGAACGGTTGAACAGCCTGTCCAGCACCGCCGATTGCTCATGGATCACCACGCCGCCCAGGACGGATACGCCCATTACGCCGATCACGGCGGTGACCGCCAGCATCCCCATCTTGGGAAAGATTCGGAGATTGTTGAGGAGTCCCATAGCTGCCTTCCTGGATCTCGCAATGCTGATGGCCTCGACGGGAGAAGCGCCATCAAGGCCGCTCATCGGCCGGGTTGTCCACCGCACGGCATTTCCCGATCGCAAGTCTGGTGGTCCAATGGCACCTGAATCGCGGAGTTTCCGCTTCGTTCGATGTGGCGACCCGCAGCTCCTGAGCCGTGAATTCGGATGGCGGTACTAACCAATTCTGATTAAGTCCTCAGGGTAGCTATGCCCTACAGGGATTGATAAATGATTAAGCAGGGCGATCACGTCGCCGTGAGAAATTGTCGTTGAACCTGCGGCGCCACCGGCAATCAACATGCCGACAACGGGAAGACCAGCTCTGCCGCAATCGAACAGGGTTGCGCGGCAGTGCTCGGCTGCCGGTTCAGGTTGCGTTGCCGTCTTTCGGATCGCCGCGTCAGTCGCAGCTTTTGCATGAGTCCCGGCTAGCGAGTCATGCCTTTTACAAGCAGAGAGACACTTCTTTCTAGTCGACCAGGAGAGCGGTCTGCGACCTTTGGGTGGCGCTCCCCCGCCCTGAAGCGGTTGCCGGACGGTGCCGTCGACCGGGTGCCGGGTCGATCTCCGATGCCCTTTACCAACGGTTTCGGCACGCTATTATCAAGGGCCATGAGCGCCGAAGCTGCCTTCCCCCCGGCCGAGCGTCGCGTCCTGTTCGACGCCTTCCTCCATCCGCACCGCAGCCTGAGCCGGCATGGGTTCGCGCTGCTGATGGGACTGGTCGGCGCGACCAGCCTGATCGTGGGCGGTTTTTTCCTGGCGGTCGGGGCGTGGCCGGTTTTCGGTCTCTACGGGCTTGACGTGCTGATCCTGTATTTCGCCTTGCGCCAGAACTATCGCAGTGCTCGAATTTACGAAAAGGTGCGGCTGACCCCCGAACAGTTGACCGTGGAAAAGGGCGATCACAGCGGACCGCACCGGGTCTGGACGTTCCAGCCCTATTGGCTGCGCATCGCCATGGACGATCCGCCGCGCCATGAGAGCCAGATCACCCTGTCGAGCCACGGCCAGTCGCTGGTCGTGGGGGCCTTTCTGTCGCCCGAGGAGCGGCTGGAGTTCGCCCGCGCCCTGATGGCGGCGGTGGACGGGGTCCGCCGCCCGGCGGCACCGGCCTCCGAACTGCCGGCCTGAGCCGCGGCGGCGCAAGAACCGGGTTGCCGGCCGGCGCCCCGGACGGTGTCATGGGCGGGTTGCGACCGCTCCGAGGACGTCATCATGGGCCCGACGCTTGACCTTCCCGCGGCACCGGCCGATGCGCCGCACCATGCCGCGATCGCCGCGGCGATCGACTATCTGGCCGCGCACTACACGGAACAGCCCGAACTGGAGCAGGTGGCCGCCGCCAGCGGCCTCCACCCGCACCATTTCCAGCGCGTGTTCAAGCGCTGGGCCGGGATCAGCCCGAAGCGCTTTGCCCAGTACCTCACCCTGGAACACGCCAAGCGCCTGCTGGACGAGAACGAAAGCGTGCTCGGCACGGCGCTGGATGTCGGCCTGTCGGGACCGGGCCGGCTGCACGATCTGTTCGTCGCCTGCGAGGCGGTGACGCCGGGCGAGTACAAAACGCGCGGCAGGGGGCTGGTGATTCGGGTCGGCCGGCATTGCACGCCGTTCGGGCCCGCGCTGATCGGCCTGACCGATCGCGGCGTCCTGTTTCTGAGCTTTGTTGACGAGGGCCGGAGCCTGGACAACGGCCCGGTCTGCGAGGCGCCGTCCGACCGGAACCCCGGACCGGTGCCGGCCGATTACGCCGCGGCCACGCTGGTGCGCGATCAGGCGGCGACCGCGCCGGTGGTCGCCCGCATCTTCGATCCCCTGGACCACGGCAAGCTGCCGCCGATCCATCTGCGCGGAACCAATTTCCAGATCCAGGTCTGGCAGGCCCTGCTGCGCATTCCGCCCGGCGCGGTCGCGAGCTATCGGCAGGTCGCGGCGGCGATCGGACGGCCCGCGGCGATGCGCGCGGTCGGTCAGGCGGTGGGCGCCAATCCGGTCGCCGTGCTGATCCCGTGCCATCGGGTGATCCGCGCGACCGGCCTGATCGGCGGCTATGCCGGCGGCCTGCCGCGCAAGCGCGCGCTGCTTGCCTGGGAGGCCGGCATCAGGGACTGTTCGGCCGAACCCGGCCGACCGGCCGAATGACCGGCCGGGATCGCCGGTCTGACACTGAAAGGACTGCGACATGTCGGAGCACAAGGCGACCGTGGCGTGGCGGCGCACGACGGAAGGTTTCGGACTGAAAGACTACTACCGGGCGCATGAGTGGCGGTTCGAGCACGGCCTGACCGTGCCGGCCTCCTCGGCGCCCGAGTTCCGCGGCGACGCCGACCGGATCGATCCGGAAAAGGCGTTCGTGGCGGCCTTGTCGAGCTGCCACATGCTGTTCGTCCTGTTCCTGTGCGCGCAGCAGGGCATCGTGGTCGAGTCCTACGAGGACGATGCCGTCGGCGTGCTCGAAAAGGGGCCGGACGGCAAGTTCTGGATCACCCGGGTCACGCTCCGTCCCCGCATTGCCTTCGCCGATCCGGCCCGGGCCGCCGATCTGCCGGCGATCCATCATCAAGCCCATGAGCGCTGCTACATCGCCAGCTCGTCCCGCACCGAGATCACGATCGAGCCGCAGTGATCGCGGGCCGCAGCGACCGCGAGCCGCAGCGACCGGGTCCGCGATCGTCGGGTTTTTTGCGAAGCGGGTGATCCTTTGGCGAGCTGGCGCGTTAAGGCGGCAGGGCTGCGGAGACGCAGCGGAACAACCCGAGGAGAACGCCATGCGCGGCACAGCCCAGATCCCGGCCATGCCCCTCTCGATGACGATCCTGGCAATGCTGATCCTGGCAATGATGGGGTTGCCGGGGCCGGCGGCGGCGCAGACCACGCTGGTCGCCTGCGACACCCAGCAGCGGCTCGAACAGGTGATCAGCAGTGAAGGGCAATTCATGCCCGAGGGCTGCCGCGACGTCACCGCGACCAGGATCGAGTCGCAGGTGGGCGAGATTTGCGTCATCCGGTTCCCGACCGAGGGCATCACCGGGGCGATCACCGAGGCCGTGACCGGCAATGAATGGTGGATTCGCTGCGACGACCTGTCGGCGATCGAGTAGTCCGCGGCCGATCCCCGGCTGCGGGCATGCGGCCGCCTCACGCCGGGGTCAGGGCCGATTTCAGAGCGCTCGCCGTCACCGGGGCGGGCGTGTAGGCCTTCAAGGCGTCGCGGCCGACCATCTCCTCGATCTGGTCGAGCGCCGCCTCGATGTTTTCGAACGGCACGCCGTACAGGTCGAAGATCGAGAAGCGCCACCATTGCAGCGCCATCAGCCGCTCGATGATCCCGTCGGGAAAGCGATACTTGCGGACCTTGGCCGGCGAGCCGGCGACGATGCTGTAGGGCGGCACATCCTTGACCACCACGGATTTGGCGCCGATCACTGCGCCGTCGCCGATCGTGATCCCGGCCTTCACGAAGGCGCCCATGCCGATCCAGACATCGTTGCCCACGGTGGTGACCTTCCAGGAGGTCGGGAAGGGCCGCTTCTTGCGGTCGAGCTCCTTGAGGTCCGGGGCCCCGGCGATGCGGTGGAAGTCATAGATTCCGGGCTGATAGGTCAGGCGCGTGGTGCCGAGCCAGTCGACCGGGTGCTCGTTGGCGCCGATGATGACATCGGGCGCGACGGAACAGTATCGGCCCATGTGCAGATTGCCGATTCGCCCGCTTTGCAAGATCGAGAAGGCGCCGATCCTGAACTCGGTCCAGTCGGCAAAGCGGGAATAAATGTGGCAGGGCGGTTCGAACCAGCTTCCCTCGTTGACATGATAGACTCCGCGCAAGGGCATGAAATTCAGGCCGAGCGACCCGAGCTTGGCCTGGGCATCCTGCCCGAAGTTGATTTCGATAAAACTCATGGTAATTCTCCGGATCGATCGACCGGATACCATGATGATACGAAAAAAAGAACTAATCAACTTCGGTGAACGTGCCCCGAATTCGGTAAAATGCCGCCGAACTCAGCGCCGGTCTTCGGGACGGCGGCGTGCCGGCCGGTCGGGGCGGCGCCGGCCACCCCGGTTCTTCTATTTTCAGTTGCTCCGCGTGCCTCCGCCTCGCCTGAGGCTGACCAGCAGCTCGCGGGTCGGATAGCCATCGGCCGGCTGCCCGGTCTGGGCCTGGAAGGCGCGCACCGCGGCGCGGGTGCGCGGCCCGACCCGGCCGTCCGGCGTGCCGGTGTCGAAGCCGCGGGCGGTGAGCAGCGCCTGCATTTCGGTCACCTCGGCCGAGCGAAGCGGCGGTCCGAGATCGGGGCGCGGCCCGACGAACGGTCCCTGCCCGGCCAGCCGGTCGGCCAGATGCCCGACCGCCAGCGCATACAGGGTTGAGTTGTTCCAGCGCATGATCACGCGAAAATTGTTGTAAACCAGAAAGGCCGGCCCCCGATGCCCCATCGGCAGGATCAGCGACGCGGTGAAATCGGCACTGGGCAGCGATCCGCCATCGACCCGCCGCACCCCCAGCCGCTGCCATTCGGCCAGCGGCAGCTCGACCGAAAGATCGGCCAGCGCGTAATCGAAGCGCGCCGGCACCGTCACCTCGCGTCCCCAGGTCTGGTCGCCGCGCCAGCCGATCGAGGACAGGTAGTTGGCCGAGGAGGCGAACACGTCGGCGACATTGGTCCAGATGTCGGGATGACCGCCGCCATCGAATGCCGCGGCGTAGCGGCGATAGGTCGAGGGCATGAATTGCGGCTGGCCCATCGCCCCGGCCCAGGAGCCCATCAACTGCCCCGGGCTGGCCTGCCCGGCATCGACGATCGCCAGGGCGTCGAACAGCTCGGAGCGGAAGAAATCGCCGCGCCGCCCGGCATAGGCCAGCGTCGCCAGCGAGTCGAGCACCGGAAAGGTGCCGGTGAAGCTGCCGAAGCCGCTCTCCAGGCCCCAGAACGACACCAGGAAGCGCGGCTGGACGCCATAGCGCTGCTCGACCGCGGCCAGGACCCGGGCATGCCGGGCCAGTTGCCGCCGCCCCTCGGCGATGCGCTGGTCGGAAATCGCGCGGTCGAGATACTGCCAGAAGGTGCTGAGGAATTCCGGCTGGGCGTCGTCGAGTTCGAGCACGCGCGGCACCAGCCGCACATTCGCCAGGGCGCGGTTCACCGTGCCCTGGGACAGGCCGCGGCTCAGCGCCTCCGCCCGCACCCCCGCCAGGAACTGCGGGAAGCCGGCCGGGTCCTGCGCCCGCGCCGGGGCTGCGGTCACCAGGAGGCCGGCCAACGCAAGGCCGGTCAGCATCATGGTCAGCGGCGCCCGGCATGCCGGCCTCCGGCCGCGCCCGGCGCGTCGCCCGCCCAGTTTCATCAAGGGAGACCTCTCCAACGGCAAATCGTCATCGCGGCTTGAGTCGCACAGCCGGGACGGCATGGTCAATGCCGGCCGCGCCCGGCCGGCGGCCGGGCCGGGCGTTACGCCGCCTTGACCTTGGCGATGAAGCCGTCGACCTCGGTCTGCAGGCGATCGCCCTGGCTGGCCAGCCGGCGCGAGGCTTCGAGCACCTGCTGCGCGGTTCGGGTGGCCTGGGACGAGGCCTCGGTCACATTGCCGATGCTCTGCGAGACGGCCAGCGAGCCGGCCGCGGCCTGCCGGACATTGCGCGAGATCTGGCCGGTGGCGGTGCCCTGCTCGGAAATGTTGGCGGCGATGCTGTTGGCGATCTCGTTCAGCCGCGCGATCGTGCCGCCGATGCCCTTGATCGCACCCACCGCCTCGGTCGTGGCCGAGCGCATCGCGGCGATCTGGGCCGAAATGTCCTTGGTCGCCCGGGCGGTCTGGCTGGCCAGGCTCTTGACCTCCGAGGCGACCACGGCAAACCCCTTGCCGGCCTGCCCGGCCCGCGCGGACTCGATCGAGGCGTTGAGCGCGAGCAGGTTCGTCTGGGCGGCGATT
>CAZTNV010000066.1:0-14892 GCA_964615535.1 uncultured Mycobacteriaceae bacterium | reverse complement strand
TGCGCTATGTCCAGAACTACGCCGCCCCGGGGGACGCTGCGCGGGCCTACGGCCGGTTCGAGGATGTCGGCCGGATGCCGACGGGCTCGGTGCGGCCGACCGATCTTGCGAGACGGCGAGACCGGCCGATCCTTGACGTTTCTGGCAGCATTTGACCCTCATTCATCCGGGAAGCCCGGTCGGCGCAGGACTATGGCTATAAAAGCCCGTCATCCGGCCGCCGATTTGCCCTATTGGCTCAGTAATCACAAGTCGAACTGTCCAAAGCCAGCCAACAAGGCTTCGATTGCGCGGTTTGATACCATAGCGATAACCAGAAATCAACATTTGTAAACATTTTTACTTTTTTCTTTATTGTGTGCCTATTTTTAGCCGCTTGAACCCTTAATACATGTGCTGTTTTCGCTCATTTTGATTGACATTGTAGCGTCGAGTTTCGGAGTCCGGAACGGTAAATAAGGATACTAATCAGTATTCTTAAATATGCCTCCGCGGGTTACGGTATTGCGATCCAGTTTGTGAAACTCTAGCTGCATAATTGATGGTGAACCAAAAATGATATGCAGACCATCGCTCGCCCATCGTGATGGCCGGATAAAGTGTTCATTGAACGTATAATGATCCGATTGGCGAATGGCGGGCATTGTTCGGTGGCTGGGGGAGGCTTACCGGAAAAATTGAACAAGCGAATATGCAATGTGTTCGAATCGGCAAACCCTTGTCATGCGCCGGCACATCCTGCCCAGCGGCCGCTCGAACCGGGTGTTTCCGCCGGATGTGGCCTCGGCATCCGATAGTCAGGTGAAACAGCCGGCACCGCTCGACAACCGGGACTGGATTGCGCTATCCGCCTGATCAGGAATGGCCGGCCCGCGGGATGCAGCGGCCGTCCATAAAGGAGGCTCCCGGCACGATGATCACCGACGCTCTGCTGGATGCGCTGCTGGCCGAAGATGCGCCGCTCGGCGATCTCACCACCATGGTCCTCGGGATCGGCGGACGTCCGGGCCGCATTCGGTTCGCTGCGCGGGCTCCGATGGTCCTGTGCTGCGTCGAGGACGCCGAGCGCATGCTGATCCGCCTTGGCGCCCGGACGCGGCGGTGGCGCGCCAGCGGCGAGGCGGTCGATGCCGGCGAGGTCTTCCTGGAGGCGGAGGGCTGCGCCGCAGTGCTGCATCTTGCCTGGAAGACCGGCCAAAATCTGATGGAGCACGCCTCCGGCATCGCGACCTCGGCACGGCGAATCGTCGAGGCGGGACGGGCGGTCGCGCCGCACATCGCCGTTGCCTGCACCCGCAAGAGCTTTCCCGGTACCCGGGCGATTGCGGCGAAAGCGGTGGTCGCGGGCGGCGCGCAACTGCACCGCGCCGGATTGTCCGAAACGCTGCTGGTGTTTCCCGAACATTACGCCTTTCTGGGCGGCATCGGCGGGCTGCTTCCGATCCTGCCCGACCTGAAGCGGCGTGCGCCCGAAAAGAAGCTGGTGGTGGAAACCGGCTCGGTGGAGGACGCGGTCGCGCTCGCCCGGCATGGCGCCGAGGTCATTCAGCTCGAACGCCTGTCCCCCGACCAGTCGCGCCAAGTGGTCGAGCGGACCCGCGATCTCCGCCCGCCGCCGCTGATCGCCGCGGCGGGCGGGGTCAACGAACAGAATGCCGGTCTCTATGCCGATGCGGGCTGCGCGATTCTCGTCACTTCGGCGCCCTATTTCGCCCGCCCCGCCGATGTCGGGGTGACGATCGAGAGCCTGGAAGCCGGCGCCGCACCGATGGAAATTTAACCGGCTGCGCGGTGGCGCGCGTATCGCATCGGCGGCCGATCATTGCCATATTCGCGAATGCGTGAGTGGCTGGATGGCAGCGTGCCGTCCTCGCGCTGCGGCTTTGAAGCATGACGACCCCTGTCGAGACGATGCCTGCCGGCCGGCCGATGATCAGGCTGTTTCGCGTCGATGCCGTCTCGGCGGTCCTCGCGGCGTGCCTGCTGCTCCTCTGCTCGTTTCATACCATTGAGGACGTCACCAGGGCGTTTGCGGAGCGGACGCCCTGCGCGATTGAGTCATCGAGCGACCTGACGGCGCATCACGAGATCCCGGCGACCCTTCTGGCCGGTGAGGATTGGCACCATTCTCTCGCCGACTATGCCGGGACGAGAGCGCCGACGGTCCAAACCTCGCTCGCCGCCGGAGCCGACCCCGCGACCGGCAAGCCCCCGGCCACGGTTCCGGCGCTTTCGATCGCGCCGCCGATAGCCCTCACGCCGTATCCCGCGCGCTCAGGGCTCGGCGTTGCCCCGATCGCCGCGGCCGTTCTCGAAACCTGCCGCATTCCGACCGGCCCGCCAGCGACGACGGCGTAGCCCGGCGGCACACCCGCGGAACCCGATCCGTCCGGCTGGACCGGCGGCCGGTTCGCGCCCGCCTGCTTTGGTCTTCCCGCAAATCCCGATCGATCCGCCAGCGCGGTTCACGCCGGAGGCGCCGACACAGGATGCTCTCCGCGTCGATACCCAGCCGCCGCTCGGCCATCGATCGCTGCTGATCGGAACGGAATCGATGTCGATACCGGGTCTGTACCTGTACCTGATCGGTCACGCCGCCCTGATCATGGGATTGGCCGGCCTTGGCCTCTGGCATGCAGCCAGACGGCAGCCACTGCTCCACTACGGCAATGACGCGGTCCTGCTGATGCTCGGAGTTATCGTTGTCGGCGGAGCCGCCATGCTGCTGACGCTCTGACGGAAACCGCGGATCCCGGAGTTTCCGGGCTCCGCGAACCGGTGGCGGTGAAGCCGATGCGGGGCGGGCGCACCTTGCAAGGCCACGGTCTGACCACCATCTGGCGAGGCTCCGGGGTCCGGGCCCCTCTGGCGACTGGCCGCCCGCCCCAGTCGTGATGTCGGACCCTTCCACCGGCGCATTGCGGCGGCGGCACTCATCCGAGGGACTCCGATGGACTATGTACTTGTTGCGGCCGGGCTGGTGATGCTGGTGTTCGGGGCCGAGGGGCTGGTCCGTGGCGGCGCCACACTGGCCAAGCGGCTGGGAATCTCGCCGTTGATCATCGGCGTAACGATCATTGCCTACGGCACCTCCGCTCCGGAACTGGTGGTCAGCGTGCAGGCCGCTCTGGATGGCAGTCCCGGTATCGCCATCGGCAACGTGGTCGGCAGCAACATTGCCAACATCATGCTCATTCTCGGCACGACGGCAGTCATCGCGCCGATCGCCGTCAGTCCACAGGCAATCTCGCGGGACGGTGCCTTCGCCCTGCTCGCGACCGTGATTTTTATCGCGATCGCCCTCACCTCCGATCTGATCCAACTCTGGCATGGGCTCGCCATGCTGGCCTTACTGGCCGGCATTACGGTATTCACGGTGATCCATGAGGGCCAGGCGGCGGCGGCAAATCGCGCAGAGGCCGCTACGGAAGCGGTGCATGATGATCCGATCTGGCTGAACGCCGCCATGATCCTGGGCGGATTGGGGCTGTTGATTCTCGGCGGTCAATGGCTGGTCGATGGCGCGGTTGCGATCGCACGGGCCTATGACGTTTCGGAAGCGGTGATCGGCCTGACGCTGGTGGCCATCGGCACGTCCCTGCCCGAGTTGGCGACGTCGGTGGTTGCAGCGATCCGGCGCCATGGCGACATCGCCCTCGGCAACGTGATCGGCAGCAACATCTACAACATCATCGCCATTCTGGGCATCGCCTCGGTCATCACGCCGATCCCGATTCCGCGACAGATCGTCAACTTCGACATGTGGCTGATGCTGGGCGTCAGTCTGCTGCTGCTGCCGCCGATGTTCATGGGCAACAAGATCGGCCGGGGTTACGGTGCGATGTTCCTGATCGGCTATATCGCCTATCTCTGGTTCCTGTATCAGGGCAACAATGCGGCGGCCTGAGACCGGACCCGCTCGGTCGGACAGCGTGGCGGCCGGGAGGCCGCCGCCACCGCTCAATGGCGGGTCCGATCGCCCGACTGCCCTGCCAGGCGTCGGGCCGCCTGCTCCGCCACCACGGGATTGCAGAAAACCCGCCCGTCCAGCGCGTGATAACGCTGCGTGGAGGCGAAAAACTTGTAGCCGGCGCCATGCTGTACGACGACCCCCGCGGGCTCGTCGAACACTTCGATAGCGTAGGAGTGATACACGCGCATGTCACCTCTCCATGTCCGCTGCCTCCCCCAGACGATTGGCACAAGGGGCGGTTCCGGACAGGATTGTTGAAGTCGAAGGACGAACCGATCTTGGGTTGATCTGGAAATCAGCGAACGCAACGGCATTCCGGATCGGCGATCATCCCTGGTGCGAAGGGTCACCGGAGGTTCGGTATTGCCAGGGCTTGTCCGGCCGGAAAAACAGACCGATCAGTGATGAGCATGTGGCCCATCCCGTTCAAATTCAGGCACCACGACTTGCTTTGTGCCGCTTTGGCAACATCGCGCACGCTGCTCTCATCCGCTTTCCGGTCGGCATTCAGCAGGAAATCGCCTGTTTGGGAAAGCATCCAGGCATCTTCAATCGTCGGACGCCCGATGATCACATTCAAGATTTGAACAGTCAACAGAAAACCAGGGCTTAGATACAAAGCGATAACCTGTAATAACTTGCTTTCGTGTCAAATACCGACTGGTCTCCGCTGGCTTCAGCCAGGTGGCGCGGGCAGCAGCCATTGGCCGAATATGGCTACTGGTGCGGAACGCGGCCGTTCCGCCATCATTCCAATCCGATGGCCGGCGGCACGCCGCTTTGTCGGCATGTCTTCGGAAAGGGGCCCCGTCCGCCCAGGCCATGCCGGCGGACGGAGCAAGTCGGAGGAACGCAACAGACACGATAAGTCATATGGCTCCGCGGCCCATGGCCGAGCAGTCGACAAAAGCATCAATCGCCTTTTAGATAGTTATTACTCACCTTGCCATATTTATGGATAGTCTGGAGTCGTTCCTGGCTGTGCGGCTGGAATATCGAATCAGGATAGATTTTTCCTGTCGATCGACGGTCGAGATCAGAGCAGTCCAGTAGCCAATGATGAGCCTCAGTTCTGTACGACCTCTAAATTCACCAAAGACGCTGCCCAGAACGCTGGGTTCAATTTGTCCATCGTAATCTTGATGTCATTTACGCCTTATCAAAACCGCCGAATATGAACAATCGGTAATCGAAATGTGGAACAGCTTGACCGCAGTTTCATTTGGAGCGATTTGAGTTGATGTCAGTGTCCAAATGGCCAATGACTTCGGTGCCGACCCCTGCATAAGGGGGTTATGCAAAGGTCTTACGGCACCGGCTTTTGCAGACCGACCCAGTATGAAGAAAGGAAGAAACCGGACTCAGAATTGCGGTGCTGACCGAAAACCGGCATGGGGATAGCGCAGAGCACCCGACCGGTTCACTGCTCGGCCAGTTGCGGGGCGGCAACCATCGCTGCCCATGGCGCCGCACTAGGATAGCCCCCCGCCGCAATCTGCGGCCGGGAACTCGGTACCCGATATTGTTGCAGGCGGCGACGGCGCCCCCAGGCGCGGGTTTCGTCAACGCTTCCCTCCCATCTCCGCACGACGGCACAGCCGCACCGCGGAGAGCCCCACAACCGCGAATCAGGACTGACGAAAACAGGCTCGCCGCGCCGGCCGATCACCGGGACGCCGATGGGATGCGCGTGCCCGCAAGGCATCTCGCACGGCCCGCGGCAGCAACAGAGAAATCATAATGACTCTCGAGGACATCATGAACATCACCGCAAGCCCAATGCTTTCCACAACCGCACTCACCACCGGGATGGGCAAGACCTTTCTTGGCAGTACGGGCAGCACGCCGGGTCAGATCCAGATGCTGGTCGGCACTGACGGAGTCGACGTTGTGAAGTATTCCGGATCGATCGATGATTACGTCATCCATGTCGACGGCCAGAGCGTGATCGTCCTGCCGAAATCCGCCTGGCTCGACAAGGCGCAAAGTGTCGAACGTCTCGAGTTCAACGACGCGATCTACGATCTGATCACGGGCGCCAAGACTCCCGTCACACCGTCAACGGCGCCCGGCGCGATTCCCGACGTCAAGCCCGACACCAACAATGAACCACCGGCTCCGCAACCGGACGGCGATACCGACTCCGGTACTCTGCCGGCGTCCGGCTCCAGCGGGGACGAACTCTGGGTCGGATCGGGACAGCGCTATGGCAAACTGTCCGATGCCGTCAAGGCAGCAGAAGACGGCGACACGATCTATATCAAGGCGGGCGTCTATCTCAACGACGCCGTCGTCGTCGACAAGGCGGTCCAGATCATCGGCGTCGGTGGCATGGCCCACCTGAAGGCGACCAAGGACATCCCGAACAACAAGGCGATCATCATCGCCCGCGACGACATCTCTCTGGAAAACATCGAGTTTTCCGGTGCCCAGGTGAAGGCCGACAACGGCGCCGGCATCCGCTACGAAGCCGGCGATCTGACCATCAAGAACTCCTACTTTCACGATAATCAAATGGGCATCCTCGCGGCATCCAACAAGGCCGGCGAGATCCGCATCTCGGACAGCGAGTTCGCTCGGAACGGTACCGGCGATGGCTATACGCACGGCGTCTACTTCAATGAAGTAGGGAAAGTCTTCATTGACAACTCTTATTTTCACGACACGAATAAAGGTCATCACGTCAAGAGCCGGGCGCTTTACACCGAAGTCACCAACAGCAAGCTGGATGATGCGGGCCTCTCAAGCAGCTACAGCATCGACCTTGCGAACGGGTATTCGGGCCTCATCAAGGGCAACCTGCTGATCCAGTCCGCGAACTACGCCAATCCGACTCTGATCGCCTATGGTGCGGAAAAAAAGAATGGCGGCAGCTTGACGGTCGAGGACAACGTCCTTGTCAATTATGGCTCGAAATCGACCGGTGTCTACAATCACACCTCCAATTCCGTCAAGGTGCTGGACAACACCTTCGTCAATATCGGCACCGCGGTGAAAGGTCCGGCGAGCCAGAGCGGCAACGCCAACGAAAGCCTCAGCAGCTACGGCAAGGGCGTCCTGGGGATGACCAGCGGACCCGAAACGGACAGCGCTTTCGACGCCGCGAACACGACCGGTATCGATGCCTTCGCAGCCCTGTTTGCCAACGACCGCGGTAGCGACAGTAGGTTCGGTCTTGCCAATGATACGATTGGCGGCGCCTCGACGACCGAGGCCGATCAAATTTCTTTGGTCGGCAATTCCAACTTCGGGTCTGACTACCTTCCCTACGGCGCCTGATTGTGCCGGCGGTCGATCGCGGGGCCGACCCGATCGCCACATCCAGCCAAACCCGGTTTGCCGGGAGGAGCGCCGCCCGCCGCGGCGCTCCATCGGCTTGCCATCCATTCCGGCCGGCCCGTGCCTTCGGCTTGAAGCCGCGCATTCCCGGACCATCCTTTGATGGACACGCCCTGTGCGGCTCGGGGAGAAATGCCGGTCCGCCGATCGAGAATGACGACCGATGAGCACGCGATCCGGATCGGCCCCTCGTGGACCGGATTGGTCAAGAAGCGGGATCGGGCACTCCGCTGCGCTCGCGGCGGCACTGGCCGCGCTGTTGACCGGATGCAGCGACGACCCGGAATTCCGTCTGCACAACCCGGAATGCCTGCCGGGATACGAAATACCGATCGGCCAGCCGGAGGCAGAATGCGTACCCGACTATCTGATTCGCCGCGACGGCACCGGCTCGATCCTGACTGAGTGAGGATACCGGACCCGGCGCCGGCTTCGTGCGGCCGATCACGGGCAGTCTGTTGTCATCCGCCCGGCACCGTCAGTCGCGCCGGGCGACCACCTGCACGACATCGATTGTGCCGACGCTGAATCCGGCGGCGCAACTCCCCAGGTACTGTTCCCACATGCGCTTGAACCGGGCATCGAAGCCCATCCGCTGGATATCGGGCCAAGCGTCGTGGAATCGACGATTCCATTCGCGCAGGGTCCGGGCATAGTCGCGGCCATACCCGGCCATTTCCCCGAAATGCAGCCCCGCCTTGCGGATCTGGTCGCGCAGGACTCCCGGCGAAGGCAGCATGCCTCCGGGAAAGATGTATTTCTGAATGTAGTCCATTTTTCGCCGATAGCCGTCGAAGAACTGGTCGGCGATGGTAATCACCTGCAGCGCCGCGATGCCGCCATGAGTCAGCCGGTCGCGCACCGTGGCGAAGAAGGCGGGCCAGTACGCCTCGCCCACCGCCTCGAACATCTCGATCGAGGCGACCCGGTCGTAACGGCCCTGGGTATCGCGGTAATCCTCCAGCCGGATGTCCACTCGCTCGGCCAGCCCGGCCTGGTGGATTCGACGGAGGGCATAATCGTGCTGTTCGCGGCTGATGGTGATGGCGGTGACCCGCGCCCCGATCTCCGATGCGGCGAACTCCGCGAACCCGCCCCAGCCGCACCCGATCTCCAGAACATGATGATCCGGCCCCAGCGCCATGCGCCGCGCCAGCGTGGAATATTTGTTGCGCTGTGCGGCGGTCAGATCGGCCTCGACCGGGTCGAACAGGGCGGAGGAATAGGTCATGCTGCGATCCAGCCAGCGTTCATAGAACGCGTTGCCCAGATCGTAGTGATGGGCGATGTTGCGCCGAGCACCCTTGCGGCTGTTCGGGCGCATGACATGGATCAGCCGCTGCATTGCGCGGAACCAGGTGCGGCCGTTCAGCGCGGCGAACAGACGATCCTCGTTGAGCAGCGCAAGGGTGAACAGCGCCTCGATGTCCGGGCTGGACCAGTCGCCGTCGAGATAGGCTTCCTGGAACCCCAACCCCCCGCCGATCAGCAGCCGCCGCGCCACCCGGTCGCGATGGACCGTCAGCTCGGCGTCCGGCGCGGGCTCGTCGCCGCGGAAGCGATGCCGCGTCCCGTCGGGCAGGACCAGCGTCAGAGAGCCCAACCGCAGGCGCTCGGCCAGCGCCAGCATCACGCGCAGGCCCTGAGACGGGCGATAGCCGCCCCGGCCAATATCCGAACCCGTGCCGCGCTCGGGCGCCGGCGGCATGAAAGACCACGACGTCATGGGATCAGCGCGTCCCGTTCTGTGCGTTCAAACCGACAAGTGCCATCAAACCGACAAGTGCCATGCTCAGCCGTCATGGTAGTGGTCATTGCTTGTTCAGCCTGTCGTCCGCGGCCCGGTCGGCCCTTGGGGGTGTGGCGCGGGGCGAGGATGGAACCGGGCACCCTTCAGCCACAGTCGCAAAGCCTGCCAATGGATCGCGCCGACCACTTTGAGCGTCATCAAGGGATGGGTCGCAAAGGCGTGCGCCAATGCGCGATCGTTCAGCGGCACTCGCCGGCCGGTCAGTGTCGCGATCAGCAACTCGCCCTCCGGCACCGATTGCCGGATCAGCACCGAGAGCTGCTCATCCGGCGGCCTGAGCCGGAAGCGGTAGGTCGCGTCCATGCCGATGAACGGCGAGACATAGAATCCCTTGTCGCATTGCTGAAATACAGCATCGCCCCGCCGCCGGTCGGGCGCAATCGGCAGGACGTAGCAATGCTGTTGGCCAAAAGTGTTTTTCACCTCGTAGACCATCGCACGCAACCCACCATCGGCATGACGACAGAAGTACAGGCTAAGCGGATTGAAAACATGGCCCAGCACCCTCGGAAAGCACAACAATTCGATCCGCCCGCCGGCCAGATCAATGCCGCGCTCTGCCAGAAGTTCTTCAACCCAGGGGCGCAAGGGGCTGCCGTCGCGGCGGCCGTGGTCGCTGTCGTGAAAGCCGAACAGATTGAACCGGTTGCAGGAGAACAAACGCAGCCCGGCGGCAGTCGCTTTGATGGCGTCGATGTCGAGCCACAGAGAGACCACGCGGTACTCGAAGCGGTGCCGGAACGGCCGCAGCCGCTTGTGCATCACCCGCCCGAAATAGAGGCAGGGCACGGACTCAGGGCAGGAAATGCCGGCGGCGCCTGGAGAGGGTGTCGTCATTCGGCGGCCAGGGTCAGATCGGATGCGACCGGCCGGCAATGCGCAGCGGCCGTCGACATCTCGGTGCAGGTCCAGGGCCGCTGCGCTCCCAGCGCCTCGGCCACCGCCAGCCCTGCGGCCAGCCCGTCCTCGTGGAACCCGTAGCCGCAATAACTGCCACAGAACCAGGTGCGCCGGCGGCCCTGAATGGTACCGATCCGCTTCTGAGCGTCCAGCGCCGCAACATCGAACTGCGGATGGTCGTATAGAAACTCGGCATGCACCAGATCCGGCCGCGGCGGCTGAATCGGGTTGAGCGAGACGAACAGCGGCAGGCGCGGATCGATGCTCTGCAACCGGTTCATCCAGTAGGTCACCGAAACCCGCGCCGCCGCGCCCTGCCTGCCGTTGGACAGATAGTTCCAGCTCGCCCAGGCGCCACGGCGACGCGGCATCAACGCCGGATCGCGGTGCAGCACGGCATGGTTCGGCTCGTAGCGAAAGGCCCCCAGCACCGCGCTTTCCTCCGGCACCGGATCGGCCAGCAGGCGTAGCGCCTGATCGGCATGGGTGGCGATCACCACCTCCTCGAACCGCTCCTGCCGGCCACCGGCCTCCTCCACGAGAACGCCGTTGGGCAGTCGGCGCACGCTCGTCACCGGGCAGCCACGCCGTATGCGATCGGCATAGGGTGCGGTCAGGCGCCTGACGTATTCGCGGCTGCCGCCCGCCACGGTCCGCCATTGCGGCCGGTTGGCGACTTGCAGCAGGCCATGATTGTGGAAGAACCGAACGAAGCTGCGCGCCGGGTACTCCATCATCTGCCGGATCGACGCCGACCAGATGGCTGCGCCCATGGGCAGCAGGTGATCGTAGACGAACCCGTGGCCGAACTTCCCGGCCGCCAGATAGTCGCCCAGGGTCGGCTCCGGCGAGGCCGGCGTCTCGAGCAGCGCGGGCGCATCACGATTGAATCGCAAGATGTCCCGGATCATGGCGTAATGCGCCGGACGGAACAGGTTGCGCCGCTGCGCGAACATGCTGAGCAGGGTGTCGCCGGCATACTCCAGACGGCCGTTATCCGTGCTCACCGCGAACGACATGTTGCTGGGGATCGTCGGCACGTCCAGGCGATCAAACAGTCGCACCAGATTGGGATAGGTAGCCTCGTTGAAGACGATGAACCCGGTATCGACGGGTATCGTCTCGCCGGGCTGCCGCCCCGGCACCTCGACCGTGTTGGAATGGCCGCCGACGCGGCCGTCCTGCTCGTACATCACGACGTCGTGATGCTGGTTCAGCAGCCAGGCGGCACCCATGCCGGCAATCCCGGAACCGATCACGGCGAGTCTCATCGCCCAGCCCCCTTGCGCCCGAACGGCTGAGCGGGGCGGTCTTCTTGTTCGTTCATCTGGTCGTGGCTTCCCGTGGTGATGACGCGAAGGCCGCCAATGCGCGCCGGCGGGCCCGGTCGTGGTCGATGATGGGCAAGGGGTAATCGCGGCCGAAGCGCAGGCCGGCTGCCTCCAGCGCCAGAGGTTTGGCACGCCAGGGTTTGTGGATCACGTCGTTCGCCAGACCGCCCAGTTCGGGCACCCAGCGGCGGACATAGGCTCCGTCCGGATCGAACTTCTCGCCCTGCAATATGGGATTGAAAATACGGAAAAAGGGCGCGGCATCGGCGCCGCAGCCGGCGACCCATTGCCAGCTCGCGGCATTGTTGGCGAGATCGGCGTCGACCAGCGTATCCCAGAACCACGCCTCGCCGTACTGCCAGGGCTGCAGCAAGTGCTTGGTCAGGAACGAGGCGACGATCATGCGAACCCGGTTGTGCATCCACCCGATATGCCACAACTGGCGCATGCCTGCATCGACAATTGGATAGCCGGTGCGTCCGCGCTGCCACGCGGTCAGCGCAACACCATCGTCGGGCGCCCAAGGGAAATCGTCAAAACGTGGACTCAGCGGGCGATCCGGCAGATCGGGAAAATGGAACAGCAGCTGATAGGAGAACTCGCGCCAGACCAGTTCCTTGAGGAAGGTCTCGGCCTGCCCCTCGCGGCCGGGCAACGCGCCGGCGGCCAGCCGGGCGTGCACCGCGTGCCAGATCTGGCGCGGTCCGATTTCGCCCCAATGCAAATGCGGGGACAGGCTCGACGTGGCCGGAAGATCGGGCCGGTTGCGCAGATCGCCGTAAGCGGCCAACCCGGTATCGAGGAAGGCGCCAAGCCGGGCACGCGCATCAGCTTCTCCCGGCGTCCAGGCTTCCCGCAAGCCACCCGCCCAGTCCGGCCTCGGCAACAGCCCCAGATCGGCCAGGGCATCGCTGTCTGGCCACCGTTCAGGAGGAGTCAACGCCTCCGGCGGCGGCAGCGGCACCGGCGGCGCCGTAGCGATTTGGTCGCGGCAGGCCCGCCAGAACGGGGTGTAGACGCGGAACGGCCCCCCCGTTGCCTTTTCCAATGTCCAGGGTTCGCACAACAGGGCGCTGTTGAAGCTGTCCGCCGCAATGCCGTCGGCCTTCAGCCGCTGCTTGATCGCCGTGTCGCGCGCCAGTGCGGCCGGTTCGTAGCAGCGGTTCCATACCACCCGCCTCGCCCCGGTTTCGGCGATCAGCGCCGTCAGCACCGGCAGCGCCGGGCCGCGACGCAGCACCAGCCGGCTGCCGAGCCGGCGCAGGTCCGTGTCCAGCGAAGCCAGGCTGTGGTGCAACCACCATCGTGCGGCTCCGCCCGGCACCCAGGTATTCCCGGTGTCGCGATCGCACCCATCGTCCCAAATGAACACTGGCACCGCTGCCGCACCGCTGCCTGCCGCCGCGGTCAGCGCCGGGTTGTCGGTCATGCGGAGGTCCTGCCGGAACCACACCACCGTCGTGGCCGAATTCATATCCGACATGAGCCCCGCCGAATTCAGGAAGACTTGATCGCCCTGGCCAAGCGCACGATGTTGCAGACCAGACATATTACAATAAACATTGCCATCATGAAGACAATGTCCATCCCCGTCATGTAACGTCGGTAAGCGTTCATGATTCCACGAACCTTCCGATAAGAGACGACTGCGATAGTCATCAGTTACGTAGGTTTACGTGGCAATCGACTTGGCGGATCACTGCCAGGCAAACAATTTTTTCTCGTGGTGACGTGTTGCCGAGCGGGCGGATCAGGTTAGTTTCGCGGTCAGGAGCCGGATGCCTCGGCCGGAACGACAATCCCCTGAAACGCGCGCCGGCCTGGGACCATGGCTCCTGCAAACTTCGGAGGCACATCGAATGACCCGCGTTTTGACTTTGGCGAAGGCTGCATTGCTGTCGATCCCCCTCGCCTTCGGTGCGCTCGGCGCCAAGGCCGCCGACATCGTCGATACCGCCGTCTCGGCCGGCAACTTTTCCACACTGGTGTCGCTGGTCGAGGCGGCCGGCCTCGCGCCGGTGCTCAAGGGCGACGGGCCGTTTACCGTGTTTGCGCCAACCAACGAGGCCTTCGCGGCACTCCCTGCCGGCACCCTCGACACGCTCCGGCGGCCGGAGAACCGCGAGCGGCTCGTCGCCATCCTGACCTACCATGTCGTGCCCGGCTCGGTACCGGCCTCGGCGGCATCCGGCAACCTCGTTCAGATCGACACCGTGCAAGGCAGCCCGGTGACCGTCGACGGCCGGCAGGATGGCGTCACCGTGAATGGCGCCCGGGTGATCGGTGCCGACGTGATGGCCAGCAACGGCATCATCCATGTCATCGATCAGGTGATCATGCCGCCGGCCGAATGATCGGCCTTCCAAGATCATGACCATGACCTGACGAGCGGACGGCCCGGCACGCTCCCCCGCCGGGCCGATCCTGCATGAACTTCTCTATCGGCCGGCCTTGGTTGTCCTTGCCGCGACCCAAAGCGGGTCCGGCGCCAGCCGCTCGCGGGGCAACCGGTACAGCCGGTCGCGGCCGAGCAGGATCACCTGAAAGCCGGGATCGAGCAGTCCGGCAACCGCCGGGTCGAGCACGTTCAGCCCGCCAGCATAGGCTCCGAATGCCGGCAGTATCAGCCGCCGCCCATCCGTGACGAAGCAGCGCCCGGCGATCCGCCGGCCCCGGACATGGAGCGCGGCCTTCGGGTGAAAATGCCCCGACACCTCGCCATCGAACGTTTTACAGAGCGTTGCGGCCTCATGACGCAATGTCAGCCCCCCCAGGGTGAGTTCGCAGCAGACCCGGCCACCCCATTCGTCCGGTGGCGCCGGGTCGTGGTTGCCAGCGATCCACACCCAGTCGCGCCCCGCCACCAGTTCCTTCAGCCGTTCGCGTGCCGCCGCGGCCATCCGGCCCACCGCCCCCCGATCATGAAACGAATCCCCCAGACACACCACCGTGCGAGGAACAAGCCGTGCCACCACCCCCGCCAGCCGCGCCAGCGTGGCCTGAGTGTCATGGGGTGGCAAAGGCACCCCGCGCGCGGCAAAGCCCGAGCCCTTCTCCAGATGCAGGTCGGCCACCACCAGCACCGCCCGCTCCGGCCACCACAGGGCGCCGGAGAGATCGAGAACCAGGGAGGCACCCTTCAGAACAAGCGGCAACATGACGAAATCGGTGTCCGGGCAGACTTTCGCCGAACCGGTTTCAGGGCCTGCGGCCTGCATCGGCATCAGGGCCGGCGCGCTGCACCGATCGGTCGAATGCTGAGAAGTGTAGCGAATGGCCCGACTTCCTGACCGCGATTCTTGATGTCCGGAGAACAATGTCGCAGCGGCTGCTCTCTCGGCCCCGCGCTTGCTCTCCGGCCGAATCCGCGCTACCAACCGGGCATCGTTGACGCTCGGGCTTTGGCCCCGTACCCGTCCTGGGACATTACCTCCGCGGCCATTCGGCCCCGGCAAAAAATAGGGGGAATATCATGCCACGCAACAAGATCGCGCTGGTGGGCGCCGGCCAAATCGGCGGCACCCTGGCTCTGCTCGCCG
>CAZTNV010000065.1:0-15008 GCA_964615535.1 uncultured Mycobacteriaceae bacterium | reverse complement strand
CGGCCGCCTGCTCGCGCACCAGGTCGAGGCCGGCGAGGCCGAGGCCGGGTTGCGCACCGGCGAGCGGCTGCTGGCGCTCGATCCGACCGCGGAGGACGCCCATCGCGCCCTGATGCGGCTGCATTTGGCGCGCGGCGAACGCGGCGCCGCGCTGCGCCGGTACGATCGCTGCCGCGCGGTGCTGGCCGCCGAGCTGGGCGTCGAGCCGGCGCCCGAGACCGAGGCGCTGCGCCGCCAGATCCAGGATCGCCGCCCCTGCGGTCCCGAGCCGGCCTCCGCCGGGAGTGCGGCGCCCTCGGTCGCGGTTCTGCCCTTTGCCAATCTGTCGAGCGACCCGGAGCAGGCCTATTTCGCCCAGGGCATCGCCGAGGACATCATCCGTGAACTGTCGCGCTTCCGCTGCCTCATGGTGATCTCGCGCCAGTCCTCCTTCGCGTTCCGCGATCCCGGCGCCCTGCCGCGCGAAATCGGCGAACGGCTGGGCGCGCGCTATCTGCTGTGCGGCAGCGTGCGCAAGGGCGCCGGATCGGTGCGGATCGGCATCGAGCTGGTCGATGGCGAAACCGGCCGGCCGCTGTGGGCCGACCGCTACGACGTCCGGCTGGAGGAGGTGTTCGCGGTCCAGGACGAGATCACCCGCCGGGTGGTCGGGACGCTGGCCGTCCGGATCGACGAGCAGACGCTGCATCAGGCCCGGCGCAAGCCCGATTGCAACCTGCAGGCCTATGATTGCTGGCTGCGCGGGATCGATTGCCTGCGCCAGGCGACGCCCGAGGAGCTGGAGCGCGCGCGGGCGCTGTTCCGGCGGGCGCTGGAGATCGACCCGCATTCGGCGCGCGCGCATTCCGGGCTGTCGCTGTCCTATTTCAACGAGTGGAGCTGCCTGCTGTGGGACCGGTGGGAGCAGAACGAACGGCTGGCCTTCGAGCATGCCTGCAAGGCGGTGGCGCTCGACGATGCCGACCATGTGACGCATTTCATCCTCGGCCGCATCCTGCTCTATCGCCGCGAATTCGAGCGCGCCGAACAGTACCTTGAGCGGGCCGAGGCGCTCAATCCCAACGATGCCGACATTCTGGTGCAACTGGCCCTGGCCCATGCCTATCTGGGCGATGCGGAGCGCGGCATCGCGCTCGGCCGCACGGCGATGCGGCTCAACCCGTTCCATGATCCGTGGTACTGCGTGTTCGCGGCGGTGCCCCATTTCACCCTGGGCCGGCTGGACGAGGCGATCGCGCTCGCCCTGAAGGCGCCCGACGCGGCAACCGACGTGCGCGCCTATCTGGCGGCGGCCTATGCCCAGCTCGGCCGGCGCGCCGAGGCCGAGCGCCAGCTTGCCGGTTTTCTCGATTTCTTCCGCCGCAACATCACGTTCGGCCGGACGCCCGAGCCGGACGAACCGGCGCGCTGGATGCTCCGGGTCAACCCCTATCGCCGCCCGGCCGATATCGCCTACCTGCTCGAAGGGCTGGTGAAGGCCGGTCTGCCGGTTCCGGCCGATCTGCGGCCGCCGGGATGGGACCGCCCCAGGGCGGTGTCGGGAGGACGGTCGTGACGGCGGCGCGGTCCGCAGATTTCCTGAAAACCGGTCGAACTTGTCAATGATATCGCGAGAAATTAGGAAATGATCAATATTTCGAGGCAAAATGCAAGAAGTTCCCAATCGTCAATGCGGATTACCAAAAAGGCGGATCGAGATCCTGGTGCCGGAACCGGATTTCGGCCGCCGATATTTGGCATGACGACTGCATCGTGACTGGCAGGGGCGGAGCATCCTGAGGCGCGCAAGGCGTCGTGGTCTGCCGGCCACGGTTTCCGAAGACGCCGTCCCGGTTTGGATCCCCGATTTGTAGCCGATGTCGAATTTTGTCATTTCTGAGAGGCCGCCGTCGAATGACCCCGTATTCGCCAGAGACCGAACCAGAAACCTCGCCCGATTATCATGCCCGGCCAAACCGGGTCAGAAGCTTCGACGAGATCGCCGGAGCGCTGGCGGCCGAAATCGAAGCCATTCGCGCGGTCAGCGATCTGTTGAGCGAGGCGGAGCGGGCCTGCACCGATGTGATCGAGATGCTGGACCGCGCCCCGAAGGACCCGCGGTGCCGCGGCGGCCCGGCCGCAGAGTCGTGACTCCTTCCGGACGGAGCCGGGGCAGCGGGACGGCGCCGGACCGGACCCTGGGGGCCCCAAACTTAGGTAGCATCAGGGAATCGTCACATTGCGCCGGAGCCGTGCTCTTGTTAGGACATGGGCCATGGCCCTGTCGATCAGCCTTGCCAAGTCTTCGCCATCCTGTCCCCGTCGTGCGACGGCCGTGACGGCGGTCGCCGCAAACGCTGCCGACCCCTGGGATCGGCGCGACCGCCGGTATCGAGGCTAGCTGCGCCATGCTCGATCTGGGCACCTCCGGGAGTCGACGTCACCCTCGATGGCTGGGGCTGGGGCAGGGACTGGCCTTCGGCAATCCGCTCTACGGGCTGACCCTGGGGCGCGCCCGGCCGAAAGTGCTGCGGGTGGTGCCGCCCGATCCCTGGGCGGGCGATGCCGAGCGCGGCGCGGCCATGCTGGGCGGCCTGTACCGGTTCGGCGGCCAGACCCTGCGGGCCGAACAGCCGCCCTGGCAGCCGCTCGGGCTGGGCGAAGATTTCGTTGCCGAGTGGAACGGCTTTGCCTGGTTGCGCGATCTCCGTGCGGCGGGCGGCGACAAGGCCCGCCGGCTGGCACGGCGCCTGGTGTCGTCCTGGCTCGACCGGCAGGATCGCTGGCATAAACTGATCTGGCGGCAGGACGTGCTGGGCCAGCGGATCGCCTCGTGGATCGCGACCCATGATTTTTTCTGCGGCAGCGCCGAGGACGAGTTCCGCGAGCGGGTGTTCGCCAGTCTGGCGCGACAGCACCGCCATCTTGCCCGGACCGTGCCGGGAGGGCATCAGGGCGCGCCGCTGCTCGTCGCGATCAAGGGCCTGATCTATGGCGCGCTCGCCCTGCCCGGCGGGGACCGGCGGCTCGCGCACGGCCTTCGCCTGCTCGACCGCGAACTCGACCGTCAGGTGCTGCCGGATGGCGGGCATGTCCAGCGCAACCCGCTGGTCCATCTGGCGGTGCTGCGCCATCTGGTCGATCTGCGCGGGGCGTTGCGGGCGGCTCAAGCGGCCGGACTGGACTCGGCGGAACCGTCGGAGGCGCTGCAGTCGGCGATCGACCGGATGGCCCCGCCCTTGCGCCTGCTGCGCCATGGCGACGGCGCGCTGGCGCTGTTCAACGGCGGCTGCGAGGGCGATCCGGCGCTGATCGAGGCGGTGCTGGCCCAGGCCGAGGCGCATGGCCGGCCGATCCGGCGGGCGCCCGACTGGGGCTATGAGCGCGTGATGGCCGGGCGCACCATGATGGTGGTGGATGTCGCCGGACCGCCGCCGGCCGGGCTGGACGGCGATTTTCATGCCGGTGCGCTGAGCTTCGAACTGTCGGTGGCGCGCGAGCGCATGATCGTCAATTGCGGTGCCTGGCCCGGCCGGTTCGGCCGCGAGGCGATGGCGTGGCGCGATGCCCTGCGCGGCACCGCCGCCCATTCGACCCTGACCGTCAGCGACACCAATTCCCGGCCGCTGAGCCCCGACCGCGAAGCGGTGCGCCGCAGCGGCACGATTCGGGCGGAACGCCACGAGCTGGACGGCGCGGTGCTGATCGATGCCAGCCACGATTACTACCGGGCCCATTTCGGCGCGGTGCATCGGCGGCGGCTGTATCTGGGCGACCAGGGCAACGATCTGCGCGGCGAGGATACGCTGGCCGTCGATGCCGGGCGGATCACCGGGCGCCTGCCCTTCGCGCTCCGGTTTCACCTGCATCCCGGCGTGCGGGCGGAGCTGGCGGCGCAGGGCGGCGCGGCGCTGATCACCCTGCCGAGCGGTGCGGCGTGGCGCCTGCGCGCCAGCGGCGGCGTGATGTCGATCGAGGAAACCGTCTATTTCGGCCAGCCCGAGGAATGGCGCCGCTCCGCCCAGATCGTCATCACGGCCGCGGCCGGCGGCGACTCGGCCGAAGGCCGGCCGATCGAGGCGGTGATCAAATGGGCGCTGAAGCGGGACCCGGGCACCCGGACCCCGGATGAGACCGGCGCGGACATCGCCGCCGCGGCTGCGGCGCCCGCAGCCGATTGAGTGCGCCGCAACGGTTGCGGCGAGGGCGCGAAAAACCTTGACCCGAGCGCCGTTTGACCGCGAACTGCCGCGCTCAATCGAGGAAGGCACGGCGCACCATGGATGGGACCACGATCGTCGGCCTGATGGCCGGGACATTGACCACCCTGGCGTTTCTGCCCCAGGTCATTCGGACATGGCGGTCGCGATCGACCAAGGACATTTCCCTGTGGATGTTTCTGATTTTTTGCACCGGCATTTCGCTTTGGCTGATCTATGGGATTCTGCTGGTTGATGTGCCGATCATTGTCGCCAATGCCCTGACCCTTGTCCTGGCCGGAACGATCCTCTGGTTCAAGATCTGGTTCCGATAATCGGCGACTGCCTGTTGCAACGCGCCCCTGCGGCGGCGCAGCGGGCATGGGCAAGGCCGCGGCGCCGCGATACCTTATGCGAAGGTCTTATCGTCTGCGGGGTTGCCGCGCGATATGGTCGGCACGTCCCCCAGCCGCGCGACGCCCGGCACCTTGCCTGCGGTCGGGGTCGTCGGGCGAACGCCGGAGTCGCCGGTCATCGGTCACCGGTCCCCAGTCACCGGTCAAGGAGCAAGACTCAATGAAATCGATTATCCCAGCCGTGATCCTGGCCGTCGCCGGCGTGATCGGGATAGGCGGCGATGCCGCCGCCCAGATCAATCCCGACCGGTTGAACCGGGCGACGCTGACCAGAGAGGACATCCGGCATTACAATGCCGCGGTCGCCGATCTGCTGAACACCGGGAGCGAAGGCGAGTCCCGCCAATGGCAGAACCCGGAGAACGGTCACGGGGGAACCATCACAATAGAGCGCAGCCTGGAAGTCGGCGGTGCCGCCTGCCGGGATCTGCAGAGCGCCAGCACCATCGACCGCCGGCCGCAGCAGACGTCGTTTCGCGTGTGCCGGCAGCCCGACGGCACCTGGAGGATCACCGAATAAGGGAGTCCGGTGCGGCGGGCCGGTTGCCGGCCCGCCGGACTGATCCGCCGGCCGCCGGACGCCGTACCCCGTGGGTACTGCGGAGGATGAGGATGTCCCGACTGTTCGGATTGCTGGCCGTCGTGCTCGGGCTGACCACACCGGCCGGCGCCACCGAAGGGCAGGCGATCGATCTCGATGCGCTCGCCATGACCGCGATCGACGGTCAGCCCCTGGCGCTTGGGACGTTTCGCGGCCGGGCGGTGCTGGTGGTCAACACCGCCTCGCGGTGCGGCTTCACCCCGCAATATGCCGGTCTGCAACAGGTCTGGGAGCGCTATCGCGACCGCGGGCTGATCGTGCTGGGCATTCCGTCGAACGATTTCGGCAATCAGGAGCCGGGCAGCGAGGGCGAGATCCGGCACTTCTGCGAGGTCAATTTCGTGGTCGATTTCCCGATGCTCGCCCGCCAGCGGGTGCGCGGGCCGGATGCCCATCCGATCTATCGCTGGGCGGCCCGCCAGACCGGGCCGCTGGGCGTGCCGCGCTGGAATTTTCACAAGCTGCTGATCGGCCGCGACGGCCGGCTGGTCGACTGGTTCTCCAGCACCACCGCCCCCGACGCCGCGCGGGTGACCGGCGCGATCGAGCGCGCTTTGCGATAGCCTCGAGGACCGCCGCGCGCCGCCCATCCGGAGGCGGGACCCCCGGATGGGCGGCGCTGGCTTCGATCGTCAATGGCGCGACCGGATCGCGGCCAGCCGGTCGGACAATCGGGTGGGTGTGGGTGCCGCACCGCTCGCCTGTGCCATGGCGGCGGCGATGTTGGGGTCCTCCTGCTCGGGCTGGGTCGGCCGCAGCAGGCGCGCCTTGGAATTCGCCGCTTCGGCGTTGACCAGATCGCGTGCCGCGGCATCCTGCATCGCCTTCAGCGCCGTGCCCAGGCTGCTGGTGGCACCGGACAGGCCGGCCGCCTGCCGCGCCGCCTCGGCCCGCCGTTCGGCCATCTCGCGCTGCTGCTCGGCCCGCTGCATGTCGCGCTGGGCGCGTTGCAGGCCGCCCCGCGCCTCCTTCAGCTTGGCCCCGGCCTGGGCATAGGTCTGCTCCAGCATTTCCAGGAACTCCTTGGCATCGACCGCGTCCTTGGCCTCGCGCTCGAGGTCCGGTCCCATCTGCTCCAGCATCGCGACCAGGGTTTCCAGGCTCTTCTGGATCGAGGCCTTGCGCGCCGGATCGGTCTCCGCCTCCAGTTGGCGTTCGAGCTGCTCGGCCGCGGCCAGCCGCTGCTGCGACAGGGCCTCGATCGCGTCGGCCTCCTTCTTTTCCTTGTCGTAGGATTGCCGCGCCTCGGCGACCTGCCGGCCGAGCTGGTCGAGATTCTGCTCCATGGTGCGCAGCTCCGCCTCGGTGGCCGATTTCGGGTCCCACCGGACCAGCGTCTCGATGGCGCCCTGAACCGCCTGATCGGTCTTGACGCCGACCAGATTCCGAATGAATGAAATCATGTCTCTCTCTCCCTTGCAGGGTCGTCGGAAAACCGGTGCCCGTCCGGCGCATGCGCGTGCCGTGCAGCTATCCCGCCATCGCGCCGGCGTTGAGCAGCGCCACCGCGAACTGGATGCCGACCAGGGCCAGGGCTGCGGCGATGTTGCCGGCCTCGATCATCGGCCGGAGGCCGCGGAACAGTAACGTCGCCACGGCGAAGGCCACGAGCTGAAGGATCAGCGCCACCACGCCCCAGATGACGATATCGAGCAGCACCAGGCTGGTCGCCAGCGTCGCCGCCAGCGGGATGGCCAGCGATACGATCGCGCCGCCCAGCACGATGCCCCCGGCGACATTGCCGGCGGCCATCAGGGTGCGCTCGTGAAACGGGGTGATCGCCGTGTAGCACAGCACGCCGACCGCCAGCAGGATCAGGGTCACGAGGAAATGCAGGAGCAGGATCGGCAATCCAGTGCCTAGACTGCTCAGGATCAGGCCGAGATCGGTTTCCATGGGCATCATCCGAGCGTTCGGGTTGCAAGGTCATCCGGCCGGATCGCGGCGAGAGACGGGTCGGGCGCAAGAGTCCTCATGCCGGGGACATCACGCTAGAGACAGGGCGGCCGGGTTGACGTCGATTCCGGCATGGATCTCGATCCAGGCCTGCCCGCCCTGATCGACCGCGGCGACCAGGACGTATTCGGACTGGGGCGCCGGTTCGGCGGTTCCGGTCGGCGCGGCATAGAGCATGGCCTCGCTGCGCTGGACGGTGGTGCCGCGCAGGTCGGCGATCGATTCGGTCAGCCGCCGCGGCGGTATCCGGCTGTCGCCGGGCGCCCACAGCCGGCCATACAGCTTGCCGTCCTTGGTCTCGAATTCGGGCCAGCCGATCATGCCCTCCTGCGGGTCGAGCCAGAAGCCCCATTCGTCCGGGCTGGCCGGGTTGACCTCGTCGAGCCGCGAGAAATACCGGCATTCGTCGGGATGGCCGCTCGGGTCGAGGTGGAGTTGAAAGAAACTCTTCCCGTCCGGCAGATACAGCCGATAGAGCGTCACCCCGGCATCGTCGACCGTGCCGACCGCCTGGATGCTGATCAGCGTGTTGGCGTCCGTCAGATCGGGCGGGGCGACCTTGGTCGCGCCGGTCGCCAGGATGAACGGCGTCGGATCGATCGTCACCGTCATGCCGACCCGGAACAGCGACGGCGAATAGCCTTCCCCGGACAGCTTGTGGCGGAGGATGTTGGTCGCGGTCGACAATGAACCCATGGTGCCGGTGCCTCCCGAAGACGATGACCGCGCGGCGCGCCGCCGTATCCAGACCCAGATCAGAAATGCGATGCCGCCGCCGATCAGCACCAGCACCAGGAGCCCGCCGAACCCGCCGCCCTCCGGGTCGCCCCCTGCGCCGCCCGGACCGGCGGTGCGGGCCAGCGCGGCCTCGGGCGGGGTGTCCGGTGGCAAATAACTGGGATCGCGCGGCTGGTCTTTAAGCTGGACGAGTTGGCTATCGAGCTGGTCGAGCCGGGCCCGGACGTCCGGATCTTCGGCCGCCGCCCGTTCGGCCTCGGCCCGCCACTGGGCGACCGCCGGATCGTTCTGGTGGTGATGGAAGAACGCGGCATGGCCGGGGCTGGTCAGATTGTCGAGCAGGAACCACAGGAACAGGGCATCCCACGCGCCGAACCGGGCCGGCGACCGCAGCATGCTCGGGCGCGGCGACCAGCCGCGCGAGCCGCCCCAACCGCCGCGGTCATAGGCCCCTCGGTCATAGGCCCGGCGGTCGTCGGCCCGGCTGGTGGTGGGCCGGCGCTGGCTGCCGCCGAACCAGCCGTCAGATCCCGAAGCGGCGGGCGGTGGCGGCGGCGATGCCGCGGCGCGTTCGCCCTGCTGCTGGTTGCGGTAGCGGTCGAAGGATTCGCTCGATGAGCGGCGCGAAATCTCGCGATCGCTGGCCGACTGGGCGGACGGCGCGGCCCGGGTGGCGGAGGCGCTTCCGGAGGGGCGGCCATAGCCGCCGCTGGTCGATGGCGTCCGGCTGCGGCTGCTGGAGGCGCTGACCGACGGCGTGCGGCTGGACGGGCGCGAATAGCCGCCGCTGGACCGGCGCGACCGGCTGCGCGCCTCGGCGATGTCCGGCACCGCGATCACCGCGGCTCCGGCGGCGATCGCAACGGCCGGGGTCGCCACCGCCGGTCCGATCGCGGGACCGCCGGCCGGGGGCAGCGCCAGCACGGCCCCGATCGCGGCGGCCTTCAGCCATTTCAGCCTGGACAGCAGCATCATGGCACCCCAGTCGGGTTGATCGCGCCGGGCGGCCGCGGCTCCTGCCCCCAAATCCTGACCGGACATTCTGACCGGTCATCCGGATCGGACATGCGGTCGACCATCCCGATGGGCGCCCGCTGTGGTCCCGGCAACGCGGAGAAGAGGCATGAAGACCAATGGTGGCGGTTTTGCGGCAAGAGCATCGCGCGCCGGTTCGATGAATTGGCAAGCATGGCGTCGATCGGTCGCAAGACGCAACACCAAAAAACCATGAAAGTGCGCCATGAGTGGACGCATCGGCGATCGTCCGGCCGCTGCCGACCCCTGCAACCAGTCACCGCGGTGCGCATTGAAGGGGGGCCGGCAGCGCGTTCCGGGCCGGGACGGGGCCTCGCGGGAGACAACGGTCATGGTGGGATCTGCTGCTCGACCGGTCATCATGGTCGTCGTCGCCTTGGCGGCCCTGTCCGGATGTGCCAATCCGCGGGCGGAGCGCGCCGTGCTGGCGCAGACCGCGCTGATCGGCATGCCGCGGGCGACGCTGCTGTCCTGCGCCGGCGTGCCGCCCCGGACCGCGACCGAGGGCGACCGCGAGTATTTCGGGTATGTCAGCGAGACCCTGGTGAGCTTTCCGACGGCGCCGCTGTTCGGTCCGCGGTGGTATCATCCCTATCCCTACGGCTATCGTTTCGGCGCGCCGTTCTGGCCCGATTACGGCGGCTATGCCGTCGACTACGATGTCTGCATCGCCACGGTCACATTGCGCAACGGCGTCGTCGAGAGCCTGACCTATCGCGGCGATTCCACCCTCAGCCAGTGTTATGCCATCTTCGAGTCGTGCCTGGCGGTGGCCGATCCGCCGCGGACGGCGATCGGCCGGCCTTGACCGCGACCGGGGATGCCGCGACCGGGGATGTTGACAGCGCATGACAGTTCCAGGGCCTCCGGCCGAGGTCTCGCTCGACCATGCGCTCGCCCTGGCGGCGGCGGAAATCGAGGCCGGCCGGCTCGACCGCGCCGACCACATTCTCGGCCAGATCCTGGGCGTCGCGCCCGACTATCCCGAGGCGCTGCATCTGGTCGGCGTGGTCGCCTATCGCGCCGGGCAGCATCAGGCCGCGCTCGCCTGGTTCGGCCGGGTGGTGGACCGCGCGCCCGATCATGCCGATGCCTGGCACAATCTGGCCCAGACCCGGCTCCGGCTCGGCCAGCCGGGGGCGGCGCTGGAGCCGCTGCGCCGCGCGGTGGCGCTGCGGCCGGAGCGCGCGGAATGGCACCGCCGGCTGGGCGACCTGCTTCATGCCGGCGGCGCGCTGGGCGAGGCGATCGGCTGCTACCGGCGCGCCGTCGAACTCGACGATCGGCTGGTCGAGGCATGGTACGCGCTGGGCTGCGCCCTGGCGGCGCGGCGGGAGCACCCGGCGGCGATCGCCGCCTTCGAGCGCTGTCTGGGGCTGGAGCCGGACCGGGCCGAGGCGGCGTACAATCTCGGCCAGGCGCTGTTCGAGCTGGGCCGGGTCGAGGATGCGTTGGACCGGTTCCGCGAGGCCGCCGCGTCATCCGATCCGGCGATCCGCGAACCGGCCCTGCGCGCACTGGCCACCGTGCTGCCCGGCGATCCGCGGGCGGACAATGCGGCGGTGCTGGCGGCCCGGCGTGGCTGGGCGGCGCTCGCCCTGCCGCCGGCCCCGCCGCGTCCGCCCGCCCGGCCGCGCCAGCCGGACCGCCCGGCGCGAGTCGGGTATCTCTCGTCGTTCTTTCACCGGACCAACTGGATGAAGCCGGTCTGGGGCCTGATCGACCGGCACGACCGCGCGCGGTTCGAAATCCACCTGTTTTCCGATGCCCCGGCGGCGCGGATCGAGCATGGCTACCGGCCGCATCCGGCAGACCGCTTCCACGACCTCTCCGGGCTGGACAACCCGGCCGCGGCGGGGCTGATCCGCGACCAGGGCCTCGACCTGCTGATCGACCTGAACGGCTTCAGCGCGGTGGAGCGGGTGGCGCTGCTGGCCCTGCGGCCGGCGCCGCGGATCGCGGGCTGGTTCAACTGCTACGCCACCACCGGACTCGATACGGTCGATGCGCTGATCGGCGACCGATGGGTGATCCCGGCGGCGGAGGAACCGTTCTATTCGGAGCGCATCCTGCGCCTGCCCGATCATTCCTGTCTGACCTTCGCGATCCACTACCCGGTGCCGCCGGTGACGCCGCCGCCCTGTCTGGCCGAGGGCCGCGTCACCTTCGGGTGCCTGGCGCCGCAGTACAAGATCACGCCCGGGATGGTGGCGGTGCTGGCCGCGATCCTCCATCGCTGCCCCGGCAGCATGCTGGTGCTGCGCAACACGGCGCTGGACACCGAGGTCAGCCGCGCCTTCGTCCGGGCGCGGTTCGAGGCGCTCGGCATCCCGCAGGATCGGATAAACCCGCTCGGCCCGGCGGAGCATTTCCGGTTCCTGGAAACCTATGCCGCGATCGACATCGCGATCGACACCTTCCCCTACAATGGCGGCCAGACCACGACCGAGGCCCTGTGGCAGGGCGTGCCGTTCCTGACCGTGGCGGGCGACCGCTGGGCGGGCCGCACCAGCGCCTCGATCCTGCACGCCGCCGGGCTGGGCGAGTGGGTCGCCCCGGACGCTGCGGGCCTGATCGCACGGGCCGCGGCGCTGGCCACGGCGCCGGATGCGGCGGCGCGGCTGGCCGGGCTGCGGCGCACGCTGCGGGACCGGCTGGCCGCAGCGCCGGTCTGCGACACCGCGGGCTTCGCGCGGGCGATGGAGGCGATCTACGACCGGCTGCTGGACCCCGTTGCCGGCCCGTCCGGCGGTCAGTGACCGGCCGCCCAGCGGCGGATCAGCGTCTGCTCGACGGCGCGGGCGCGGCCCAGCCAGGTGCGCGCGGCGGCGGGCGGCATCGGCGAGCGGCCCTCGGCGGCCGCGTCGAGCGCCTGGCGCCGGGCGATGTCGGAGACGAACACCGCGAAGCCCAGCTCCCGGCCGCTGTCGGCGGTCAGGAATCCGGCCAGGCCGCGGGCATAGCTCAGCGTGCCGGTCTTGGCCCGCAGCGCGATCGCCGGAGCGGCCGGCGGCCGTCCCCGCCTGTGCTGCGCGCCGGGCGGGGGGTCGCCCGCCGCGACCGAGATCGACGGCAGCAGCGACCGGTAATCGCGGTCGGTGTACTCCTGCTGCCGGGCCAGCCGCAGGATCGCCATCATCTGGGCCGGGCTCGCACGCCCGGCCGAGGACAGGCCGGAATGGTTGTCGGCGGCATAGCCGGTCCAGTCGACCTCCGGTGCCCGTTCGCGCAGCCAGCCGGTCAGCACGGCGCTCGACTGGTCGAGCGAGAGCGGCCGGCCGGCGAGCCGGCGCGACGCCACCAGACCGACCAGCTCGGCCGAGAGATTGTTGCTGTAGCGCAGCACGCCGCGCACCAGATCGCGCAAGGGTGCGCTGAGATGGCGGCCGATCAGCACGGCATCGCCGGGAACGGTGCCGAGCCGCGGTTCCGGCAGAACGATGCCGTTGCGCTCGCATAACCGGCGGAACAGCATGGCGGCGTTGCGCGCGGCGTCGCGCACCGGCAGCGCGGTTTCGCCCTCGGCCGGCAGGCGCGGCGACAGCAGCCATCGCTCGCCCTGCGGCGACGGTTCGCTCATCGCGAACAGCAGGCCGCCGGCATTGCCGGTCAGCGGCCCGAACGACACCGCATCGACCGGCATCGCCAGGGTGTCGGTGGTGGAGGTGACGGTGGTCTCCAGCACGCCGCCCCGGCCGCGCCGCCAGCGCAACTGGATGATGTTGTGATTCAGCGACAAGGCGCTGACGCCCGGATTGTACAGCGCGGTTTCCGGCTGGATCGGATCGATCCGGCTGAAGCTCTGGAGCAGGCTGGGATCGTAAAGGAACGAACCGGACAGCCGGGTCACCCCGAGCGCGCGCAGCCGCTGCACCAGATCCAGCAGATGCTCGCTGGTCAGCACCGGGTCGCCGCCGCCGCGCAGATAGAGATCGCCCAGCAGCCGGCCGCCTTCGACCCCGCCGGTGGCATGCAATCCGGTTTCGAACCGGTAGTCCGGGCCCAGAATGCCGAGCGCCGCCACCGTGGTCGGGATCTTGGTCACCGAGGCGGGGATCAGCGCCCGGTCGGCGCGGTAGGATTCCAGCACCCGGCCATCCGCCGGATCGAACAGGATGTAGCCGAGATCGCCGGGGCCCAACCGATGCTGCGCCAGCAGCGCCGCGTCGTCCAGGGGCGCTGGTCCGCCCGGCCGGCTCTGGGCCAGCGCGCCGGTGCTCCCGAGCAGGCCGGCGGCCAGAACCATGAGCAGCACGAGCAGCAAGGCTTCAACCGGAGGCCGTCGCAGGCCGGAAATCGTTGTCGCGGCCATCGCCCTGCCCGAGCCCATCGGCCGGCCCCTTCCGCTATTGCGAGTGGTGTAAGCTTAGCAATATCCGGCGGCGGTCGCAAATGCCGGCGCAGCCGTTCCGCTGCCCCGGCGGATGAGCGCCCCGGCGGACGAACTCCAGGGTGCGGGCACCGAAAAATCCTGCGGCCGCCGACCCGCCTTCGGCGAAAATCGTGAAAAAGAACGCGATGGCAGGGCTCGATGCGCGGTCGCCCGCGATCTTTTTCCGTTACGCAAAGCACTTTTTTGGCAACGGCGATCTGCCGTCGTCCTCCTCTGCCAGTATCATGAACCGTAGAGCTAGATCATCGGTTTGAGTGGGCCCGAGAGCTACGCCGCTGTCGGTAATTCCTATACCCGTTGGACATGGTCAGTGCTGCCTGTTACCGAGCGCGGGTATTCTGATCGCGCCATGTCCTTTGTTCGGGAAGGTCCAGCCTATTGGCAAATGCTCGCAATTTCTTGTGGCCGCCCGGTTCCCTGCACGCGCAAGGGCAGGCGAAGAGCCGGGCTGCAGCATTGGTCATTTCCGGCAGCGGTTCGAAACCTGACCGTCGATCCTGCTACAACCTCCACCGCCTTGACCGAGGTAGAGCATGCTGCAAAAATCCCGTCGCGTTCTGAGCCGATACTTGCGTGACCAGGACGTTTACGGGTCTTCCCCGATTTCGGTCACGACCTGGGCCTTCATCGCATTGATCTTTGCAGCATATGCGTCGTTGCTGACATGGTCGGATTTGTTCTGCCAGATGCACAATGCGGATTCGGTGCTGCCCGCGATCATGAGCAGGATGAAGCTCACCTGGTATGTCTGGGGTCAGAATCGGCTGGGCAATCTTCTTCCTTTCCTCGCATCTCCCGTGCATGACATCAATCTCAACTATACTTTGCAGGTGTTTCTGCAGGCGTTCTTTGCGTTTTTTACGCTGATGGCCGTTTTCGAGCTGCTCGGGACGACCGGAAAATACCTTTGGATCCAACTGATGCTCGCGATCGCAGCCGTGTTCTGGTTGCTGGAGGTTCCGGGCGTCAAGAATATCTGGCTGGATGGTCAACCCTACGGGACTTCGGCCTTCTTCCTGTTCTGGTCGCTTTGGGTTCATCGGCACAACGAATACCACCGCTCTCCGAGATCGGTCGTTCTGACGGCGGTGATGTTCTTTCTGCTGGTGGTGGCGTTTTATGTGAATCTCGGGCTTGCGATATTTCTCCTGCCATTCAGCTTCATTTATTTGATGGCATTTCCGAATACGCGGACTCTGGTGTATCTGTCGACCGCGATGGCCGCCCTGATCGTTTGCGCGCTTCATTCCCTGGTCAGCGGCGGCGGCCAGAATCATTATTTTGCCCTGGAACCCGGCCTGGATAACCTGCGGACTGTCGTTGCGGGACTTTGGGATTGGATGTCCGGCATCGCCCTGGCCGGTCACGCCGCATTGATCCTGATCGGGCTCGTGATTGTCCAGTCGGTGTATTCACGAATGCGGCGTGCCGATGACCCGGTGGTCGACACGTTCACGGCCAGATCGCTGATCTGCCTGGCCGGCTTGACGATATACTTTCTGATCGTCGCCAATCTCAACTGGACGCGGCTCAACCAGTATTCCGGACGCTATTTCATCATTGCCTTCGTCATGCTGTCGGCGGTGGCCAGCGCCGTCGTGGTCCGGGCCGCCGTCATGCTGCATGCGTGGTCGAGATTCGACCGGGAGCGGCGCGAAGAACCGGCCGGTCCGCGACGCCTTTGGGGGAGG
>CAZTNV010000064.1:0-15044 GCA_964615535.1 uncultured Mycobacteriaceae bacterium | reverse complement strand
TGGTCTCCGCGATGTCGCCCGCCTGGGTGGCGGTGCCGTGAGCGTTGACGTAATCGACCTGCTCGGGGTTCAGCCCGGCCTCCTCCAGCGCCATCGCGATGGCCCGGCCGGCGCCGATTTCGGACGGCTCCAGGGTCGATTCGGCATCGGCCGACAGGCCGAACCCGACCAGCTCGGCGTAGATCCGGGCACCGCGGGCGCGTGCCGCGTCGAAATTCTCGAGCACCATCATGCCGGCACCCTCGCCCAGCACCATGCCCTGGCGGCCGCGGCTGAACGGGCGGCAGGTGTCGGTCGCCATCACCCGCAGCGCCTGCCAGCCCGGCCAGTTGCCGAAGGTGATCACCGCCTCGGCGCCGCCGGCGATCGCGGTGGCCACCCGGCCCGAGCGCACCATCCAGAACGCCTCGCCGATCGCGTGGTTGGACGAGGAGCACGCGCTGGTCACGGTAAAGGCCGGGCCGGTGATGCCGAACTGCATGGTGATCAGGCTGGTGGCCGCGCTGGCCATCAGCTTGGGAACGGTGTTGGGATGAACCCGCCGGTTGCCCTCGGCATAAATGCGGGCGGAGCACTGGTCGATCGTGGTGGCGCCGCCGATCCCGGTGCCGGTGATCACCGCGGTCTTCCGGCCGAGCTCGCCGTTGCCGAATTCCAGCCCGGCATCGGCGACCGCCTGACGTGCAGCGATCACTGCGAACTGGGTGAACCGGTCGATCGACTCGGCCATGCGCTCGTCGAAATGGGCCAGCGGGTCGAAGCGCTTGACCTCCGCGGCGATACGCACCTTGACCTGGTCCGCCGGCACCAGCGTGAGCCCGGCGATACCGCATTTGCCTTCGCGCGCGGCCTGCCAGTGCAGATCCGCGGTATGGCCGAGCGCGGAGATGCAGCCCAGGCCGGTGATCGCGACACGATGCATGAAGTCGGCCGGACCGTCAGGATTGCGCGGAAGGGGTCGCCTCGGCGGCCGCCTGCTTTTCGGCAATCAGGCGCTTCACGCCCGCGACGATGTCGCCCATCGTCTCCAGCTTGAACGCGTTCTCCTCCTGCGGCACGTCGATGTCGAACTCGTCCTCGATGGCGAAGATGATCTCGACCAGATCGACCGATTCGATCTCGATATCCTCGAGGCGGGTCTCGAGCGAGAGGGTCGCCCGGTCCAGCCGCCGCTCCTTGGCAACGATCTCGAAAATCTTCTCTGCTACCCTGTCGCCGTCCATTCAACCATCCTCATGATTGCAGCCGCCGATCATGGCTTCGCCCCCGGCCTTCGCCCGGCCCCGGCCGCCGCATTGCCGGTCTGACCTAGCATACCGGCGCGACCCTAGCATCATTCTGAAATGTGCGACAGGGACGGTGCTCCCGGTTGCGCCCGCTTTCGGGATTGGTAGTGCGACCGGCGCAGCGGGCTTGACCCCGCGACCCCGCGCCGGTATGATGAGTTATCAAATTCGTTATACGTCACATTGCGGTGGAAACGGTCAACGGCATGCGCGCAGAACCGGCCAGAGCGGCGGATACCAGGGCACAGATCATCGCGGTCGCGGAACAGCATTTCCGTACCTATGGCTACACCAAGACCACCGTTGCCGACATCGCCCGGGCCTGCGGCATGTCGCCCGCCAATGTCTACCGGTTCTTCGACAGCAAGGCGGCGATCAACGAAGCGATCGCCGGGCGGCTGCTGAGCGAGATCGAACGCAAGGCGCTGGAGATCGCGCGGCGGCCCGAACCGGCCGGCCAGCGGGTCCGCGACTTCCTGGTCGAAATTCATCGCATGACCTGCGATCGCTATATCGATCAGACCCGGGTCCACGAAATGGTCGAGGCGGCGCTGCGCGAGCAATGGGAGGCGATCAAGAGCCATGTCGAGCGCATGCGGCTGATCCTGCGCGATATCGTCGCCGACGGTATGGCCAGGGGCGAGTTCGCGGCGGGCGATGCGGAGGCGATGGGCAGTTGCGCCTACACCGCCATGGTGAAGTTTTTCCATCCGGCTCTGGTTTCCGAGGATTTCGGCGAGCATCTCGCGCCCGCCGCGGAGCAGATGGCGACCTTCATCCTGCTGGCCCTGGGACGGGGTACGGATGGACGGGGTGCGCAAGGGCAGGACGCGGCGGGGCAGGGCGCGGCCGGACAGGTCACCGAGGAATGAGGTGTTCTCGAAATGTTAACCATAGATGGTTATGCATGGGTCCGCCGGCCGGGTGGCCAAGGCCGTTTTTTTCGCCGAAGTGTGACGATTTAGTATTATCATCACCTATCATCGAACAGCCGCTCGCCGTATCGGTGGCGCTGCGGTTGGGCCGAGCAGAGGATGAAACCGATGCAGCAGGATCGACTCACGGAAGCGAATGCCGGCCGGCCGGGTGTGGCAGCGCCGGGGCGGCGGGGCCGGCCGATGCTGGCCTCGGTGGCGGCGGCGGGACTGATCGCGCTGGGTGTGGCGGCCGGCTGGGCGATGCTCCAGCCGCCGGCCGGCGCGACGGGACCGGTCATCGCCGAGCCGCTGCCGGTCGAGGCGGCCCCGATCGCCTCCAGCCCGTCCTATACCATCGCACGGTGGTATTCCGGCCGGGTGACCGCACGGCGCGCCAGCGAGGTGGGCTTCGAGCGGCCCGGTCTGGTCATCGCGCTGGCGGCGGATGACGGGGACCGGGTGAACGCCGGTCAGGTGCTGGCCCGGCTCGACACCGAGTCGCTGGAGTTGACCCGGCGCCAGACCGCGGCGGAACTGGCCGAGGTGCAGGCCCGGCTGGCGCTGGCCCGCGCCACCTATGAGCGCCGCCGGGCCCTGGCCGGGCGGGGCAACACATCGGCGCAGGATCTCGACGATTCGCGGTTCAGCGCGGCGGCGCTGAACGCCCAGACCGAGCGGCTGCGCGCCGCCCTCGCGGGCATCGATCTCGATCTGCGCAAATCGGCGCTGGTGGCGCCGTTCGACGCGGTGGTGACCCGCCGGATGATCGACGAGGGCACCGTGGTCGCCAGCGCCCAGCCGGTGTTCCGGCTGCTCGAAGCCGGTGCCAGCGAGGCGCGGATCGGCGTGCCGCCGGCGGTCGGTGCGCGTTTGGCGGTCGGCAGCACGCAGGACCTCGTGGTCGGCGGCGAGCAGGTCCGGGCCACCGTGACCGCGGTGGTCGACGAACTCGATGCCGGTACCCGGACGATGACCGTGATCCTCGCGATCGACCGCACCCTTGCCGGGCCGTCCGGCCAGCTCGCCCGGCTGCGGGTCGAGGATACCGTCGCCAGTGCCGGGTTCTGGCTGCCGACCACGGCGCTGACCGAAGGGCTGCGCGGGCTGTGGTCGGTGTTCGTGCTGCGCCCCGGCGCGGCGCCGGCGACCTTCACCGTGACCCGCGCCGAGGTCGAGGTGCTGCATGCCGAGGCCGATCGCGCCTTCGTCCGCGGTACCCTGGCCGATGGCGATCTGGTGGTGCGCGCCGGCATTCACCGTCTGGTGCCGGGCCAGCGCGTCCGGCTGGCCAGCGCCGTGGCGGAGGTTGTCCGATGAGCACCGCCCTGTTCACCAATCCGCGCCTGCTGGCGCTGGTCCTGCTGATGATCCTGGCCGGCGGGTTCTCCGCGCTCGGCACCCTGCCGCGCCAGGAAGACCCGATCGTGGTCAACCGGGTCGCCACCATCCTGACGCCGTTCCCCGGCGCCTCTGCCGAGCGGGTCGAGGCGCTGGTGACCGAGAAGATCGAGAACGAACTGCGCCAGATCTCCGAAATCGAGGAGATCACGTCGGACAGCAGCAACGGGCTGTCCTCGATCACCGTCAGCGTTCACGAGTCGCTGTCGCAGGACGAGGTGCGCGAGGCGCTCTCGCGGGTCCGCGACGCCCTGGCCGATGCCAGCTCCGCCCTGCCGGCCGGGGTGCCGGCGCCGCGCTTCGACGACAAGCGCTCCAACGCCTTCTCGATCATCGTCGCGCTGAACTGGACCGCCGCGAGCGAGCCCAATCCGGCGATCCTGCGGCGGTTCGGGCTGGAGCTGCAGAACCGGCTGCGCAATGTCGGGGGCACCCAGGTGGTCCGGCTGTACGGCGCCTCGGCAGAGGAGATCCTGGTCACCGCCGATCCGCACCGTCTGGCCGCCGCCGGGCTGTCGATGGCTCAGGTCGCCGCCGCGCTGGCCGATGCGGACGTCAAGCAGTCGGCAGGCCGGCTGCGCAGCGATGCCAGCGACATGATCATTCAGGTCCAGGGCGAGCTCGACGGCCTCGACCGGGTCCGCGCGGTGCCGGTCGCTCAGCGTTCGGACGGCGCCATCCTGCGGGTCGGTGACGTCGCTACGGTGCAGCGCAGCGTGGCCGATCCGCCCTCCGATCTGGTGCTGATCAATGGCCGGCCGGCGGTCGTGGTGACCGCGCGGGTCGTGGCGGAAATGCGGGTCGATCTGTGGACCGAGCGGGTGCGGACCGTGATCGATCGGTTTTCCGCCGAACTGCCCCAGGGCATTGCCGTCGACATCCGGTTCGAGCAGGCGGTCTATGCCGAGAGCCGGCTGGAAAGCCTGCTGTTGAACCTGCTGTCCGGTGCGGCGATCGTGGTCGTGGTGCTGTTCCTGACGCTGGGCTGGCGCTCGGCCCTGATCTGCACCGCGTCGCTGCCTTTGACCGGCTTCGCCACGCTGGCGGTGCTCGACCGGATCGGCGTGCCGATCAACCAGATGTCGATCACCGGGCTGATCGTGGCGCTGGGCCTGATGGTCGACAGCGCGATCGTCATGACCGACGCGGTACAGATGCGGCTGAACCGCGGCATGACCCCACTGGCCGCGCTGCGCGACGCACTGGCCCGGCTCTGGGTTCCCCTGCTCAGCTCGACCGCCACCACGATCCTGTCGTTCATGCCGATCGTCCTGCTGCCCGGCGCGGCCGGGGAGTTCGTGTCGGCGATCGCGGTCGGGCTGATCGCATCCCTCACCGTGTCCTATCTGTTCGCGATCACCCTGGTGCTGGCGGTGTCCGGCCGGTTCCTGCGGGCCGCAGTGGATGGCCGCGGCGGCGGCGTCCGGCTCATACGCTGGCTCAGCCGCCAGTTCTCGAAATCGATCGCGCTCAGCCTGCGCCATCCGCGGCTGTCGATGCTGGCCGCGACGATTCCCTGCGTGCTCGGCTTCGTCGGCGCATCGACCCTGACCGAGCAATTCTTCCCGCCGGCCGACCGCAACCAGTTCCATATCGAATTCCGCCTGCCCGGCCAGACGCCGATCGAGGCAACCGCGGCGACCGTCCGGCGGGTTTCCGGCGTGCTGGACGGCTTCCCGGAAATCCGCTCGGTCGACTGGTATGTCGGGACCAGCGCCCCGGCCTTCTACTACAACCTGATCATGGACCAGGACGGCCAGGCCAACTACGCCCAGGCCCAGGTGACCATCGACACCGTGGCCGGGGTCGAGGATCTGGTGCCGCGGCTCCAGCACGCGCTGGACGAGGCCTTTCCCGAGGCCCAGACGCTGGTCCGCGAGCTGGATCAGGGGCCGCCCTTCGACGCGCCGGTTGAACTGCGCATTTACGGCCCGGACCTCGACCGGCTGCGGCAGATCGGCGAACAGGCGCGCTCGCTGCTCGCTCAAGGGCCGACGATCACCCATACCCGCGCCACCCTGGCCGGTGGCGAGCCGACGCTGCGTCTGCACAGCGACGAGGACAGTGCGCGGCTGGCCGGATTGAGACTGTCCGAGGTCGCCCGCCAACTCGACCAGCAATTGGAGGGCGTGACCGGCGGCTCGGTGATCGAGGCGGTCGAGGAGCTGCCGGTGCGGGTGCGGCTGGCCGGGGCGGAGCGCGGCGATCTGGCGGCGATCGCCGCGACCGATCTGATGCCGGGGGGCGAACCGCGAACCGACGGCCGGTTTCCCGGCGTGCCGCTGGCCGCGCTGGGCGAACTTCGGCTGGAACCGGCGCCCGGCTCGATTTCGCGACGCAACGGCGAGCGGGTCAACATCATCCGCGGCTACATCACCGCCGGCACGCTGCCCGAAACCGCCCTGGCCGATTTCCAGCAGCGCCTGGCGGCCAATCGGCTCGACCTGCCGGTCGGCTACCGCACCGAGTTCGGCGGCGAGGCCGAGGAGCGCGATCAGGCGGTCGACCGGCTGATGGGGTCGATCGGGCTGATCGTGATCGGCATGGTCGTCACTGTGGTCCTGACCTTCAACTCGTTCCGGCTGGCCGGGGGCATCTTCGTCGTCGCCGGGCAGGCCATGGGGCTGGGTCTGCTGTGCCTGACCGCGTTCGGCTACCCGCTCGGCTTCGTGGTGATCGTGGCGCTGATGGGGCTGATCGGCCTGGCGATCAACGCCAGCATCATCATGACCGCCGAACTCCAGGGCAGTCCCGCGGCCTCGGCCGGCGATCCCGAGGCGATCCGACACGTTGTGGTGGAGGATTGCTCCCGCCACATCCTTTCGACTACGGTGACCACGGTCGGCGGCTTCCTGCCGCTGATGCTCAGCGATGGCGGATTCTGGCCGCCCTTCGCGATCGCCATCGCGGGCGGCACGGCGCTGTCGACGATCATCTCGTTCTACTTCACCCCGGCCTATTTCTCGCTGGTCTGGCGGCGAAAAGAGGCGGACGCGCCCGCGGCTGTGGCGATGCCGGCGGCGGCTGCAGTGGTGCCGGCCGCGGGGTGAGGGCAGATCTGCGCGAGCGGCGCCGGCGCGATGCTGCGGGGGATTATCCCCGCAGCGTCGCGCCGGTCTGCTTGACCACCGCGGCGACGATCTTCTGGGCGACCGCCTCGATCTGGTCTTCGGTCAGGGTGGCGGCGGTCGGTTGCAGGGTGACGCCCAGGGCCAGCGACTTCTTGCCCTCGGGCACGCCGGGACCCTGATAGAGGTCGAACACCGAGACATCCGCGATCAGCGCCTTGTCGCCGCCGCGTGCGGCCCGCACCACCCGCTCGGCCGGCACCGCCTGATCGACCAGGAAGGCGAAATCGCGCTCGACCGGCTGGAACGGCGAGAGCCGGAGCAGCGGCCGGGCGGTGCCGGTCTTCTTTGCTTTGGCCTGAGGCACGGCATCCAGGAACGCCTCGAACCCGGCGACCGGCCCCGCGGCGTCCAGCGCCGCCAGCACCGCCGGGTGGATCTCGCCGAAATGGGCCAGCACGGTCGCGCCCAGCCGCAGCACGCCGGAGCGGCCGGGATGGTACCAGTCGGGTGCATCGGTGGTGACCTGGAGATTGCCGGACGGCGCCCCCGCCGCCTCCAGCGCCGCCAGGGCATCCGCCTTGGCGTCGAACACGTCGACCGCGCGGGGCGGCGCGGCCCAGTGGCGCGGAGCAGAGCGGCCGGCGCGCACCCCGGCGGCGACCAGCCGCTGGCCGGCGGGCGTCGGATCGGCATAGCTCGGTCCGACCTCGAACAGCGCCGCGTCGGGCAGGCCGCGGGCGGCATTGCGCGCGGCGGCCTCGACCAGATTGGGCAGGATCGACGGCCGCATCACGTCGAGATCGCTGGCGATCGGGTTTTCCAGGCGCAGGCCGGGGTTCTGGAAACCGAACCGGGCGGCCTTGTCGCCGGCCATGAACGACCAGGTCACCGCCTCGTCCAGCCCGCGCGTGGCCAGGGTCCGTCGCACCAGCCCGGCGGCGCGCTGGCGCAGGCTGATGGCGGGCCGGGTCGGACCGGGCGGACGGGGCAGGGGCACCGCGGGGATCGCGTCGTAGCCGCGCACCCGCAGCACCTCTTCGACCAGATCGGCCTCGCCCTGGATGTCGCCGCGCCAGCTCGGGATGTCCACCTTCAGCACGCCATGCATGTCCTCGATCACGCCGCAGCCCAGCGCGGTCAGGATCGCGGCCTGCTCGGCCAGCGGCAGCGCGACGCCGCCCAGGCTCTCGACCCGCGAAGGGCGCAGCGCGACGGTGCGGCGCCACTCGGGCACCGCGCCGGCGACCACCAGTTCGCTCGCCTCGCCGCCGCACAGGTCCAGGATCATCCGGGTGGCCTGTTCCATCCCGGCGAACACCGCATCGGGATCGATGCCGCGCTCGAACCGGTAGCGGGCGTCGGAGTCGATGCCCAGCTTGCGGCCGGTCGCGGCGGTGCGGATCGGGTCGAACAGGGCGCATTCGACGAACACGCTGACCGTGTCGGCGGTGACCCCGGTCGACACGCCGCCCATCACCCCGCCCAGCGCGGCGACGCCGTCCTGGTCGGCGATCACGGTCATGTCGCCGTCCAGCGTGTAGGTCTTGTCGTTGAGCGCGGCCAGGGTCTCGCCCGGCCGCGACAGCCGCACCACCAGATCGCCCGCCACCGTGTCGGCATCAAACACGTGGAGCGGCCGGGCGCGGTCGATCGTGAAAAAATTGGTGATATCGACCAGCGCCGAGATCGGGCGCAGGCCGATCGCGCGCAGCCGGTCCTGCAGCCAGCGCGGGCTCGGCCGATTGACCAGACCGCGGATCGTGCGGCCGACGAACAGCGGGCAGGGCTGGCCGGCTTCCGCCGGGAAATCCCGCCGCACCGCGATCGGGCTGGGGAAGCGGCCGGGTACCGGCTCGGCCGGCAGCGGCTTCAGCCGGCCCAGCCCGGCCGCCGCGAGATCGCGTGCAATGCCGCGCACCCCGGCGCAATCGGCGCGGTCGGGGGTCAGCGCCACGTCGATCACCGGATCGGCCAGCCCCAGGATCTCGGCCACCGGCGCGCCGACCGGCGCGTCCTCGGGCAGATCGATGATGCCGGAATGCTCGTCGGACAGGCCGAGCTCCCGCTCCGAGCACAGCATGCCGTTGGATTCGACGCCGCGGATCACGCCCTTTTTCAGGTCCGCGCCGGTGCCGGGGATGTGCGTCCCGGCCGGGGCGAAGGCGCCCTTCATCCCCGCCCGCGCATTGGGCGCGCCGCACACCACCTGGACCGCGCCCGCCGCGGTCTCGACGATGCAGACCGACAGCTTGTCGGCATTGGGGTGGCGCTCGCACGACGTGACATGGCCGACGGTGAACGCGGCCAGTGCCGCCGCGCGGTCGTCCACGGACTCGACCTCCAGGCCGAGCGCGGTGAGCCGTTCCGCGATCGCCGCGACCGGGGCCTCGGTCTCGAGATGATCCTTGAGCCAGGACAGGGTGAATTTCATGGAAATCGACGCTCTGGTGCCACGGCAAAGCCGGTCCGCCGGCGGCAGGGTGGACAAGGCGGCGGTTCTATCACGACCGCCGGCAGAATGACATCCGCTGCGCGGGGGCGTTCAGTGCACGAGCGCCCGCACCAGCGGCGCCGCGAGCGCAAGGATCATAAGGGCGGCATTGAACACCGCATAGGCCGCTGTCCCCGCGGTGCCGCCGACCAGCGGCAGATCGGCATGGCGGACATACGCCCGGATGGCCTGACGGGCCTGAGCATCCAGGGCTTCGTATTCCGCCTTGGCATCCATGGATATCGTGGAACCGTCGCGTCGAAGCCTGAGGCTCATGCCTTCCATCTTGTCGCTGATCGCCTGAAACAGGGCATTGCCTTCGCGTCGTACCTGCTCAAAGCTAAACAGAACATACATGGCAGAAAAGACAAAAAACATACTTATATAAAGAAATGCCATCTCAGCATTGAATTCTGTCCTCGGGTCACGGACAGGCATATAACCCATCACTCCCTGCCAAACGGGCATTAGAAACAGGGGGTTTACGGCAGTCAACAAAACAACAACCCTGCACAATGCACGAAGATCGTCGACCTTGCTTTCCAGATTGGCCATGGACTCTTTGAGAGCAACCAGCTCTGCTTGAAAAGCATTAGGTGAGTATTGCTGTTTACCCCGGCCGTTCTGGCGCTGTAACGGTCTGGTCTCGTCAGGCATGGCTGCTCCGCCTGCTTATCGCCTCGACCAGAACCCGGAACATATTCTCCCGGAGTCTCAGCCGGTCGGCATCGTCAAAGGTCCCCGCCAGCGGAATATTGCCATAAAATCGGCGGAAGACGGAACAGAACGGCACCACGGCACCTCCCAGATCACGAAGTCCGATCAGGCTGTTGGCGTACTCCCCGTCGTTGTAGTAACGCATGACCTCATCTCTCTGCTGCCACCAAAGATCAGCTTTGGCCACGACGGTGATGTACCAGGACAGCGTGGTCCGATCTCCCAGGATCTGCAACCATTCATAACTGGACTCCAATTCGTGTTGGCGCTGCATCTCCAAGAACCCGCCTCTGAGCCGGCCCTGTTCATCGATTGCCGCTTCACGCCCCTCGCCGAATTCATGGTAACCATAGCACACCACGTTGATGACTCCAAGTCGTGGCTGCCTCATGGCTGAAAGCATAGCTTGCTTGCGCAGGGCCTCGTGCCGGTCCTGGCCGGGCACATCAATCAACGAAAACAGGTGTTCGTTGATTCGAAGACGCTCATGTACCGGAAACTCCGTGCGATTGGCAGCATCGATCGCTTCAACGACGATCGAACGGAGGGCTTGGCAGAAATTGGTTTTTCCGACGCCGGTGCAACCCAGGATCATCACCCGATGGGACTGGCCAAGGAGTTCGAGAACCTTATCGAGCCGGCGCTGGCGCCGCGCCTGATCGACCATGCCATCAATGAACTTGAGCCAATTCTCCATCCGCTCGACCCCTGTCTGCTGCCCTGAACGGCGAAAAAGCGCTTCCGGTTCGCGCCGCATAGGCTGCGCAGTTCCAAGTCTTAAGACGAAAGGGGTAGTTTTTCAAGGACCGGGCGGCCAACCAGCCGTGGTCAGCCCCGCCGCCGTATCGCCGGCTCTCTATCGTCCCGGCGGGTCCCGGCGGATTGCCTGGATGGTGTTCTCCAGCGCGCCCAGGAAGCGGGAGCGGTCCTGCCTGGTGAAGGCGGCGGGGCCGCCGGTGATCTCGCCGGTGTCGCGCAGATGGGCCATCAGGTCGCGGGTCGCCAGCGCCATGCCGATCGACTGCTCGGTGAACGGCTTGCCGCCGGGGCCGAGCACGCGGGCCTTGCGCGCGAGGCAGCGGGCGGCGAGAGGAATGTCGCTGGTCACGGCGATGTCGCCGGGACCGATATGCTCGGCGATCCAGTTGTCGGCGGCGTCGAACCCGTCGGACACCACCACCCGCTGGATCTGCGGATGCTCCGGCGTCCGAATCCACCGGTTGGTGACGACGTGAACGGTCAGGCGATGGCGCTCGGCGACGCGGTAGACCTCGTCCTTCACCGGGCAGGCATCGGCGTCGATGTAGATTTCAAGCATCGGAGATTTCGGGCATGGCGGGGCTTCCGGTTAGGCCGGGCTATTCGGGCGGCTCGCCGCCGCGCAGACGCTTGAGGTCCGAGCGCCTGCCCTTGGCCTCCAGGCGGCGCCGGCGCGAGCCGGCGGTCGGCCGGGTCGGGCGGCGCGGCACCGGCGGCACCGCGGCGGCACGGATCAGCTCGATCAGACGGTCCAGCGCATCGGCGCGGTTGCGCTCCTGGGTGCGGTGGTTCTGCGCGGTGATCACCAGCACGCCGTCCTGGGTCAGCCGCCGCCCGGCCAGCCGCGCCAGCCGTGCCCGCACCTCATCGGGCAGCGCGGGCGAGCGCGCCACGTCGAACCGGATCTGCACCGCGGTCGACAGCTTGTTGACGTTCTGCCCGCCGGGACCGGACGCCCGGATGAACGATTCCTCGATCTCGCGCTCGTCGAGGACGATTCGAGGCGTGATGCGAATCATGCGTGCTTGCTGCCTTGTCGCGTGGTTCGAAGGTTGATCGACGCTCTTGAAACGATCCTCCCCCGAGCAGTGGTGCAGGAGCGCGGGGTCGCTTGTGCTCTCCGGCGGCTTCGGCCGGGTTCGTCAGGCGGCCATGGCGGGCAGGCTGAGGATGGGATCGTCGCTCACGGGCGCGATGGTTTCCAGCGTCATGTAGCGGGCGCGCTGGACCGCCCACGCATCGTTCTGTTCCACGAGGATGGCACCGCCCAGCCGGGTGAAGCATCATCGGATCATCAACCGAACCCTCTTGGGAATCCCTCGAGTCTCTTCATCTGTCGGGCGGCACTATTGGTCATACATTCCATTCATGGAGCCGACTTCCTCAAGCAAAGAGTTTCGTATCGTTCAATTGGCGTTGCAGTACCGGAAGCGCAGGCCTTCCAATCGTTGATTCTGGCCCGGAGACCTCATGGTTTGCCATGCTGGACAACTGGTTGCTCGGGTGTTTGCCCCGGTTATCGTCCCGGCGGCGGCGCCCGTAATCGATCTCCCGGTAACCGATCTGCGGCTTGACGCCTTGCGGCGGCCCCGCGTGCCGGCGCCATGATCGGGCGCAACGGCGCAAGGCATCGGGGCTGGCGGATTGGGCTGTGGAGCCTCTTGGCGCTGCTCATTCTTACTACAGTGCTGCCCCTGATCCTGACCGACGAATGGTGGATTCGAATCTTCGATTTCCCCCGGACCCAGATCGCCGGCTTGCTGGCGGCGGCCCTGGTTGCCGTGGTGGCGGTGCTTGATCGAAGGCGCGCCGCGACCTGGGCCCTGACCGCCGGGATCACGATCTGCCTCGCCTATCAGATCTGGCGCATCCTGCCCTACACGCCGATCCACCCGGTTGAAGCCATTGCCGCTGCGTCCTGCCCGGGCGGGCAGCGGATCACGCTGATCATCGCCAATGTCGAGTTCGACAATCGGCAGAGCCGGCCTCTGCTCGACCTGGTTCGCGAACGCGAACCCGACCTGCTTCTCGTGGTCGAGGCCACCCCCTGGTGGGATCGCGCGCTGCAGCCTCTCGCCGCAGAGTATCCCTTCGTCGTTCGCCAGCCCAGGACCGATCCCTGGGGCATGATCCTGTATTCTAGGTTGGAACTGGTGGCGCCCGAGATGCGCTTCCTGCTGCACGACTACGTGCCGTCGATCAGGACGAGGGTCCGTCTGCCGTCGGATGCGGTCGTGCAATTCTACGGTTTGCATCCGCATCCGCCGCGGCCCGGGGACGATACCGACCGGCGGGATGCCGAGCTGCTGATCGTGGCCCGCGAGGCCCGCGAAGCCGGTCTCCCGTCGATCGTGGCGGGCGACCTCAACGATGTTGCCTGGTCGCGCACCACGCGGCTGTTCCAGGAGATCAGCGGCCTGCTCGACCCGCGCATCGGGCGTGGCCTGTACCCGACATTCAATGCCGAGGTGCCGTTCCTGCGCTGGCCGCTCGATCACGTCTTCTTCGAGGAGGAGTTTGCCCTGCTCGCGATCGAGCGCCTGCGCTATATCGGCTCCGACCACTTTCCGTTGTTCACTGCCCTGTGTCTCTGGCCCGCCATCGCCGCCGTTCAGGACGAGCCGCAGCCGGAGGGATCGGCGCGCGAGCGAGCCGAGGACATCGTGCGCGAAGGCCGGGAGGAGGCCCGCGAGCCGGAGTGAGGGCCGCGGCCGGCTGCGACGGCGACCGGCCGGGCATGGACAATGGAGTCTGCTTGGTGGTCCTTTCCGTGATCGCTACCCGCGAACTCGTCCATGCCTCGGAACAGACGTCCGGTCTCGGCGGTTTTCCTATCGATTGCAGGATCGCGGAACAGGAGGCCACCGTGAGACAACTCCACACTTGTTTGGTCATAGCCGGCGCCGTAATGGCGCTGAGCGCGTGCGGCAGCACCGAACCGGAACGGGCGGGAACCGGGGCTGGCATGGGCGCCGCGACCGGTGCCGTGGTTGGCGGGCCGGTCGGCGCGCTGGCCGGAGCCGGCGTGGGAGCGGCCACGGGTGCCGTCACCGAGCAGGACGAAATCGACATGGGGCCGCCGCCCTGGCAGCAGCCGGTCGTCGAGGACGAGCTGCTTTAGCAATGGCCGGTCTGGAAACCGGCGGAGAGACCCTCGATGGGCCGCTGCGGTGCATGACCGATGCAATCCCTCACGGTGTGCCAATCGACCTCTATTGATCGAGATGAGAAGCTGGAGGAGAAGCTCGACATGAGGAGAATACTCGCATCCACCTCGACCGCACTGGCTCTGATCCTGGCCGTTCCCGCGGCCATCCTGGCGCAGGGCCAGCAGCAGCAGGACCAGAACCGGGAATGGGTCGACATCACGACCTGGGACCAGAGCGATCTCTATACCGGGTGGCGGGCGGAACACCTGCTGGACTCCGAAGTCCAGGATACTCAGGGCGAGGAGATCGGCGAGGTCGAGGACCTGATCATCGGGCCGGATGGCCAGATCCAGAAGGTCGTGATCGAAGCCGGCGGCTTCCTCGACATCGGCGATACCCATTTCGCCATGCCCTGGGACGAGGTCGTCCGGATGGGAACCGCGGTGATCCAGGTGCCGTTCGATAGCGACAATATCGAAGATTACAGCGTTTTCGGCGATATCGACGATCAGCCGGCGGAAGGCCGGAACTGGCGGATCAGCGAACTCATGGGCGATTATCTCGGCCTGGCCGGGGGCGTTCGGTACGGCTTTGTCGAGGACGTCATCTTCAGCCAGGACGGCGAAATCCAGGCCGTGATTGCGGAACCCAGCGTCGGCTATGGCTATCGTGGGCCGTATGCCTTCCCGTATTACGGTTACGGCTACGGTTTCGATCCGGGCCTCGACGTCTACGAGACCCCGTATTCGGTGGTCGAACTCGAGCAAATCGCGCCGTTCGACTACGGGCGCGTGGACAGCGGCGTCGCTTCGACCGAGTAGGCCGCCGACCGTCACGATCCTGCGGCGGGCCGGGCAAAACCGTTGCCTTCGCAACCTTAAGTAGAAGGGCAGTGATAGCTGTAAGGGCGTCTACTCGGCGGCCGCAACCTGCTCCGCGGCGGTTTCCCGCGCCTTTTCGGTTTCGATCTGGGCCGCCTTGGCCTCGATCATCCCGACCAGGTGGTCGACGATGCCCTTGTCCTTCAACCTATGGTCGGGCTGGCCATTGACGTAGACCTGGTGGACGCCCTTGCCGCCGCCGGTGAAACCGATATCGGTCATGGTCGCCTCGCCGGGGCCGTTGACCACGCAGCCGATCACCGACACCGTCATCGGTGTGGTGATGTGCGCCAATCTCTGTTCCAGCACCTCGACCGTCTTGATTACGTCGAATTGCTGGCGGGCACAGGACGGGCAGGAAATCACGGTCACGCC
>CAZTNV010000063.1:4196-15083 GCA_964615535.1 uncultured Mycobacteriaceae bacterium | reverse complement strand
GCGATCGGCCAAGACAGAACTTTTGCAGAACCTGCCTTGCCTGGATAGGGAAAGGTCACAATTTGCCGAGTTTTTGATTCATAATACCGATTGGCGAGATCAAGAGTCTGGATCTTGCCAATCAGTTGCCCGAATAGTGTATTGACCGTAGACAACCGACCCCATTGCTGTTAAACATGATCATAAGGACTGAAAACCCGGATACGCTATACCTATGATGCACATCCTCTAGCCATTTTGGGTATCTGGGTATTGTAGATGGGCCATTACAAAAAGCTATATACGCGTTTTGGTTGAATCTTGAGGGAGAGGTCGAGGAAGTGAGAATTCTTCTGGCTGATGATCATGCATTGTTCCGGTCGGGGATGCGCTATCTGCTGTCGGAGCTCGATCACACGATCGAGATCACCGAGGCCAGTTCCAAGGCGGAGGCCATCGAGGCACTGACTCATCAGGACTATGATCTGGTTCTGACCGATCTTCTGATGCCCGGCATGACTCAGGAAAACGGCGTTGCGACTTTGAAGTCGCTGAAGCCGGAGACGCCCATCGTGGTCGTCTCGATGCTTGATGGGGCCAGCGATGTGCGCACGGCCGTCGCCGCCGGAGCCGCGGGATTCATCCCGAAATCGACCACGCCGGAAATCATGATCGAGGCGATCAAGCTGGTCCTTTCGGGCGGCGTCTATCTGCCGCCGACCATCCTCCGGGCCGAGGCGTCGGCCCATGCGGTCAACGACACCAGGGCCGAGGCGCCGCGTATGAAGCAGCTTTCCAGACGCCAATCGGCCGTGCTGGCGGAGCTGGTCCTCGGCAAGTCGAACAAGGAAATCGCCTACTCGCTCAACCTGTCGGAAGCGACGGTCAAGGTGCATATCGCCGCCATCATGCGCGCGCTGAATGCCCAGAACCGCACCCAGGCCGTGCTCGCGGCGGTGCAGCACGGGCTGTTGCCGCAGACCCAGCAATCGTAGCCGCGCGGCGGTCTGCCGGTCCGAGCCGCAAATCTCGCCACCGCAGAGCTTCCGATCGGCTCGTCATTCCGGCAAACTCTGCCCGTTTCTGGCTTCGGCCACGGCGAGCTTCATTTCTTCGAAGTAGAGGCGCGATCTCAAGAGATCATCATAATCCGGGATCTGATCATTCATCCCGGCCAGCCCCGCGGCGTTCTTCGCAATCATGTAAGCGGCGTGAATGTATTTTTCGCGATAGACGACAAGGCCCTTCAGCAGTACGGGCAGTCTTTCAGCATCGGACATCATCGGCACGAGCCTTGACGACGGGTTGGGCGATCGGTTGGCAACCGACTTCCCGATCATAGGCCCGAGAGCTTGCCGAGAGGTTACGGACGGGGCGGACCCGGATTTCACGACTCGGCGGCAGGCGAGCACGCCAAATTCAATTTTCCCTCTTGCGCTTTTTGGTCGTTCTCCCCAGATTGCGGCCACCGTTTTCGGCAAGGCGCGATGGGTGGATACCATGACCGTTGACCAACCGGAACCCGATCAGGATCGCAATGGCGAACCGGAGCTGCCGCCTGACGGTAATGGCGAAGACCATGACACAGTCAATCCGCGCGTCGTGCGGGATGCGGCGAGCATTTTCGTCCAGCGGTTCGGCAAGGATCTCCTCGGCATTCCGGATCTGGTTGCCCTTGTCGAGCAGGATGCACCGAAGACCGAGATCGATGCGCTCGCGCGCTTCGTCTCGGCCGATCCCCGCTTCGACCAGACCGCCGATCTGCTGTGGCAGTCGCTGAAGGCCATGGAAGCCGACGAGGACCTTCGGCGCGCCGAACGGGGCGCCGAGCACAAGGCCGTGGGTTCGATCGCGAATCTCGCGATAACCCTTACCCAGAATGACGATGGCACACGTCCGGTGGGCCTCGTGGAAACTTTCGCGATTGCTGTTGCCGGCCCAGCCGGTATCGCCGTTTTTGCGCTGCTCGTCATTGCAATCAAGTTGCGCAAATTTCGAAGGGAAACCGACGGCGACACCACTCGCATCAGCATCGATTTCTACGACCTCGCGCCGAAGACGGTGGAGACCCTGTCGAAACTGGTCGATCCGGTGACCTCAGCGATCATCGCGGCTTCGGCCAAGGACGATGGCGACGACGGGGAAAAAGAATGATCTCCGCCGGATCATGTTCGTTCTAAAGTTTACGCTCCGCTCACGATTGCCGTTATACTGCTCCTCCTGGCATCACCTTCAACACTCCCGACCAGATGACAAACGACCGAGACATTGAAGGCGGCTGGCTGCGCGGCCGAAAGGCCCGGCTCTGCTGCGCGCTGATGCAGAATGGCGCAATGGGCCGGTCGGAAATCCGCGATTCCGTGAAAAGCCCGGCTGCAGCGCAGGCTTTTCTTGCCGGACTTTGCAACCTTGAACACAATGCGGGTGTTGCCGCAGTTGATAAAAAGCTGTTGGAAATGCCTTCCTCGCAGGAAAATTTGCCGGGATCAAACATACATCTTGAGAAAATGTTGCTTTCTGGTAATAGCACTGAATCTATCGATAATAACGGTTTTTTAGTGACTCTTGGAAAAGCTGGAATTTCTATTCAGGGGCTTAGTCAAAATCGGGGCAGAGTTGATATTGCTTTAGACCCTAGTCACGTTTCGATCGATCGTCAGCTTGTGGATTGGTCGATCAAGCTAAAGAAAGCCATTCCATTAGTTGCCTCGCAAACCAGTGCCGATTCGAACTCAAGCCGAGACTCCAAGAAGCTCGGCACTCTTGGTCTCGGCATCGCAAAGCAAATGGGGACCAACGGCGAATTCATCATACTGTATTTATTTTTTCCGCACCGCGCTTTAAAGAAAAAGACCGTCAATGATTTGACAGAGCAACTTTCCAAGATCATCGACAGCAGAGTTGTGTCGGTCGAGAGACGGCCGGCATTGATCTGCTCGGGTCTTCCCCCGAGGTATTTTACCCGGTCTCACAAGACCATACGGCCGGGGCTGATTATCGAGGCAACCGACCATCCACCGAACTTTGGCGTAAAAGGTGCCATCACACTGATTCTCAAGGAACGGGCAGGCGGCATGGTCGCCGCCAACATTGACGGCCGTACCGCAACCGGAGATTTGGTTCTGCCACACGGGCCGTCGTCGGCTGATGGCCCGCCGGATCGGCAGCCACAGAGCGGCTCTACCTCCTGACTGCCGGCCATGTCGCGACCGGCTTTGGCCGGTTCTCCGATCCCGGCCATCAAGCGTCCGTATACCTTCAAAGGCCCATGGATGGATCAAATGGTCCGACGGCCATCGCCAAGGTTAATCGCAACCGGTCCGGCTGGCCCGATCCGCGCAAGCCGGACGCGCCCTTGGATGCCGCAATCGCCGAGATTTTGCCCACAATGTTTGCTGAAAACGGGTTCTGGTCCGGCTCGAATGACAATCCAGACCATCAAGTACTCAGTCCAGACCATTGGACAATGCAGGCACCTCAGGAGCTGGGCGTCACCAAATATGGTCCCTCGGGGGTCGCCGAGGGCGTCATCAAGGCCAATTCATTAGATATTGAAGTACTCTGGGAAAGCGGGAGGGGACCCATGGCGGTTCGTTACACCAACGTGATGATCGTGGAATCGGACTCTCCGGTCATTGCCCGGCCCGGCGACAGCGGGGGGCTGGTGACCGATCGGGATCACCACCCGCTCGGAATGGTCCTGTGCGGCCAGGAGGGCAAATACAAACCCAGCGAGGCCGGCAAGCCCTACGCGGTGGTTCAGCCCTTGCATCCGATCCTGGAAGCTGCTGGAATGGTGATATTCACCGGGAGGCAGTCAACATGATCGAGGACGGCGTCCCGGAAGCGCTTGCTTTGGCTGCGCGAGGAGCGGTCCGGCTCGAAGTGATTCGCCGGGGCGGACATGTGTTCGGCGTGGGGCTTGGCGGTCGCGATGATCGCCGCCATGTCGTCGTTTACATTTCCGACCGGGCCGTTCCGCAGCGGCTTAGAGCGCCGTTCCGGGTGAACGATGCGGTGCCGGTGGTGGTGGAGTCCAGGGCGGCGCCGCGGCTGGTCGAAGCGGTCGGCAGCGCCGTTGGGGGCTGACGAACCGGCGTTGGCCGCTGCCATGCATCGACGCGAAGCAGCGCTTGCGACAACCGGCTCGCCCTAACCGCACTGTGCCTTGTGCCGCAGCCAGTGGTCGGCCAGGACGCAGGCCATCATCGCCTCGCCGACCGGGACCGCTCGAATTCCGACGCAGGGATCGTGGCGCCCGCGCGTCGAGATCTCGCTCTCCGTGCCATCGACATCGATCGTGCGGCGCGGCGTCAGGATCGAGCTGGTCGGCTTGACCGCGAAGCGCACCACCACGTCCTGGCCCGAGGAGATGCCGCCCAGAATGCCGCCGGCATGATTCGACAGGAACGCCACCGCGCCATCCGGGCCGCTGCGGATTTCGTCGGCATTGTCCTCGCCCGAAAGCGCCGCGGAGGCGAAACCGGCGCCGATTTCCACCCCTTTGACCGCATTGATGCTCATCATCGCCCGGGCCAGATCGCCGTCGAGCTTGTCGTAGATCGGATCGCCCAGCCCCGCCGGCACCCCCGCCGCGATCACCTCGATCACCGCACCGGTGCTCGACCCGGCCTTGCGCACGCGGTCGAGTTCATCCGCCCAGCGGGCGGCACTGTCGACATCGGGGCAGAAGAACGGGTTGCGATCGATCTCGTCCCAGTCCCAACGCGTCCGGTCGATCGCGTGGCGCCCGAGCTGCACCAGGGCACCGCGGATGGTGAGTCCCGGCAGCGCCGAGTCCAGGACCCGACGCGCCACCGCACCGGCCGCCACCCGGCAGGCGGTTTCCCGCGCCGAGGACCGGCCGCCGCCCCGATAATCGCGAATGCCGTATTTCTTCCAATAGGTGTAATCGGCATGGCCGGGACGGAACTTCGCGGCGATGTCGCCATAATCGCGCGAGCGCTGGTCCTCGTTCTCGATCAGCAACGAGATCGGCGCACCGGTGGTCCGTCCCTCGAACACTCCCGACAGGATTTTCACCCGGTCGGGTTCGCGCCGCTGGGTGGTGAACCGCGACTGGCCGGGCCGCCGCCGGTCCAGAAACTGCTGGATCCACGCCTCGTCGAGCGGCAACCGGGGCGGCGTGCCGTCGACCACCGCGCCGATCGCCGGGCCGTGGCTTTCGCCCCAGGTGGTGAAGCGGAACAGGGTTCCGAAGCTGTTGCCGGCCATGCCAGGACACCGGGTTGCGGGATCAGGCGGGCTTGGCCGACAGGCTTTGCAACAGGGCGGCGGTCGCTTCGGCGCTGTCCACCGCGACCATGCCGACGGTATGATAGCCGGCATCGACGTGGTGGACCTCACCGGTGACTCCGCTGCCCAGATCGCTCAGCAGGTAAAGGCCGGCATTGCCGACCTCCCGGATCGTGACATTGCGCTTCAGCGGGGCGTTCAGCTCGTTCCACTTCAGGATATAGCGGAAATCGCCGATACCATGGGCGGCCAGGGTCTTGATCGGCCCGGCCGAAATCGCATTCACCCGGATGCGCCTGCTGCCCAGATCGGCGGCGAGATAGCGCACGCTCGCCTCCAGCGCCGCCTTGGCCACGCCCATGACGTTGTAGTGCGGCATCACCCGCTCGGCGCCGTAATAGGTCAGGGTCAGCAGGCTGCCGCCGTTGACCATCAAAGGGACCGCGCGTTGACACACTGCAGTAAAACTGTAACACGAGACATCCATGGTCCGCAGGAAGTTTCCGCGCGATGTGTTAAGATAAAGTCCGTCGAGTTCCGTCTTGTCCGAAAAGGCAATCGCGTGCACCAGAAAATCAAGCCGGCCCCAATCGCGGGCGATGGCCTGGAACACTGCATCCACGCTGGCGTCGTCGGTCACGTCGCACGGCATGATGAGCTTGGCACCGACGGTTTCCACCAGCGGCTTGACGCGCTTGGCCAAAGCCTCACCCTGATAGGTGAAGGCCATTTCGGCTCCCTGGCTGGCACAGGCAAGGGCGATCCCCCACGCAATCGACCGCTCGTTGGCAACACCCATGATCAGACCGCGCTTGCCGACCATGAGGGGAGTTGAAACCGTCATGCCACTGCCTCTTGCTCCGATACCAGCCCTGATACGAACGGGCGATCCTACACGAAAGGTCAAGCCGGTCAAAGCAACCACCGGACCGTGGCGCAACGACACGAGGGCGCCATGAAGGTGGCCGAACAGGCCCGGGGCGTCATCGACTGGCTCCGCGATCTCGCGGCCTTTGCGCGCTACGCCGTGGTGCGGTTCTGGAACGACAACTGCATGGAGGCCGCGGCGGCGCTGACCTATACCTCGCTGCTGTCGCTGGTGCCGCTGACCACGATCACGGTCGGAATCCTGTCCGCGTTTCCGGCCTTCCGGCAAATCCAGAGCGATGCCCAGGAACTGATCTTCGAAAGCCTGGTGCCGCAGGTCGGTGCGGTGGTGCTGGATTATATCGACGGCTTCGCGAATCAGGCCGGCCAGCTTACGGCCTTCGGCATCATCGGCCTGATGATCACTTCGGTGCTGCTGCTGGCGACCATCGAGGGCTCGTTCAACGCCATCTGGCGGGTGCGGGAATCGCGGCCCTGGCTGATCCGCTTGCTGTCGGCCTGGGCGGTGCTGACCATGACGCCGCCGCTGTTCATGGCCAGCCTGTCCTTGACCACCCAGATTTTCGCCAATGCCGCAATCGAGACCCGGTTTCCGTTCTGGACCCGAGTGGTCGGCATGATGCCGCTGACCTTCGAGTTTTTCGGCTTCGCCCTGCTCTATCGGATCATTCCCAACCGCATGGTGCGCGGCACCGATGCCCTGATCGGCGCCGCCGTGGCCGCCGTCCTGTTCGAGGTGTCGAAGACCGGCTTCGCCCTTTATCTCGCCACCTTCCCGATCTACCAGACGATTTACGGCGCGCTGGCGACGTTTCCGACCTTCCTGGTGTGGTTGTGGCTCGGCTGGTCGATCGTGCTGCTGGGCGCGGTGGTCGCCGCCGCCCTGCCCGACTGGCGCAGCGGCGAACTCACCGGCCGCGGGATCGACAGCCTGCCGCCGGCCCAGCGATTGCTGGTGTGCTGCACCGTGCTGCACGAGCTGATGCTGGCCAGCCGAATGGGCATTGCGCTCCGTCGGCGGACAATATACCGGCGCATGCATGTCGGGTCGTCGCTGGTCGAAAGCGCCCTGGATTCGCTGCGCCGAGGCCGGTTCGTCGAGCGCACCACCGACGACAAGTGGCTGCTTTCGCGCGATCTCACCACCACAACGCTGTACGATCTGGCCAAGGCCTTGAGCCTGACCTTGCGCGGCACCACTGAAGGCCGGCCGGTGACGATCGGCAGCGGCGAGCTCGATTGGCAAATCCACCTGTCCGATCTGTTCACCCGGCTGGACCATCTTCAGCGGGACATGCTGTCCCTGCCGCTGGCCGAGGTGATCGCCGGGCGCCCGGACCGCATTCCCGAACCCCCTTCACCGGTCAAGCTCGAACACCGTCTGCTCGGCGGCAAGAAACGCGAGTGAGCGGGCCGACCCGCGGGCGGGCGGAAACCTTGCCTGCTCGCCCGCTCCCGCCACAATCCGGTGCAGGTGCGACCGCCGGGCCGGAGGTCCGGCCCGACATTCGATCGAAGGGCGAGGCGATGCGAAGGGTGTCGTCGTCTTCGGACAGGTGTCCAGGTTTCGTACAACTGTAAGACGCCTGGACGCCTGGACCGCGTGACCATCAGACCCGGGGCACCACGTCGCTTCGTCCCGCGGTGGACGTCAGATCCGTTGGCGCCGGCGCTGGATCGCCGCCATGCCGAGCAGACCCATGCCGAGCAGGGCCAGCGGCAGCGGCTCGCTGACCTCCTGAATTTCGATGATGCCGGCCGCGGAATAGTGGCCCCGCCAGTCGTTCCAGGCGCCGCCGATCACCCAGTTCATCACCGCGTAGTCCTCGTCCTTCAGATCGTTGGGCTCGGAAGCGGCCCAGTTGATGAAGGTCACCGGTTCGCCGCTGATCCAGGTCCAGGTGCCCTCCTGGTCCTGATCGGTGTAGCCGATCCAGAAACGGTTGGGGTATCCGCCGAAGGTGGCGCCGAGCCATTGCTGCTCCCCGGCGTCGTTGATTGTGACCAGGTTGCCGCCCAGCGCGACGGCATCCGCCTGGGCATCGAGCCAGGACTTGGGATCGGTGAGGGTGTATTGATGGCCGTTGGCCGGGTTGGTGAAGACCGGGGCGGCCTGCGCCGCGCCTGCGATGCCAAGCGCAACGAGGGAAACCGCCGCCGTGGCGAGAATGCTTCGGATCTTGTCCATGGTGACCTCTCGGATCGATAGTGGAAAATGTTTCCATCACCGCAAGAGGCGTGCCGGTTCGGCTGGCCATGGCACGCATCGGTACCATGCTGCTGTGCAAACTTCGCTGGCTGGGAAGCCCGTCGACGGGTTCGACCGCGACCGGACTCGGCCGGCGACGGGGCCGCGCCCGATCACCGCGGCGGCAGCTTCTCCAAGGCCGTGCGCAGCGCGCGGATTTCGGCCTCCAGCGCCCGGACAGACTTTGCGCTGGCGATCTGTCCGGTCCGGCTGGCGGCATCGTGGTCGATGAACAGGCTGGCAAAGGTCGCGGTTATGTAGCCGAACACCGCGAAGCCGTAGAGTCCGAGCAGGAGGCACAGCACCCGCCCTTCGGCACTGCGCGGCCAGAACTCCGAACCCAGCGTGGTGATCAGCATCGCGGTCCACCACAGCGCCTCGCCATAGGATTGGAAGCCCCGGCCGTCCTCCACGCTGCGCTCGAAGGCATACATGCCCGCCGCCCCGACCACCGTGACCAGCACGGTCAGGATCATCACATAGCCGAAGCCGCGCCGGCCCATGCTCGCCCTTGTCGCCCGGATGCCGCGGTTGAGCGATCCCACCACCTTGATCAGCCTCAGCCCGCGCGCACCGCGTACCAGGCGGAGCACCCGGAACAGCCGGAACATGCGCAGCGCCGGCAGGACCAGCGACACCACCGTGAGCGCATTTCTGCGCAGATAGCGCAGCTTTGCGGGCGCCACGATGAACCGGATCAGGAAATCGATGATGAAGACGATCCAGATCGCGGTTCCCGCAACGTCGAGAAACGGCGACAGCCCCCAGACCAGCTCGACCACCAGCAGGACCAGCCAGACGAAAGCGAGCACGATCATCGGGATTTCGAGCCATTGCTCGATCTGCACCAGGAGTCTTAGCCGCTCCCTCGTTGCCTGATGGTGTGTTCCCGGCGGTGTCGTTTCCGTCAAGCCCCGTCTCCGGCTGATTTCGTAGCAAGTCGTTCAAACGGCAGGCGCCGCAGTTCCGCCCCGCCGTGACCAGCGGGCCCTGGCCCAGGACCGCAACGGCACAGAGTTGCCGAAGGTTCCGGCGCGAGCGGCCGGATCGGATGCCGCCACTTGAAAGAGTCTGCATGGTCCCCGGCCCCGTGCGATCGCGCGACGGACTCTCCCTGCCACTCCGTTGAAGCCGGCAGATGCCGCCACGGAGCCCGCCCATGTCCCGTCCCCAGGCCGCCCTTGCCGCCGCCCGCTTCGGGCTCGGTCCCCGCCCCGGCGAACTGGCCGAAATCGGCGCCGATCCGCGCGGCTGGCTGAACGCCCAGATCGGCCGGCAGCAACCGCCCGAAATCGTGGCGGCGTCCAGCGGGGCGGCCCGCGCCGCCGAGCTGCTGGCCGCCCGCGCGGCCGGCGATCGTGCGCTGATCCGGATGCTGCGGGAATCGGGCCGCGCCGCCTATATCGCCGATGCGCTCGCCCGGACCCGCAAGGCGGCAGAGAGCGATACGCCCTTCGTCGAGCGGCTGGTCCATTTCTGGTCGAACCATTTCACCGTGTCCGCGGCCCGGCCGGCGGTCGCCAATCTGTGCGGCCCGTTCGAAACCGAGGCGATCCGTCCCAACGTGCTCGGCCGGTTCGAGGACCTGCTGACCGCCGCCATCCGGCATCCCGCCATGCTGATCTATCTCGACAACGCGGTGTCGGTCGGACCGAATTCCCGCGCCGGCCGGCTGCGTGGCCGGGGATTGAACGAGAATCTGGCGCGCGAGCTGCTGGAGCTGCACACGCTGGGGGTGGATGGCGGCTACGGCCAGGACGATGTGCACCAGCTTGCGCTGATCCTGACCGGCTGGACGATCGGCCGGCCCAACGATCCGCAGCCGGGAGCATTCCGGTTCTTTCCGGCGATCCACGAGCCGGGCGCCAAGTCTCTGCTCGGAACCCGCATTCCGGAGGGCGGCATCGCCGAGGGCGAGGCGGCGCTGGCGGCGCTGGCCCGCCATCCGGCCACCGCGCGGCATGTTGCGACCCGGCTGGTGCGCCATTTCGTCGATGACGATCCGCCGGCTGCGGCGGTCGGGCATCTGACGCGGGTATTCGGCACGACCGGCGGCGATCTGGCCGCGATGTCCACGGCCCTGATTGCGCTGGAACAGGCCTGGACGACGCCGCTCGCCAAAATCCGCACGCCCAACGATCTGGTGATCGCGACGCTGCGCGTCCTCGGCGCCGACGGCGAGGCGCGCGCGGGGGTGGGGCGGCCGGGCGGCGCGGCGCTGGCGTCGCTGCGACTGCTCGGCCAACTGCCCTGGATGGCACCCTCGCCGGCCGGCTGGCCCGATACCGCCGCCGCCTGGACCGCGCCCGAGCAGGTGATGCGGCGGGTCGACTGGGGCGTTTCGGTCGCCCGGCGAACGGGCGGCCGGATGATGCCGCGCGCGCTGGCCGAGGCCACCATTGCCCCGCTCGCCACCGCCGGCACGATGACCGCCATCGACCGCGCCCCGAGCATCGAGGACGGACTCGCTCTGGTCCTGGTCAGTCCCGAATTTCAAAGGAGATAGCCATGATCCT
>CAZTNV010000063.1:0-4186 GCA_964615535.1 uncultured Mycobacteriaceae bacterium | reverse complement strand
CCGCCGCACCGTGCTGTCCGGTACCGCCGCCCTGGCGGTGCTGGCCGCCGCCCCGCTCCGCCTCGCCCTGGCCGCGGCGGCCGGCGACCGGCGGCTGGTTCTGGTCGTGCTGCGCGGCGGGCTGGACGGGCTGGCCGCGGTGGCGCCCCATGGCGACCGCGACTACCGTTCGGCCCGTGGCGCCCTTGCCCTGGCCGAGCCGGGCCGCCCGGAAGGCGTAGTCGATCTGGACGGTTTTTTCGGACTGCACCCGGCTCTGACGCCCCTGGCGCCCTGGTATGCCGAGGGCGCGCTGTTGCCGATCCATGCCGTCGCCACGCCCTACCGCGAGCGGTCGCATTTCGATGCCCAGGATCTGCTCGATAACGGCACCGCCCGGCCGCGCGGCGCTGCCGATGGCTGGCTCAACCGCGCGCTCGGCCTGTTCGGCGGCGGTGACCGCCGGCTCGGCCTGGCCGTCGGCCAGGGCATTCCGCTGGTGCTGCGCGGCGCGGTGCCGGTCGCGAGCTGGCAGCCTTCCAGCCTGCCTGCGGCCGATCCGGCGTTTCTTCACCTGGTCCAGGCCCTCTATCGCGACGATCCGCTGCTCGGCAGCGCCCTGACCGAGGGCATGCGGGCCGCCGAGATGGCCGATCACGCGCTGGGCGAAACCGGCATGGCGGCGCGGCCGGGCGGCGGCATGAACCCGCGTGCGGCGGCGCGGATGCTGGCCGAGACCGCCGGCCGGATGCTGGCCGATCCGGACGGGCCGCGCATCGCCGTGTTCGAACTGCCCGGCTGGGACACCCATGCCGGCCAGGGCGCCGCCACCGGCCGCCTCGCCCTGGCCCTGTCGGCCCTGGCCGACAGCCTGACCGCGCTGCGCACGGCGCTCGGCGGGGCCTGGGGGCAGACCGCGATCGCCGTGGTCACCGAGTTCGGCCGCACCGTGGCACCCAATGGCAGCGGCGGCACCGATCACGGCACGGCCACCGCCGCCGTGCTGGCCGGCGGCGCGATCAACGGCGGGCGGGTGCTGGCCGACTGGCCGGGGCTGGGTGGGCAGGCGCTCCATCAGGGCCGCGACCTCGCCCCGACCACCGACCTGCGTGCCGTCTACAAGGGCCTGCTGCACGAGCATCTCGGCTTCCCGCGGGCGGTGCTCGACCGGGTGGTGTTTCCGGAAACAGGCGAAATCGCGCCCATCATCGGCCTGAATCGCACCCGATCGTAGATGTCATGTCTCGCGGCAGCCATTACCCCTGAACATGTCCCGTAATGACGATCCGCTTTCGACCAGGGCCTTTTCGACATAAAAGGAGAACTGTCACGAAAATGACGCCACGAGAATAGATAGCTCACGATCTTTCGGGTTTGGAGATGCGCCATGCTGTATGAAACCTATGAGCTCCAGCACGCAGCCATCGCGCCAATCAGGATGATCGCCGATCAGGGACAGCGCCTGCTGCGCCATCCGCTCAACCCGCTGTCCTACACGCCCGGCGGCCGGGCGCTGGCCGCCGCCTTCGACCAGTTCGAGCATACCACGCGCCGCTACGGCAAGCCGAAGTTCGGCCTGCACGGCACGGTGATCGCCTGCCGCGAGGTCGCCGTGACCGAGCGCATCGTGATGCGCATGCCGTTCTGCCAGATCAAGCATTTCGAACGAAGCACGGATCGTGCCGATCCGCGGGTGCTGGTGGTGGCGCCGCTGTCGGGGCATTACGCGACCCTGCTGCGCGATACCGTGGCAACCCTGCTGCCCGATCACGACGTGTTCGTCACCGACTGGCGTGATGCCCGCCGAGTGCCGCTGATCGAGGGCGGGTTCGACCTCGACGACTACATCGATACCCTGATCGCCTTTCTGCGCCGGCTCGGGCCGGATACCCACGTCATCGCGGTGTGCCAGCCCTGCGTTCCGGTGCTGGCCGCGGTATCGCTCATGGCGGCGGAGGGCGATGCCTGCGTGCCGGCCTCGATGGTGCTGATGGGCGGGCCGATCGATGCCCGCTACAATCCCAGCCCGGTGGTCCGCCGCGTCCGCACCCGGCCGCTGTCCTGGTTCGAGCGGACCGTCATCGCGCGGGTGCCGCCGCCGCATCCGGGAGTCCTGCGCCGGGTGTTCCCCGGAGTCCTCCAGATCGCCGGGTTCATGTCGATGAACCTGGACCGCCATATCGATGCCCATTGGCAGATTTTCCGCCATCTGGTCGAGGGCGACGGCGACAGCGCCGCGCAGAAGCGCGCCTTCTACGAGGAATTCCTGGCGGTCATGGATCTGCCCGCCGAGTACTACCTGCAATCGGTCAGGACGGTGTTCCAGGAGTTTGCGCTGCCCGACGGCCGGATGGTGTCGCGCGGTCGCAAGGTGGAGCCGGCGGCGATCGCCCGCACCGCCCTGATGACCATCGAGGGCGAGCGCGACGACATCGCCGGCATCGGCCAGACCCGCGCCGCGCACGATCTCTGCCTCGGCCTGAGTGCCGGGATGCGGGCGCATTACCAGCAGCCCGGCGTGGGCCATTACGGCCTGTTCCACGGCCGCAAATGGCACGATCAGGTGGCACCCCGGATCAGACGGTTCATCCGTGCCCATCACCGGGCCGCGCCCTGAGTTGCGCCACGATCCGCCGGCCCAGCGCCCTTGCCCGGCGGCGGAGCCTTCGACCGGACGGCTGGAAGTCGATCCGGCCGCCCGGCCCGAACGCGAACACCCAGCCGCGCCCGGCGCACCAGTGGCGCAGGGCATAGGTCGTGGCCACGGCCAGCGCGGCGCCGCCGATCACGTCGCCCGGATAATGCGCGCCGATCGCCACCCGGCTCGATGCGATCGCCGCCGCCAGACCCAGCAGCGCCAGCCTCAGCCGGGGCACGAAGCAGCCCAGCGCCAAGGCGATGGCGAACAGCGTGTTGGCGTGGCCGGACGGGAAGGAGTGGAAATCCGAATCGAAGGTGAACGGCACGAAGCCGTAGAAACCGTGCAGATACAACTCGCCCGGCCGCGCCCGGCCGATAATGAACTTGATGACGTTGACCAGAATGCCGGACAGCGCGATCGCCGCGAACACGAAAATCAGCGCTCCGGCCAGCCATCCGGCCAGTTCCGCCGCCCGCCCCTCGCGCAGGCCGTAATGCACGGCCAGAACCAGCGGCAGGACGGTGGCGATCGGCACCAGGGAATACTTGGAATCGCCCAGCCAGGTGACCCACTGGAACGGCTCGACATGGTCCGGGTGCAGCGTAAAGATCCACTCGGCAAGCGGCCGGTCGACATGGATGTGCAGGAGCGCCACCCCGGCCAGCACGCCGATGATCGCCAGGGCATGCCGGCGGAGGGCCGCCACGGCCGCCGTCGCAACCGACGGGCGGGGCGGGGCGGCGGGGTCGGACAGCAGCGACATCGCGCACATCGGGATCGCCGGCTCCACCCGGCCGGTCAGGTGGCCGGCGCCGGGCGCGCCGGGCTATTCGGATGCGCCAGGATATAGAGGTGGAGCGTCATGAATCGCCCGAGCGAATAGTTGAACCCGTCGATCGCCGCGACCGTCACCCGCTCCGCCCGGGCATCGCTCAGCACCGCGTCGAACGCCGCCTCGTCGTTCGGCCCGATCAGCGCCATGGCGCAGCGATCGGCCAGGAGATGCTGTGCGGCGCCGGCGCCGTCGAGCAGCCGGGTCGCCGTCCCGGCCAGGAACACCAGACTCGGCTCGTGGAAGCCGGCCGCGGCGACCACCGTGTCCGGACAGGGCCGGGTCGCGGCGATGGCCTCGGCGGCGCGCGGGCTCAGCCACACGGTGTCCAGCCCCGGCAGAATGCGGCCGAACGCCACCGCATAGACCAGCACCGCGCCCAACGCGAAGGCGCCCAGCGCGGTCCGCATCCGGCCCCGCCACAGCCAGCGTACCGCCACGGCCAGAACCGCCAGCGCCGCCAGCATGCCCAGGATGGCCAGCCAGTCGATCCCCTCGCCCAGCACCACCGGCAATGCGGCCAGCCCGAGGGTCAGCACCGCGGTCGGGATCGCCCAGCCCGCCGCGGCGGCGCGGAACCGCCAGACCGGCCTGGCCCGGTCGCGCCAGCCGAACCCGTCCAGCGCGGCGGCGGCCATCAGCAGGGCGATCGCCGGATAGGTCGGCAGCACATAGTGCGGCAGCTTGGTCGCGATCAGCTCGAAGACCAGCCAGGTCGGCACGATCCAGGCCAG
>CAZTNV010000062.1:0-15089 GCA_964615535.1 uncultured Mycobacteriaceae bacterium | reverse complement strand
ATCGTGATGTCGGGCGAGATGATGGCGCTATATGCCGCCAACAACATCGCCAAGGGCATTCTGAAGTATGCCACCACCGGCAGCGTCCGGCTGGGCGGGCTGATCTGCAACTCGCGCAAGACCGACAACGAGTACGATCTGGGCGACGCGCTGGCCCGGAAGCTGGGCACCAAGCTGATCCATTTCGTGCCGCGCCACAACGTGGTGCAGCATGCCGAGCTGCGGCGCATGACGGTGGACGAATACGCCCACGATCATCCGCAGGCCGAGGAATACCGGCAGCTTGCCCTCAAGATCCACGAGAATTCCGGCAAGGGCGTGATTCCCACCCCGGTCAGCATGGACGAGCTCGAGCAAATGCTCATGGATTTCGGCATCCTCAAATCCGACGAAGAGATGCTGGCCGAGCTCGAGGCCAAGGAGAAGGCTGCTGCCCTGGCCGCGGCCGAATAATTCCGGGTCGCTTCCTCAAGACATGGAGCGGAGAGGCAGACGCGCGCCCTCGGGCGCGCCCCCTGCCGGAGCTTCGTGTCTTGAAGGCCCGGACACCGAACAATCCCCGTTGGAGGACGAGATGAGCCTCGAAAATACTGCTGGCCCCGACAACCGAAATGACAGCGAGCTTCACCGCAAGCTGATCGCCGAGGCGCTCGAGGCCTATCCCGAGAAATCCGCCAAGAAGCGCGAGAAGCACCTCAACGTCACCGAGGTCGGCAAGCCCGATTGCGGCGTCCGCTCGAACGTCAAGAGCGTTCCGGGCGTGATGACCCAGCGCGGCTGCGCCTATGCCGGCGCCAAGGGCGTGGTGTGGGGTCCGATCAAGGACATGGTCCACATCAGTCACGGCCCGGTCGGCTGCGGCCATTACTCCTGGGCGCAGCGGCGCAATTACCAGTATGGCACGCTGGGCGTCGACAATTTCGGCGCGATGCAGATCACCTCGGACTTCCTTGAGCGCGACGTCGTGTTCGGCGGCGACAAGAAGCTGAAGCTGATCATCGACGAGATCGAAGAGCTGTTCCCGCTGAACCGCGGCATCAGCATCCAGTCGGAATGCCCGATCGGCCTGATCGGCGACGACATCGAGCAGGTCGCCCGCGAAAAGGCCAAGGACATCAACAAGATCGTCGTGCCGGTGCGGTGCGAGGGCTTCCGCGGCGTGTCGCAGTCGCTGGGCCACCACATCTCCAACGACACGGTGCGCGACTGGGTTCTGGGCCGCGACGATTTCAACGACAACGAAACCTTCCAGGCCACCCCGTACGACGTATGCCTGGTCGGCGACTACAACATCGGTGGCGATGCCTGGTCGTCGCGCAAGATGATGGAGGCGTTGGGCCTTCGGGTGATCGCCCACTACACCGGCGACGGCACCCTGGCCGAGCTGGAGCGCGCCCCCAAGGCCAAGATCAATCTGATCCACTGCTATCGCTCGATGAACTACATCGCGCGGCACATGGAAGAGAAGCATGGCGTGCCGTGGATGGAGTTCAACTTCTTCGGACCGTCCCAGATCAACGCCTCGCTGCGCAAGATCGCCGCGTTCTTCGACGACCAGATCAAGGAGAATGCCGAAAAGGTGATCGAACAGTACAAGCCGTACTGCGATGCCGTGATCGGCAAGTTCCGGCCGCGCCTGGAAGGCAAGAAGGTGATGCTCTACGTCGGCGGCCTGCGGCCCCGTCACGTGGTCACCGCCTATGAAGATCTCGGCATGAACGTCGTCGGGGCCGGTTACGAATTCGCCCACAAGGACGATTATCAGCGGACCGTGGAGTACATGCGGGAAGGCACGCTGATCTTCGACGACGTGACCGCCCACGAGTTGGACCGGTTCATCGAGGGGATTCAGCCCGATCTGGTCGGCTCCGGCATCAAGGAAAAGTACAGCATCCAGAAGATGGGCGTCCCGTTCCGCCAGATGCATTCCTGGGATTATTCCGGCCCGTATCACGGCTATGACGGCTTCGCGGTGTTTGCCCGCGACATGGACATGGCGATCAACAACCCGGCATGGAAGCTGGTGAAGGCGCCGTGGCAGCAAGCGTTTGGCCGGGCAGCACATCCCGCCCCGGCCCCAGCAGCGGCCGCCGAGTGACCCCGGTTCGCGAGGAGACATTGCCATGCCCCAGAATGCAGATCAGATCAAAGACCACATTCCGCTGTTCCGCGAGCCGGAATATCAGGAGCTGATGCTGAGAAAGCGTGCCGAATTCGAGCACGCCCATCCGGATGAGAAAGTCAAGGAAGTCGAGGCCTGGAGCAAGGGCTGGGACTACCGGGAGAAGAACTTCGCCCGGAAGAACCTGGTGATCAATCCGGCCAAGGCCTGCCAGCCTTTGGGGGCGGTGTTCTGTTCCGCCGGGTTCGAAGGGACGCTGTCCTTCATCCACGGGTCGCATGGCTGCGCGGCCTATTTCCGCTCGCACATCTCCCGCCACTTCAAGGAACCGAGCGCGGTTACCTGCGATTCCATGACTGAGGACGGCGCGGTGTTCGGCGGCCTCAACAACATGGTCGAGGGCCTGTCCAACGCCCACAAGCTCTACAACCCGAAGATGATCGCGGTCTCGACCTCCTGCATTGCCGAGATCATCGGCGACGACCTTCAGGCCTTCATCCTCAACGCCAAGAAGCAGGGCGCGATCCCGGACGATTTCGACGTCCCCTTCGCCCACACCCCGTCGTTCGTCGGCAGCCATGTCCAGGGCTACGACAACATGTTGCGCGGAATTCTGGAGCATTTCTGGCAGGACCGCGAGGCCAAGCCGAACGGCCGGATCAACATCATTCCCGGTTTCGACGGCTTCGCTCCCGGCAACATCCGCGAGCTGAAGCGGATGCTGGATGTGATGGGTGTTGACTACACCATCATTTGCGATCCTTCGGACAACTACGACACCGCGCTGACCGGCCATTACGAATACTATTCCGGCGGCACGAAGCTCGAGGATCTCAAGGCTGCTCTGGACAGCAAGGCGACGATCGCGCTGCAGCGCGACGGCACGGTCAAGAGCCTGGAGTACTGCAAGGAAAAGGGCCAGGAGGTTTTCGCCTTCAACTACCCGCTCGGAGTCGAGGCGACCGACGCGTTCCTGCTGAAGGTCAGCGAACTCACCGGCAAGCCGATTCCCGACCAGTTCGCCCTGGAGCGCGGCAAACTGCTCGATGCCATGACGGACTCGATGCAGTGGCTGCACGGCAAGCGGATGGCGGTGTTCGGCGATCCCGATTTCGTCACCGGGATGTGCCGGTTCCTGATGGAACTGGGGATCGAGCCGATCCACGTGCTGGCGACCAACGGCACCAAGAGCTGGGCCAAGTCCCTGACCGCGGAATTGCACGAGAACCATTACGGCAAGGGCGCCACGGTGTGGCCGGCCAAGGATCTTTGGCACATGCGGTCGCTGCTGTGCACCGAACCGGTCGATTTCGTGATCGGTTCCAGCCACGGCAAATGGCTCGAGAAGGACGCCGGTACGCCGCTGATCCGGCTGACCTTTCCGATCTTCGACCGGCATCATCATCATCGCTTCCCGCAGTTCGGTTATCAGGGCGGGCTGAACGTGATGGTGCGGATTCTCGACGCGGTGCTCGATGTCCTGGACCGCGACACCATGAGGGACGGCATCAGCTTCGACCTGACGCGCTGATCCGGAACGCCGGAGAGGGATCGCGAGATCCCTCTCCCCTTCCGCAAGCGGGCCTGGGCCTGCCGCCCAGACCCTCTCGCGCAAGGGGAGAGGCACCGAAACAGCCATGTTGCACGATAAACTCAAGCACCTGTTCAACGAGCCGGGCTGTGCCACGAACCAGGCCAAGTCCGACAAGCAGCGCAAATCGGGCTGCGCGGTCAAGGGCTTGACGCCCGGTGCCGCGGCCGGCGGCTGCGCCTTCGACGGCGCCAAGATCGCCCTCCAGCCGATCGCCGACGCCGCCCATCTGGTCCACGGGCCGCTGGCCTGCGAAGGCAATGCCTGGGACAGCCGGCATGCCGCCTCGTCCGGCCCGCAACTCTACCGCACCGGGCTGACCACCGACCTGTCCGAGATCGACATCATCCATGGCGGCGAGAAAAAGCTGTTCGAGGCGATCGGCCAGGTCGTCGAACGGTTCGACCCGCCCGCGGTGTTCGTCTATGCCACCTGCGTCACCTCGCTGATCGGCGACGATGTCGGGATGGTGTGCAAGCTGGCCGCGGAGAAATACGGCAAGCCGGTGATTCCGGTGATCGCGCCGGGCTTCGCGGGCAGCAAGAATTTCGGCAACCGGCTGGCCGGCGAGGCGCTGCTCGATCACGTCATCGGGACCCGCGAGCCGGCCCGCACCACCCCGACCGACATCGTCATCATCGGCGAATACAACGTCGCGGGCGAATTGTGGCAGGTCAAGCCGCTGTTCGACCGGCTGGGCATCCGCCTGCTGGCCTCGATCAGCGGCGACGGCCGCTATGACGAGGTGGCCTCCGCTCATCGGGCCCGGCTGAGCATGGTGGTGTGCTCCCAGGCGATGATCACCCTGGCGCGGAAGATGCAGGAGCGCTGGGGCATTCCCTATTTCGAGGGATCGTTCTACGGCATCGGCGACACCTCGACGGCGCTGCGCGAGATCGCCCGGGGGCTGGTCGAGCGCGGCGCGCCGGCCGACCTGATCGCCCGCACCGAAGCCCTGATCGCCACCGAGGAGGCCCGCGCCTGGCGCCGGCTGGAACCCTATCGCGCCCGGCTCCGGGACAAGCGCGTGCTGCTCTACACCGGCGGGGTCAAGTCCTGGTCGGTGATCGCCGCCCTGCAGGAGGTCGGCATGACCGTGATCGGCACCTCGGTGCGCAAATCGACCGAGGAGGACAAGGAGCGGATCAAGGACCTGCTGGGCGAGGACGCCAACATGGTCGGGCAGATCCCGGCCAAGGACATGTACCGCATGTTGCGCGACGGCGAGGCCGACATTCTGATGTCCGGCGGACGCACCCAGTTCGTCGCCCTGAAGGCGCGGGTGCCCTGGCTCGACATCAATCAGGAACGCCACCACGCCTATGCCGGCTATGACGGCATGGTCGAACTGGTCCAGCGCATCGACCTGGAATTGTCCAATCCGATCTGGGAACAACTGCGCCAGCCTGCCCCCTGGGACTCGGCCGTCGTGCCGGACCGCTCCGCCCCGGAGGAGACCCGGGCGCCATGACAGCGATCATCCATCCGCGCAAGGCCTGCGCCGTCAACCCGCTGAAGACCAGCGCACCGCTGGGCGGCGCCATGGCGTTCCTGGGCATCGATGGCAGCCTGCCGCTGTTCCACGGCAGCCAGGGCTGCACCGCTTTCGCGCTGGTGCTGATGGTCCGGCATTTCCGCGAGGCGATCCCGCTTCAGACCACCGCCATGAACGAGATCACCACGATCATGGGCGGGACCGACAATCTGGAACAGGCGATCGACAACATCTACAAGCGGGCCAGGCCGAAGCTGATCGGCATCTGCTCGACCGCGCTGACCGCGACCCGCGGCGAGGACGTGCCCTTCGATCTCGGGCTGATCCGCGAGCGCCATCCCGAATGGGAGGATCTGGAGGTCGTGTTCGCGGACACGCCCGATTATTCGGGGAGTCTCCAGGACGGCTGGGCCAAAGCGGTGACCGCGCTGGTCGAGGCGCTGGTCGAGCCGATGCCCGGACCGCGTGCCCGCCGCCGCATCAACGTGCTGGCCGGCAGCCATCTGACCGCGGGCGACATCGAGGAAATCCGGGACTTCATCGAGGCGTTCGGCCTCAGCCCGATCATCCTGCCCGATCTGTCCGGCTCGCTCGACGGCCATGTGCCCGACCGCTACATCCCGACCTCGCTGGGCGGCACCACGATCGAGGACGTCCGGCGGATGGGCCGCTCGGCCCTGACCCTGGCGCTCGGCGAACAGATGCGGCCGGCCGCGGAGGCGCTGGAGCGCAAGGCCGGCGTGCCGTTCAAGCTGATCGACCGGCTGACCGGGCTGAACGCCATCGATGCGCTGGTGGTCACCCTGATGGAGGCCAGCGGCACCACCGCGCCGGAAAAGATCCGCCGCCGCCGGAGTCAATTGGCCGATGCCATGCTGGACGGCCATTTCTATTTCGGCGGCAAGCGCATCGCCATCGCCGCCGAGCCGGATCTGCTGTTTGCCCTGACATCGGTGCTGACCGAGCTGGGCGCCATCATCGCCACGGCGGTGACCACCGGCCCCAGCCCGGTGCTGGAGCGCGTGCCGGCGGCGACGGTGGTGATCGGGGATCTGGACGATCTGGAAGCCGGTGCCGCCGATTGCGACCTGATGATTGCGCACACCCAGGCCCGGCAGGCGGCCGAACGAAGCGGCGTGCCGCTGTGGCGTGCCGGCTTCCCGACCTTCGACCGGCTGGGTTCGGCGAATCGCAGCACGGTCGGCTATCGCGGGACCCGCGATCTGATCTTCGAACTCGGCAACATCTTTATCGACCATCAGAAGGAGCACGGTCCCGACCATTGGCGGGATCGCGAGGAGGACCAGGATGCCTGGCACAACGGTCCGCAGGCTGCGGCTGGTTGACACCGATGCGTCGGCGGATGCCGGCACCCCGGCCCGAGGAGGACACATGAAAGTCGCCATCGCCACCCAGGACATGAAAACCGCCGACGCCCATTTCGCCGGCGCCCGCAACCTGGCCATCTATGAGGTCTCGCCGCAGGGCAGCCGGCTGGTCGAGGCCGTGCGCTTCGACGCGACCAGCGACCAGAGCGGCGAACACAGCCAGGAAGAACATCTTACTCGCGTCAACGCGCGGATCGACGCGATCAAGGGCTGTGCCCTGCTGTTCGTCCGCGCGATCGGCGGTCCGGCGGCGGCGCGCGTGGTCAACAGCCGAATCCATCCGATCAAGCTGCAGCGGGACGAGCCGATCAGCGAGGTGCTCGACCGTGTTCAGACCATGCTGAACGGCAACCCGCCGCCCTGGCTGCGCAAGGTCCTGCAGCAGGAAAGCGGCGAACCGGCCGGAGTTCTGGCCGGCGAAGCTCTGGCCGGAGAGGAGCCGCGATGACCACGGCAGAACCGGTCAGCCCGGCCGAAGCGGCGGGCGGCATGACGGCGGAGGATGCGGCGGCGCTGGATGGCCCGTTCGTCCGGGCGCTGGTCCGCCTGATCCGCGCTCACGATACCTATGGGGCCTGGGATACCCGGCCCGATATCAAGCTCCTGGCCAATTTCGTCGTGACCAGGGAACAACGGCAGCAGATCCCGATCATCGGGGACCCCGATCGTGCCACGGTGCGGCGGCTCGAGACGTTCTATGCCGCGGTCGGCCTGATAATCGAACAGCGGAGCGGCCTGATCGCCACGCCGATGATCAAACTGTCGGAGGAAGGTTGGGGGCGGCTAATCCTCACCGCCGGCCGGCTGGTGGTGATCAGCCGAAGCCTGCGCGAGGTGCACCGGTTCGGCTTCCCCTCGCTCGCCCGCCTCGCGGAGGAGGGCGAAAAGCTGGTGGCCGAAGCGGTGGCGATGATCGAGCAATACCCCGAGGTCGCCCGCGCATGACGCCGGGCGCCGCACATGAACAACACCAAGAGGAGTGAATTTGATGACCCAACCTTACCAGGCATTGACCCGCGACGGCACGCCGTGGACGCCGCGCTATATCGACGCCGTCAAGGAAGAGGCCTGCATCGGCTGCGGCCGCTGCTACAAGGTCTGCAGCCAGAACGTGTTCGAGGCGAAGGGTGTGGACGGCGACGGCGAGATCTGCGACGTCGATGACGGCGAACGGGTGATCATGACCGTCGGCCGCAAGGGCGCCTGCATCGGCTGCTACGCCTGCGCCATGGTCTGCGGCAAGAGCGCCCAGATGCACGTCACCACCCAGATGATCGCGGCCTGAGTAAGCCCGGTCGTTGCCGCCGGTTCAGAGGAGTCTTTCGCCCGGCCATTCGTTTCGGCCAAAGCGTTCAGCGTCTTCGGACGTGGCGGTCATACCTCTATCAGCATGAGAATGAGTATCATCTTCTGAACAGATCTGCAAGGGGCAATCGATCCGGATCGTTTCCTCGATACCTGCTCCCCGCAGCCCCTCTCCCCGGTCTATCCAGGTCGGGAGAGGGGTGGAGCCGGAGAGCCGTCATCGGGCTGCAACCGGCCGGAGGCCGACGGTGAAGAGTCGCCAGACAATGCACTGCCACTGTCCGGCATCAAAGGCGATGAAGCCGTCGCCATGATCGCCGCCTGCATGTCCTCGATCGTCACCGCGGGCTGCCCCGGCCGGCGCAGGATGCCGCGGCAGGCGCTGACCGGCGGCCGGGACGACAGGGACCGGATCTCGACCCGCCCCTCCGGCAGCAGCGTGACGCTGACGCGGTCGCCGGACGCCACCCCGAGATGATCGAGTACCGCCCGCTGCAGGGTGATCTGCCCCTTCGCGGTCACCGTCAGATCGATCGCCATGCCGGACCCTTCGTCCAATGACCTTGTCCTGGATGTAAGGAAAAGGATGCCTTGCGCCAAGGCCCGGGCATTCATCGTCTCGCGATGGCGACGGCTGACCAGGGTGCTCCATTACGGGAAACGATCAGAGTCGGGCCCGCGGCCTCGCCGCACGTCGCCGTGAGAACGGGGCGGGCTTCGGCCTGCTCTGCGCGTACCCCAAGCCGGAGTCAGGAGTGCCGTTCGACCACGAAGCGGGCCACCGCGCGGAGCCGGTCGGCGCGATCGCCGAAGGGGGCCAGGGCGGCCGCGGCGTCCCCGGTCAGTTCCCGCGCCCGCGCCCGGGCCGGCTCGATGCCCAGGATCGAGACGAAGGTCGCCTTGTGGGCGTCGACGTCGCGGCCGATCGATTTGCCGACCTCGGCCTCGGTGCCCTCGATGTCGAGCAGGTCGTCGGCGATCTGGAAGGCCAGCCCCAGCGCGTCGGCATAGGCCTGCAGGGCCTGCCGCTCCGCCGCCCCGGCCGCGCCCAGGATCGCGCCGGCCTGGCAGGCGAAGCCGATCAGGGCGCCGGTCTTGAGCCGTTGCAGGCGGGTGATCTCGGCCAGATCGAAGGTCGTGGTCTCCCCGACCAGATCGATCATCTGGCCGCCGACCATGCCGGCCGGCCCGGCCGCTTGCGCCAGGGCCAGCACCAGCTCGCTGCGGATCGCCCCGTCGTCATGGGTCCGCGGATCGGCCAGCACCTCGAAGGCCAGGGTCAGCAGGCCGTCGCCCGCGAGCACCGCGATCGCTTCGTCGAAGGCGCGATGCACGGTCGGCCGGCCGCGCCTGAGCTCGGCATCGTCCATCGCCGGCAGATCGTCATGGATCAGCGAATAGCAATGGACCAGCTCGATCGCGGTCGCCGCCCGCAGCGCCCGCGCCGGCGGCACGTCGAACAGGGCCGCGCCGGACAGCACGAGGAACGGCCGCAGCCGCTTGCCGCCCCCCAGGCTGCCATAGCGCATGGCGGCCCAGAGCGGCGCCTCCGACCGCGCGACCTCGGGCACGGTTTCGGCGATCGCGGCTTCGACCAAAGCGGCGGCCTCGGCCATGGCCCGGTCCAAAGTGATCGTCATGGCCGGATTCCTGCGCAACCGCCGCAGCCGAACCCCGGCACGCCAATCGACGAGTCATGACCATGTAGCTGGTAGGGTAAAGCCTTCACGTTCTGCTTCCTGAGTTTCAATCCGGCCGGGACCGGCGCAGTCGCCGTGGCATTTTCGGTGTGGCACAATTGCCAGAGGTGTGATGATCCTGCTTCCGTTACCATGGGAACTCGGATATGTCATCTTGTCTGGCTTTTGGTCCGGGCGTCCGGGTGGAAGGCATCGATCGACCGGCCGAACAGGATCGGTCTCGATCGTCCAAACCAGTCGCCGACCGGCAACACGATAGCGCAATCGCCGTTCAATCGGCCGATAAAGCCTCTTGCGGGACGTCGCCACGGCCTGATGAAGACAAGGAGAACGACAGTCGATGCCTCGAGATCCTTTAAGGGTGATCCTGGCCCAGCCGCGAGGGTTCTGTGCCGGCGTGGAACGCGCGATCGAGATCGTCGAGCGGGCCCTGGATATTTACGGTCCGCCGGTCTATGTACGGCACGAAATCGTGCACAACAAGCGGGTGGTCGAGACGCTGAAGGCGCGTGGCGCGTGCTTCGTCGAGGATGTCGCCGAGATCCCCGAAGGCGCGGTGACGATTTTCAGCGCCCATGGGGTTGCCCAGACAGTCGAATCGGATGCCGCTGCGCGGCGATTACATGTCATCGACGCGACCTGCCCGCTGGTCACCAAGGTGCACCGCGAGGGCCAGCGCTATGCCGGCAAGGGCTACGACGTGGTGCTGATCGGCCATCCCGGCCACCCCGAGGTCGAAGGAACCATGGGCCAGATCGCCGGACCGGTGCATCTGGTGTCCTCGATCGCAGACGTCGCGGCGCTGGCGCCGCGCGATCCCGAGCGGATTTCGTATGTCACCCAGACCACGCTGAGCGTCGACGACACCCGCGAAATCATCGCCGCCCTGACCGCGCGCTTCCCGAAAATCGTCGGGCCGGACGTCAAGGACATCTGCTACGCCACCCAGAACCGGCAGATCGCGGTGCGCGAACTGGCGACGCAGATCGATCTGATCCTGGTGGTCGGCGCCCATAACAGCTCGAACTCCAACCGCCTGCGCGAAATCGGCCACGACATGAACAAGCCCAGCCACCTGATCGAGGATGCCAGCGCGCTCCGGCCGGAATGGCTGGACGGGATCGCGACCGTCGGCATCACCGCAGGCGCGTCCGCGCCCGAAGCGCTGGTTCAGGAGGTGGTCGGACGTCTGGCCGAATGGCGGGAGATCGACGTCCAGGTTCTCGACGGAATCGCCGAGAATGTCCATTTCAAATTGCCTGACGAGCTGATCCAGGCCACCGCAACGGCCTGACCGCCGAAATTGCCGGCCGGCAGCACGCCCGGCAGCACGCATGGATGGAGGGGGTTGTGGGGATTCCGTTGGGTCAACAGATCGCCGTCGGCAGCTATATCCTCAAGCAGCGGCTGATGGGGCGGAAGCGTTATCCGCTGGTGCTGATGCTGGAGCCGCTGTTCCGCTGCAACCTGGCCTGCGCCGGCTGCGGCAAGATCGACTATCCCGAGGCGATCCTCGACAAGCGGCTGTCGGTCCAGGAGTGCCTGGAGGCGGTCGAGGAGTGCGGCGCCCCGGTGGTGTCGATCCCCGGCGGCGAGCCGCTGCTGCACAAGGAGATCGGCGAGATCGTCGCCGGCATCGTGGCGCGCAGAAAGTATGTCTATCTGTGCACCAACGCGCTGCTGCTGGAGAAGCGGCTCGACCGGTTCACGCCGAGCCCCTACCTGACCTTCTCGGTCCATCTCGACGGCCTGAAGGAGCATCACGACAAGGCGGTGTGCCAGGCCGGCGTGTTCGACCGCGCGGTGAAGGCGATCAAGGCGGCGCTCGATCGCGGCTTCCGGGTCAACTGCAACGCCACCATTTTCGACGGCGTATCGCCCGAGTCGGTCGCGGCGTTTCTCGATTACTGCCGCGACCTCGGAGTCGAGGGCGTCACCATTTCCCCCGGCTACGCCTATGAACGCGCCCCGGACCAGCAGCATTTCCTGACCCGGCGCAAAACCAAGGAGCTGTTCCGCGACATCTTCCGGCTCGGCAAGGGCAGGAAATGGGCGCTCAGCCATTCCACGCTCTATCTCGATTTCCTGGCCGGCAATCAGGAGTATCGCTGCACGCCCTGGGGCAACCCGACCCGCAACGTGTTCGGATGGCAGCGGCCCTGCTATCTGCTGAACGAGGGGTATGCCCGGACGTTCCGGGAACTGATGGAGACCACCGACTGGGACAGCTACGGCACCGGCAACTACGAAAAATGCGCCGACTGCATGGCCCATTGCGGATACGAGGCCACCGCGGTGACCGATGCGGTCAACCATCCGCTCAAGGCGCTCAAGACCGCCCTCCGCGGGCCGCAGACCGACGGCGCCATGGCCCCGGAAATTCCGATGGAGAACCAGCGGCCGGCCCAGTTCATCTTCGACCGGCTGGTCTCCGAGGCAGTGACCGACCTGCACAAATCCGGCGAGTCGCGCGCCACGCCCCGGACCCGCTCGCCGGCGGAAACCGAGCGCCGGCGCGCCTGAACATCCGGCGGCGCTCCGCCCTGTCGAACCCACCGGGTGTCGAACCCACCGGGTCGTACCAGCCGGCCGGCGCCCATGGCGGGTGCCGGTCGGGCATCCTTTCCGGTGGCCGCACCCTCGGCGAGACGGCGGCAAATCGACCGCGACAGGCCGGCCCGGTTCGCCCTCCCCTGTCATTTTCGACAGTTTCCGATCGCGTTCACAGGCCGAGGTGATGACGGATATCCTTTGGTAGGACCCGGTTTGGGATATCCCTCAGAATTGGTATTGTTAAGTACGTATTTTGGTTGTAGCTTTTCGATCAGAGTTTCGCAGATCCTTAATAGGGCGAGGGCGATGACCGAAGCCGGTCGCGAGACATGGGACTCCGTGTCGTTCAACACCGCTTCCGTCATCGCGAAGCAGGGTGCCGCATCGTTTTCCCATCTGGTCGAACATGTCAGCGACTACGCCATGTTCCTGGTCGACCTGAATGGCCGAGTGCTGACCTGGAATTGCGGTGCGGAACGGATCACCGGCTATCAGGCCGAGGACATGCTCGGCCGGCCGATCTCGCTGCTGTTCCCGCCCGGCGATACGCTGGATCTGGTGGCCACCCAGTTGATGAAGGCCGCGCCGGTGATCGGCCGGACCGCCGCGATCAGCATGCGCATGCGCAAGGACGGCTCGCTGTTCCGGGTCGATGAGGCGATCACGCCGATCACCAACGACCGGAACGAAACCTTCGGCTTTCTGATCATCAGTCGCGAAACCCCCGACGAGCCGTCGCTCGACCAGCAGCTTCGCGAGAGCGAAGAGCGCATCCGGCTGATGATCGAAGGGCCGATCGACTATGCCCTGCTGATGCTGGATCGCAACGGGGTGATCGTGAGCTGGAATCTGGGGGCCCAGAAGATCAAGGGCTATCGCGCCGATGAGATCATCGGCCGCCATTTTTCCTGCTTTTATCCGGCGGAGCGGATCGAGCTGGGCGATCCGGAGCGCGAGTTGATGATCGCCGCCACCCAGGGCCGGTTCGCCGAAACCAGCCTGCGGGTCCGCAAGGACGGCTCGACCTTCTGGGCCAATGTGGTGATCACCGCGCTGCTCGACCACCACGGCGAAATCCACGGCTACGGCAAGATCATCCGCGACATCACCGAGCAGAAACGGCTGGAAGACGAGTTGCGCCAGCGCGCCACTATCGACGAGGTCACCGGCGCGATCTGCCGGTTCCATTTCGTCAGCCTGGCCGACCGGGAGTTCGAGCGGTGGAAGCGGTTCCGCAAGCCGCTGACGCTGCTGTACGGCGACATCGACCAGTTCAAGCGGCTCAACGACACCTTTGGCCATGCGGTCGGCGACATGGCACTGCGCAGCTTCGTGAACACCTGCCGCCAGCGGCTCAGGGCGATCGACATCGTGGGCCGGATGGGCGGCGACGAATTCGCCATATTGCTGCCCGGCACCGACGAGGCCGGCGGCGCCTTGATCCGCAAGCGGCTGGTCGATGCCATGGCCGAGACCGTGCTGACCTCGGCCGAGGGCACCGAGATCCGCTTTGCCGTGAGCATCGGCATGGCCGAAATGACCGACGAGATCGGCACCATGAAGGAGCTGATCGATCGCGCCGACCGCGACATGTATCGGGTCAAGCGGGCCGCCCGGGCGGCCCGGGCATCGGCCTGAACAGCGGCGCCGCGACCCGGCGCAGGGTTTTCAGACCGGCCCGGCTGTCCGCCGCCAGCCGCAGCAGCGCCGCCAGATGCCAGGGCCGGCGGAGCAGACCCGGCACCACCCGGCCGGGCCGCAGGCTGCCGTCGGGTCCCAGACCGGCCAGGGCCAGGGCCGGTATGCCGCGCGCGGCGGGATCGGCGACCGCCCGCACGATCAGAAACGGCACGCCGGCCGCCTGCGCCGCCGCCGCGACGCCATGGCTTTCCATATCGACCGCGACCGCGCCGGTGCTTTCGAACAGAAGGCGCTTCGCCGCAGCCGAGACCACCGCCCGATTGCTGCCGGCCAGCGCCGCCGTACTGACGATCACCGGGCCGCCCTGCGAACCGGCCAGGGATGCAGCGGCGGTTGCGCTCTGGTGCCAGGCCCGGTCGGTTTCGATCCGCCCGCCGCCGGGCAGGATGACCGCCTCCGCCAGCACCAGATCGCCCGGACCGAGCCGCGGATCGAGCCCGCCGGCCAGCCCGAAGCTGACCAGCGCCGTGGCGCCGCGGGCCACGAGATCGGCCGCCCCGGCCTGCGCCCGTGCCGGATCGCCGCCCGCGCACACCACCATGGCTTCGGATTCGGGCAGGCAGCGCGCCTCCGCCGCCATGCCGCAGACGAAACCCGGCCGGCGCCCGTCAAATTCCATACGGAATCGAACGATCGTTTCGCCGCATCAGCGAGCGGTAACGGGCCAGCGCCCATAAAGGGAAATACGCGCTGTAGCCATGATATCGCAAATAGAACACCCGCGGAAACCCGACCGCGGTGTACAGGCTCTCGTCCCATTTCGCACCGGTGCGCGGCGCGTCCTCCAGATAGGCGGCGCCGCGGCGGACCGAGTCGCTCGCCACCTCGCCCGCCGCCATCAGGCCGAGCAGCGCCCAGGCGGTCTGCGAGGGCGTGCTCGCCTTGACCTCGGCCTTGCGCTCGGTCCAGTAGCTGGCGCAATCCTCGCCCCAGCCGCCATCCGGCTGCTGCCGCGCCAGAAGATACTCCACCGCCCGGCGGATATGCGGGGCCGACGGGTCCTCGCCGACCGCGTTGAACGCGCACAGCACCGACCATGTGCCGTAGATGTAGTTGGTGCCCCAGCGGCCGAACCACGAGCCGTCCGGTTCCTGCTCGCGGCGCAGCCAATCCAGGCCGCGCGCCACCACCGGATGGTCGCGGCCGTAGCCGATCTGGGCCAGAAAGCCGATGCAGCGCGCGGTGACGTCGGCGGTCGGCGGGTCGAGCAGCGGTCCACTGTCGCCCACCGGCA
>CAZTNV010000061.1:0-15095 GCA_964615535.1 uncultured Mycobacteriaceae bacterium | reverse complement strand
GAACAGCGCGATCGACGAGGCGCCCATCGAGAAGCCCCAGATCACCGAGACCGAATTCGCATCGATCGCGAACTGGTCGGCCAGCGGGATGAACATGATCCCCAGGCCGAGCAGGCCGAACGCCGCCACCGCCAGGCCCATCACCGCGCCGCCGTCGAAGGCGACCAGCAGGGCCTGACCGGCGCCGCTGTCGCGCGCCGCGGCGGTGGTGCGCACGTTCGCCTTGGTCGCCGACCGCATGCCGATGAACCCGGCCAGGGCCGAGGCCAGAGCGCCCAGCAGGAACGCCATGCTGGTGCCGAAGCCGTGCTGCTCCGAGACCGAGAGCAGCGTCGCGATCACCAGGGCAAAAATGCCGATCTTGATGTACTGCGCGCGCAAATAGGTCATCGCGCCGAGCTGGATTTCGGCGGCGATCGAGGTCATCAGCTCGTCGCCGGTCGATCGCCGGACTATGCCTCTGTACAGCATCGCCGCCATGGCCAGCCCGATCAGGGCCGCCACCAGCGATATTATGCCCACTGCCATACCATCCTCCACGGATCGCCTGCGATCGGCGCCCTCTCTTGATCGGAACGACGCCACGCCGGCCGGCCCCGGCCGGCGCAGCGAGCGACGACTGCAAACTTCATGCCTTCGGCTCTCCAGAGGTTCGATTTCGTCCGGTCGAGACATCGCCGACCGGCCGCAACCGCGGATTCGAACGGCAAACCTCGCGGAGCTGGAGATCATCGAGAGACCCTGGGAACCGCCAGGCGACGCGACACTAGCTCAAAAAGGTTGATCGCTGTGCAGCATTCATGACACGACTGCGCGGGATTGATGCAATACGACCGGAGTCGACGCTCGGCCTTCCGTCGTCGTTGCAACGGTTCCGCGTCTGTCGGACTATGGACGTCTTGGGGGCGCCCGCGAGGGCGCTTCCGGGCCACCGGAAGCGCCCCCGTTCCCGCCATCGGCAGCATCCCGCCGCCCGGCCGCCCGATCTGACCAGCTAGCTAGAAGGACATCCAATCATGAAGTGCAAACACTACATGATGACTTCGCCGACATCGATCCATGACACCGCACCGCTGTCTCAAGCCGTGGCGATGATGGTGAAAAAGCACATGCAGGATTTGCTGGTGGTCGATGATAGCGGCAACTTCGTCGGCGAGATCACGTCGTTCATGTTCTCCAAGATGCTGCTGCCGCCGCAGCCGGCCAAGCCCGGCGACGAAGACATCGAGACCGCCGAAGACGTCGACAACCGGCTGATGCCGCATCTCCACCGGAAGGTCGGCGAGTTCGTCCATCGCGAGGTGCCGGTGGTCGAACCGGAAACGCCGCTGTCCGAGGCACTCAAGGTGCTGGGCGAGGGGCATCTTCGCATTCCCGTGGTATCGGGGCCGGAGCGCAAGCTGGTCGGTGCCCTATCCTCCCTGACCATCCTGCGCCGCTTCAGGTTCTAGGCGGGCGGGCGGACCGATGCCCCGCCGGTCGGCGCGGGCGCGGGCCGTTGCGCTGTGCGGGATCGTGCCGAGTCGCGGTGGTGCGAACCGGCCGACCGCCGCAGCCGGCAGCCGCAATGGCGGTCGCACTCTGCGTTTCGGGAGAGATCATTGCACTTGCACCGCATGATTGGATAACCTCCTATCAGTTGATCCACGGTTCGAGCCGCCGGATCTCTTCAAGGGGGCCGCCACAGCGTCGCCTAGGATGGCGTGGCCCTTCGCATGCGGGTCCTGCCCGTCACCGTCCTTATCTCTGGCCAGGCCGCACCGGGCATGAAGATCGTCAACGACATCGACCTGACCCGCATCAGCCAGCAGGAAATCGATCAGCGCTTCGCCCAGCATCTTCGATTCATTCGCAGCCAGACGGGCGGCCGGCGATTCTCGCTGCTGTTCAAGGACGCCTCCGGCCTCGACCTGTCCAATCGTCAGTTCGGCGATTGCGAGTTCATCGGCGGGAATTTCGAACGCACAAATTTCCAGAGCGCGAATCTGCAGAGCGCCAATTTCTTCGGCGCCAATCTGCGCCATGCCAATTTGCAGGACTGCAATCTGGAACGTGCCGACCTGCGCGGCGTCAGTCTCAATTCGACCAATCTGCAGGGCGCCAATCTGAAATATGCCGATATTCGCGAAGGCTACATTCTGAAAATGAACAGCGACGGAACCTATGTCGCGATCCGCCACAGCGAGACGGAGATCAGCGGCGCGCGGTTCAACCATGCCGACCTGACCGGTGCGCGGCTGGGTCAGGCGCTCGGCCGGGGCACCCAACTGGTCAATGCCAACCTCAACCGGGCCAAGCTGACCCGCGCCGATCTGGCCGGCTCCGATCTGCGCGGGGCCATCTTCACCGGCGCCGATCTCAGCGGCGCCAACCTGTCGGGCTGCGTGCTGCACGGTGCCGTGCTGAGCGGCGCCATTCTGGACGACACCATCTTCGAGGATGCCGATCTGACCGCGGCGCATGTCGGGGAGGCGGAACTGGCCAAGGCCAAAACCGGCGGCATGATCACCTCGCGCCATCTCAGCTTTCTGGAACGATCGATCCAGGACATCATCGACGAGCATTTTCGCTGGATCGATTCCCTGGGCGCGGAGGGAACGCAGGCCGATCTGTCGCGGGTCAAGCTGGAGAATGCCGGCCTGCGCAACGTCAACCTGTCGGCGGCGGTGCTCGATCTGGCGACCCTCAACTATGCCGATTTCGCCAGCGCGAAGCTGAACATGAGCAGCATGCGCACAGTCCTGGCAATCGAAACCGATTTCAGCGATGCCGATCTGCGCGGCGCCAATCTTCAGGGCGCCAACCTGTCGGGTGCCAACTTCACCTCGGCCAATTTCGGGTCGATCGCCCTGGTCGCCGGCACCATCCGCAACTGGCCGACCAATCTCAGCGACACCAAGCTGGAGCGCGCCGTGCTGCGCAATGCCAATCTTCAGGAAGTTAACCTGGCCGGTACCAATTTGCGGTATGCCGATCTGCGCGGGGCCGATCTGCGGCGGGCCTCGCTGCTCGATGCCGATCTCACCGGCGCCGATCTGCGCGACACCGACCTGACCGAGGTCGATCTGCGCGGCGTTACCGGGCTGCGCCGCTGAACGGGGCGACTTCCTCATGCCGAATCCGAGTTACAAGGACATCAAGGTTCTGGTCATCGACGACCAGCCGTTCATCCGCAACGTGGTTACCCAGCTCCTGCGCCAGATCGGCTTCAGCGAGATCAGCCATGCCGAGGACGGCGCCACCGGCTTGAAGGCGGTGGAGCGGTTCCACCCCGATCTGGTGGTCTGCGACATCGAGATGGAGCCGGTGGACGGCATCGGATTTCTGCAAGGCCTGCGGGAGCGGCCCGATTCCCAGCACGCCGCCATTCCGGTGATCTTTCTCACCCGCCACGCCGAAGCCGACCTCGTCAAGCGCGCCAAGGCGCTCGGGGTCAACGCCTTCGTGCTCAAGCCGCCGAACCTCAAATCCTTGAAGGAACGGGTGGATTTCGTCCTGCTGCATGCCTGAGCGGCGGCCCGCCGCGGCCATCGGTGGTCAGCCGTCACTGCCGCGCAGGGCCTCGACCGCGTGCGCGACCGCGGCCAGGGCCGAGGGGATGGCGTCGCGGGCGGTGATGGCGGCGGCGAGATCCCTGGCCACGATCGCCTTTTCGATACCGCCGACCAGCCGCGCCAGCCGCTTCGCCCCGGCGGTATCCGAGGCGCCGGCCACGGCATGTGCCGCCTTGCGCGCCACCGCCAGATCGCCGCGATCCAGGGCATGGTCCAGGGTTTCGAGGTCGGTCCGCGTGGTTTCAAGATAGGTGTCGAGCATGGGCGGAATCATCTCGTCGGCCCCGCCCAGCAGCTCGCGGAAATAGGCCAGATCCAGGATGGGCATCGCATCGTCCGGTCCGGTCGTGATGGATCGGGAGGCTGAGAGGCTCTCATGCGGCAGCTCGGCGACCGTCTCGGGCGGCGCAGGTGCGGATGCGGTTTCGGGCGGCGCTCCGGCGCTCCGGCGCAGCCCGGCGGCCTGCGGCAGCCAGTGCTGGATGGCGCGGTCGAGCACGTCCATCGCCACCGGCTTGACCAGATAATCGTCCATCCCGGCATCCAGGCAGTGCCGGCCGGTGCCGGGCAGGGCGTCGGCGGTGAGCGCGATGATCGGCAGATGCGCACCGCCGCCGGCCTCGGCCCGGCGGATCATCGCGGTCAACTCGTAGCCGTCGACATCCGGCATGTGGCAATCGGTCAGCAGCAGCCCATAGGTCCGCTCCTGCAGCATGTGCCAGGCTTCGCGACCGTCGCCGGCCAGATCGGCGGCGTAGCCGAGATTGGCCATCAACAGCCGGATGACATTCTGGTTGGTCGGATTGTCTTCGGCGACCAGGATGAGCGCGCCGGCAGCCAACGCCTCGGCACGATCCGGCGCGATGCGGTTGAGCACGCCGGACACGGCCACATCCTCGCCGGCACGCCGCCTGGGGCCGCCATAGCGGGCCGGCAGCGGACAGCCGGCGGCCACCGCGACGGCATGCATCAGGGGATCGCGCTTGACCGGGCGGACCACGGTCGCGGCTTCCGGATCGACCTCGATGGCGCGAATCTCGGTGCTGCGGGCGTGCGGCAGGATGCGCACCGCGGGCACCGGCCGCGGCGGCCCCGATGGCAGGTCGAGCCGGCTGTCGATCACCATGACATCGATTGCCGGCCCCGCCTTCCCGGCCTCGTCCAGCACCTGCACGGCCCGGTCGCCGGCCGCGGCGACGACCGTTTGCGCGCCGACCGAGGCCAGGACACGGCACAGGCCGTCGGCCAGGAGCGCCGAAGGGCAGGCCACCAGCACGCGCTTGCCCGACAGGTCGACCTCGGCTCGCTGACGGCGCTCTTCCTTGACGATCATCGGCACGGTGAACCAGAAGGTCGAGCCCCGGTCCGGCACGCTGGACAGGCCGATCTCGCCGCCCATCAATTGCACCAGCGCCCGACAGATCGACAGGCCCAGACCGGTGCCGCCGAATTTGCGCATGGTCGAATCGTCGGCCTGCACGAAGGGCTGGAAAAGCTGCTTCTGCTTGTCCTCGGGAATGCCGATCCCGGTATCGGTGATCGCGAAGCGCAGGGCGACCCGCTCCGGGTTTTCGAGGACGCCCTCGACCTCGACCAGAATGCCGCCGGCCTCGGTGAACTTGGCGGCATTGCCGACCAGATTGACCAGGATCTGGCGCAGCCGGTGGGGATCGCCGCACAGATGGTCGGGCAGTGCCGGATCGACCACATGGACCAGCTCCAGGCCGCTCTCCGCGGTCCGCGGCGCGATCAGGTCGATCACGCCTTCGACGATCTGGGCCAGCGAGAAATCGATCGAGTCGAGCCGGAACTGGCCGGACTCGATCTTCGAAAAATCGAGGATGTCCTCGATGATGGTCAGCAGGCACAGGGCGGAATCGCGGATCACCGCGTTCATGTCCTGCTGCTCCAGAGTCAGCGCGGTACGGGCGAGCAGCTCCGACATGGTCACGACGCCGTTCATCGGCGTGCGGATCTCGTGGCTCATCGTCGCCAGAAAGGCGGATTTGGCGCGGCTGCCGGCCTCGGCGTCATGGCGCGCCTGGGCCAGCGCGGCCTCCTGGAGCTTCTGGCGGGTGATGTCGTAGACCCAGATCAGGATCGCCGGCTGGTTTTCGAAACTCATGCTGCGCATGGTGACCAGTGCCCAGTTCGGCTCACCCTCGGCGCTGACCAGTTCGACCTCGGCATTGAGCACATGACCGTCGCGATCGAGCTGTGCCCGCAGCCGGTCGAATTCGGCCTCGTCGCGGAACAGCACCCGGAACCCCGCACCGCGAAAGCTGTCCGGCCGTTGCGCGCCGATCGCGAAGAACAACTGGTTCCAGTAGAGCGGCCGGCCGTCCTCATGGAGAATGCCGACCGCCACCGGGCTGGCCTCCAGGATGTCGAGCAGGGTGCTTTCGGCCTTGTCCAGCGCCTCCTCGGCACGCTTGCGCGCGGTAATGTCGTAAAACCAGGCGATCAGCGCGTCCTGATCCTCGAACACGCCGGTCTCGGCCGACATCAGCGCCCAGATCGGCGACCCGTCGGCCCGCGCCAGTTGCACCTCGCTGTCCTCGATCGGGCCGCCCGAGCGGATCTGGCGCATGACGTGGTCGTGCGTGCCGGGCGCGGCATAGAGCGACTGGGCCGGGCCGGCCAGCAGCCGGGCGCGCGGCACCGCCAGCATCTGCACCAGCCGCTCGTTCACCGTCAGGACGCGGCCATCCGCCACGGCGATGACCGCAACGCCCACCGGCGTGGTTTCCAGCAGGTGGCGCAGGCGCTTCTCGCTGGCGCGCAGGGCCTGCTCGCTCTGCTTGAGCGGGCCGATATCGACCACCGCGCCGACGATGATCGGCTGGCCGTCCTGCGGGTCGGGGACCGCGGCCTTGGAGATCAGCGCCTCGCGCACGCTGCCATCGGCATACCGGAAATGACTCTCATAGACCTGGGCGCGCCGCCCGGCGAGCAGCGCCTCGTCCGAGCGCTGGTCGAGATCGGCCAGATTGTGCGGCGCCAGGTCGAACGCCGTGCGGCCCAGCACGTCCGGCCGGGCCAGTCCGGCGGCGGCGGCGAAGGCCCGGTTGCAGCCGCGATAGCGGCCGTCCGGTCCCTTCCAGTAGATCGGGCTCGGAATGGTATCGAGCAGCACCTCCTGAAAGCCGCGGTTGGATTCCAGGGCGGCTTCGGCCGCGCGGTCCTGCGACACGTCGCGGGCCAGCGTGACCAGCCGGTCCGGCACGTCGTCGCCCAGCGCGAAGCGGCGCAGCTCGACCGGGAACACCGTCCCGTCCTTGCGCCGGAAGCGGCGGTCGGGGGCGGGCGCCGCCGTCCCGTCATTGCCGTCGAGGTCGTCGAGGGTCAGGGCGGTCAGCTCGTCGGCGCCATAGCCCAGACCGTCGCAGGCCCGGCGGTTGTGATCCAGGACTCGGCCGGCGGCATCGTGGATCAGCACGGTATCGGGCAGAACGTCGATCAGGTGCCGGAAGCGCTGCTCGCTGGCGGCCAGCGCGCTCGCCGCCGCCATCCGATCGCTGACGTCCTGCGCCGTGCCGCTCAGGCCGGCAACGGTGCCGTGATCGTCCAGCACGCAGCGGGCGCGGAACACGACATGGCGCAGCCCATCCTCCGGATGGATCACGCGCAGGGTCAGCTCACAACCCTTGCGTGTCTCAACCGCCAGCTTGATGCAGGCCGAGGTGATGGCGCGATCATCGGGGTGGACCAGGGCCAGCGCGGCATCCAGGGTCGGCCCCGCCCCGGCCGAACCGGTTTCGGCCCGACCGAGCCCGAAGATGCGGCACGCTTCGGCCGACCATTCATGACGGTCGGCCTGGATCGTCCACCGCCAATGCCCGAGCCGGGCCAGACGTTCGACCTCGTCAAGCAGCCGTACCGCCTCGTCGGGTGAGCCGCCCAGACCCTGATCCAATGCCGGCTCCCGTCAATCCATGCGCTCGTGACCACCCATCGCGGATGGTTGGCGAGCAATCATGGAAAAAGCGTTAGCGGCACTTTCAACCGGGCGGGACGGATCGGGTCACGGGGACTCCCCTGATGCGATCGTCTCGCCGGCCGGCACCAGATCGATCATTTCCATCCGGTTGGTGCCGCCCGGCCGGCCGCGGATCGAGCGGTCGGTCAACACCACGAGGCCGGGCTTCAGCCCGGCCCGGTCCAGCCAGCTCCGGATATAGCCGGCCCAATCGGCCGGCTCCTCGGCCTCGTGGATCGGCGCGACGCCATAGCTGAACTGGAGCCGCTGGCAGGCCGTCTCGTGGGGGCTGACCGCGGCGATCCACACCGGCAGGCGGAACCGGGCGATACTTCGGGCGGTGGCGCCGCTTTCGGTCGGCGCGACCACCGCGGCCGGAACCCTCCGCTCGATCGTATCGAACACGGCGAGCGCGATCAGGTCCTCGATGGTCGCACCGCTCCAGTCGGGAATGGCGGCGATCGCCTCGCGCACCGGCCGGGTGCTGCGGGCCGGCTCGGTGGACGCGGCGATGCGGGCGAGCATGGCCACGGCATCCACCGGATAGGCGCCTATCGCCGATTCCTCCGACACCATCACGCAATCGGTGCCGTCGAGAATGGCGTTGGCGACGTCGGTCGCCTCGGCGCGGGTCGGGCGGCGGTTGGATACCATGGATTCCAGCATCTGGGTCGCGGTGATGACCGGCTTGCCGCGCAGATTGGCCGCCCGGATCAGCCGCTTCTGCACCACGGCGATCTGCTCGATCGGGATCTCCACGCCCAGATCGCCGCGCGCGACCATGATGCCGTCGGCCGCCTCCAGAATCGCGTCGATCCGCGGCAGGGCACCCGAACGCTCGATCTTGGCGATCACGAAGGGATCATGGCCCAGCGCGGCGGCGGCGGCGCGTACCGCCATAATATCGTCCGGCCCCAGGACGAAGGATTGGCTGACCGCATCCAGCCCCTGCTCCAGCGCGAAGGCCAGGCATTCGCGGTCGCGCGGCGTGAAGGCGCTGATGCCGAGATCGATGCCCGGCAGATTGACCCCCTTGTTCGACAGCAGCGTGCCGCCGACCCGCACCCGGCACTCGACCGCCTCTCCCGCCACCCGCTCGACATCGAGTTGGATCATGCCGTCGCTGAGGAACACCGCATCGCCCGGCGCCACCGCCCGCGCCAGCCCCTCGAAGCTGACCCCGGCGCGGCGGGCATCGCCCTCGATGGTCTCTCCGGCAAGCAGGGTGAAGGGCTGGCCGCGCTCCAGCTCGACCCGGCCGCCGGCCAGCCTGCCGATGCGCATCTTGGGACCGGGCAGATCGGCCATGATCGCGACCCGCCGGCCGGCAGCCTTCGCCGCGGCGCGGATCGATTCGATCACCCGGCCATGGTCGGGGAAATCGCCATGCGCGAAATTGAGCCGCGCCACGCTCATCCCCGCCTCGATGATCTGCCGTAACGTTTCGGGCGACCGCGAGGCCGGACCGATGGTGCAGACGATCCTGGTCTTGTGATCGGGCAGACGCATGGGACACCTCGGCCAGACAGCGATCTGGAAAACAGCGATTGGGAAGATGATGGCGTCGGCGCAGCGCGGTCCGCCGGCCTTGCCGGGATCGGAGGCCGTCACCGCACCGGGTAGGGCGGCCGGGTGTAGCCGGCGGGGGACGGCGTAAAAATTTCCGCACCCTCCGCGGTGACCCCGATCGAATGCTCGAACTGGGCCGACAGGCTCTTGTCGCGGGTCACCGCGGTCCAGCCGTCGGACAGGATCTTCACCTCGTAACGGCCGGCATTGATCATCGGCTCGATGGTGAACAGCATGCCCTCCTGCAGCACCGGCCCCTCGCCGGGGCTGCCGAAATGCAGGATGCTGGGCGGCGCATGGAACACCTGCCCCAGCCCGTGGCCGCAGAAATCCCGCACCACCGAAAAGCGCTGGGCCTCCACGAAACTCTGGATGGCGTGACCGATATCGCCCACCGTGGCGCCCGGCCGCACCGCCGCAATGCCGCGCATCATCGCGTCGTAGGTCACCTCGACCAGCCGCCGCGCTTTCAGGCTGATCCGGTCGCCGGCAAAGAACATCCGGCTGGTATCACCGAACCAGCCGTCGAGGATCACCGTGACGTCGATGTTGAGAATGTCCCCGTCGTGCAACCGCCGCTCGCCGGGAATGCCATGACACACCACATGATTAAGCGAAATGCAGGTCGCCTTGGGATAGCCGCGATAGCCGAGCGGGGCCGGCACCGCGCCATGGTCGCGCATATAGGTTTCGCACAGTACATCAAGTTCCGCCGTGGTCACCCCCGGCTGCACGAACGGCGTGATGTAATCGAGTGTGGCCGCCGCCAGAAGCCCGGCCCGGCGCATGCCCTCGAAGGCTTCGGGCCCGTAGAGCGGGATGCGGGCGGCCTCCACTGCGTTTTCCAAGGTCTGCTCCAACCGACTTTCTTCCGCTGGTTCGACGATACCGCGATTCCGATAGCCGCGTCAGAACCGCGTGCCGGAGATCGCCGCTCGATCAGATATAGCACTCCGCCCTGCGGTCGCGAGAGCCGGGCCGGACTCCGCCTGCCGCCGCCCTTCCGCAGTGATCGGAGAGCGACTATGCTGCCGCCTTCCGATTTACCGGATGCCATCCCCGGAAACCAGCCGCCATGCCCTCCGAGATCATCGTCACCGCCGCGCTGCTGGTGATCGGCGACGAAATCCTGTCCGGCCGCACCCGCGACGCCAATCTGCCGTTCCTGGCGGGCCGGCTCAACGAGCATGGCATCCGCCTGCGGGAAGCGCGGGTGGTGCCGGACGACGAGGCGGAAATCGTCGCCGCAGTCGATGCGCTGCGCCGGCGCTACGACTACGTGTTCACCTCGGGCGGCATCGGCCCGACCCATGACGACATCACCGCGGCCAGCATCGCCAAGGCGTTCGGCCGCCCCCTGGTCCGCCATCCCGAGGCGGTGCGCCGGCTGGAGGCCTACTATCCGCCGGGCCAGCTCAACGCCGCGCGGCTGCGCATGACCGAGATGCCCGAAGGTGCCGATCCGATCGACAATCCGATCAGCGCGGCACCGGGCTTCCGGATCGAAAACGTGTTCGTGCTGGCCGGCGTGCCGGTGATCCTGCAGGCGATGGTCGACGGCCTGGCGCCCGGCCTGGCCGGCGGCACCCCGGTGCGCTCGCGCACGATCACCTGCGCCCTGGCCGAAGGGACGCTGGCCGAAGGGCTGACCGCGATCCAGCAGCGGCATGCCGCGGTGGCGATCGGCAGCTACCCCTATTTCCGGGCCGGCATGATCGCCACCAGCCTGGTCCTGCGCGGCACCGACCCGGTCGCACTGGCCGCCGCGGCCGAGGAGGTCGGTGCGCTGATCCGGTCGCTGGGCGGCGAGCCGGCGGACCTGCCGGGGACCTGACGGCCCGAGGACCTGACGGCCCGGCGACCGGACGGCGGTCGACCGCCGGGTTTCGGCCCTCGAACCCTGCCCCGCTCGGGGTTCCGCCGAGTCGCGGCGGGTCCCGGCGGGCGATCGCGATAAGATTGCACTCCGGCTATCCCTCCACGCCCGAAGCCCATGTATTATGCTCCCTGCGCGAGGCCCCGGCGGGTCCGTCTTTATGTGCTTCGGTGCGGCAGGCGGTAATCCTGCCAGCACCGGCTGCAAGACGCTGAACCCTGGACCGTTCTTTTGGGAAAGAACCACGATGGATGACGACCGCACCCCCTACAGCCGGCCACGGGAGTGGGGTACAGTGCCGGCCGCAATGCGAACGCTCTTTCATCTCTGGCTGTCGGCGCCGTGCCGCATCATCCGGCTCGCGCTGGCCGAGAAGCGCCTCGAGGTTCAGCTCAAGGTCGAAAAGATCTGGGAACGGCGGCAGGAATTCCTGGCCCTCAGCCCGAGCGGCGACGTGCCGGTGCTGATCGAGCCCGACAACCTGGTGCTGACCGAGGCCTGGGTGATCTGCGAGTATCTGGAAGAGACCTATCCCGAGGTGCCGCTGCTCGGGGCGACCCCGATCGACCGGGCGGAGACGCGGCGGCTGCTGGTCTGGTTCGACGGTCGGTTCGCCCGCGAGGTGACCGACAATCTGGTCGGCGAAAAGGTGATGAAGCGTTTCCTCAAGCACGGCCAGCCCAATTCCGACGCGATCCGCGCCGGGCTGAACAATATCCATTACCATCTCGACTATGTCGGCTTCCTGGCCGAACACCGCAACTGGCTGGCCGGGGACGTGATCAGCCTGGCCGACATCGCGGCCGGCGCGCATCTATCGGTGGTAGATTATCTCGGCAACGTGCCGTGGGACGACCACCCCGCGGCCCGCGACTGGTACGCCCGGATCAAGTCCCGCCCCAGCTTCCGCAGCCTCCTGGCCGACCACATTCCCGGCATCCCCCCGGCCCGGCACTACGCCGACCTGGATTTCTGACGGCGGCAGGCCGGCCTTACGGCAATCGCCCGTCTGCATCTCCCGGCCCCGCCCCGGCCGGCGGCAGCAGGAATTCCCCCGCCGGATCATGCCGGCGCAGGGCGGCTTGCGCGGCGTCGCGGCTGCGCACGGCGTAGCAGTAGACGCAGCCATGCGGGCAGGTGTCGTAGGCGCCGATGTCGCGGCTTTCGTCGCACAGGCAGCCGGGCCGGTTGCCCTTGGTCCGGGCCCGGATCGCCGCCGCGCCCGGAAACCGTTCGGCCGCGATGTCCGACAGCCGCGCCGCATCGACGCAGCGCGCCGGCCTTGTGCCGGGTAGCGCCAGCGCCGGCTGGGTGCAGGGCGCCAGCATCATCCCGTGCCCGGCCGCGATTTCGGCCAGTGTCGAGAGCAGCGCATGCTTCTCCGCCACATCCGGGTCGCGCCAGTCGAAGCCGTGGCGGCGCGCCGCTTCGGCCAGGTTGCGGGCGGTCTTGCGGTAGATGTTGGCGAACGACACCACCACCTCGTCCACCGCACCGGCCAGGTCCACGGCCAGCCGGGCGAAGGCGGCACGGTGCCAGTCGGGCGGCGTCAGCCCGGTGATCAGCACCGGGTCGTAGCGCCAGACCACCGCACGCGGGCCGTGGACCGCGGCGATCCGGCGGATCTGCGCGACCGCCCGCTCGGCATCGGTCACCGAGCGGTCGAGCGCGCGCGGATAGCCGGTGACGGTGAACTGCACCACGAACGGCTTGCTCTGCGCCACCCGATCCAGCGCATCCAGGAACGGTCCGGCATTGCGCGTCCAGAACACGAAGCCGTCGACCCCCGGCCCGGCCAGCGCCACCCGGTAGGGCCGCCCGCCATAGGGATTGGCGACCATGCAGTGGCCCGCGGCCAGCCGGTTCAGGAACCAGGCGCCGTAGAAGGCCGGGATGTCCGTGCGATAGCTGGCGGAGACGATCATCGGCGCCTACTCTGACACTTCCGCTTTGTGAATGCGAAGCGATCCCGGCGGCCGTCAATCCGCCGTCCGGGCACAACCGGAACCTCGGGAGACGCCCCATGATCAGTCAGGTGCAGATCGCCACGATCCATGTCGGCGATCAGGACCGTGCCTCGAAGTTCTATACCGAAAAGCTCGGCTTTTCGGTGGTGCGCAACGACCCGATGGGCGACAGGGGCCGCTGGATCGAGCTTGCCACCGCCGACGGGCCGACCCATGTCGTGCTTTTCACCCCGCCGGGGATGGAAAGCCGGGTCGGATCGCTGGCCCCGGTCGGGTTCACCTCGCCGGACATCCGCAAGACCTGCGAAATGCTGACCGAGCGCGGCGTGGAGTTCGTCCAGCCGCCGGAGCGGCAGCCCTGGGGCGGCACCATGGCGCTGTTCAAGGAGTCGGAAGGCAACACCATCGTGCTGCACGACTGACCGCCGCCGACCGAAGGACCCTCAGGTGAGCCCACCCCACCGTGAGCCGATGCTCAACGCCCCACCGGTCACGATGGGGTCGGTGCTCGTGATCGGGACCATTTTTCTGGCCCTGTGGCTGGGGCCCGAACTGTGGAGCCATGTCGCGCTTCATTTCCTCAGCGTGGTGCCGTCGCGGATCGCCGCGATCCTGGCCGATCCGGTCCGCATCGAGACGCTGCCGGTCGCCGCCTCGCTGGTCACCCATGCGCTGATCCATGTCGAGCCGGTTCATTTCCTGATGAACGCCGGCTTTCTGCTGGCGTTCGGCAGCGTGTGCGAGCGGCTGTTCGGGCCGCCCCGGTTCCTGCTTCTGCTGGCGGCCAGCGCGGCCGGCGGCGCGGTGGTGCAGATCGCGGCGGATTGGGGCGAGCGGGTCCTGATGCACGGCGCCTCGGGCGCGGTGTCGGGCTGCATGGGCGGGGTCGTGGCCATCCTGCTGGCCGATCCCCGGCAGCAGCGGCGCCGTTTCGCGCTCAGCTTCGTCGCGGTGATGTTCGTGCTGAATCTGGTGTTCGGCCTGTTCGGCCCGGCACTCTTCGAGGTCAACGCGCAGGTGGCATGGCAGGCCCATATCGGCGGCTTCGTCGTCGGCTGGGCCCTGGCGCGGGGCTGGGTCCGGCGCCCCTGGCTGCCGCAGGACGCCCGCTGACGGTCCGCCACGCTCCCCCGCCACCGATCGAAAGCCTCCAACCCCAAGGACTTGCGGCCGGAAACCCGGTGACGATGCTACCGGCCCTCGGTGTTGGAACGGGTGTCCCGGCTGGCGAGCCGGCGGATCAACTGGACGCCGGGCGAGTTGGGGTCGCTGGGCGGGTGCGGCAGCGGCAGGCCGTACGCCCGCAGCTTCAGAAGCGCGTCGGCGAAATCCAGGTCGCGGCCCAGGCGGCGTTCCAGCTCGGTCCGGGTCATCTCGCCCCGGCTGTAGCTCTCGAACAGCGCCCTTTCCTCCTCTTCGATCATGGCAAACCTTCCATTGCAGGACCGAACCCCGATCGACCCGTCGCCGGCGGGCGTGCGATCCGTCGATGCCCGCAACCGATCATCAAGCATACCATGATCCGGTCCCGTCCGAATCGCCGATCTGCGGGCGCCTGCCGCCGCACCATGGCGGCCCCGGAAGCGACCCAGCGACGCGCTCCCGGTGCCGGGGCCGGTTGCAGCAATGGCGCGGCCTGCCTATATCAGCCGCAGATCCAGTGTCGCCGGGAGCGGGCGACGATCGTACCCAGAAGGGGATCGTGGCGGCGCCTCTCGACGGGGCCGCACCGTGTCTGCCGCACGATATAAAGAGGTCCTGAACAAATGAGCAAAGTGATCGGAATCGATCTCGGCACGACCAATTCCTGCGTCGCCGTCATGGAAGGGGCGCAGGCCAAGGTTATCGAGAATGCCGAGGGCATGCGCACCACGCCGTCGATCGTGGCGTTTTCCGACAATGGCGAGCGGCTGGTCGGCCAGGCTGCCAAGCGCCAGGCGGTCACCAATCCTGAAGGCACGATTTTTGCCATCAAGCGCCTGATCGGCCGGCGGTTCGACGATCCGCTGACCCGCAAAGACATGAGCCTGGTGCCCTACAATATCGTCGAGGGCGACAATGGCGACGCCTGGGTCGAGGTCCACGGCAAGAAATACGCACCGTCCCAGATCAGCGCTTTCATCCTGCAGAAGATGAAGGAAACCGCCGAG